>NZ_JBEFTW010000030.1:0-105132 GCF_040196095.1 Actinopolymorpha sp. B17G11
CCCCCCCCCCCACAACTCCGCGCTGAAACGTCAGATGTGCGCGGTGCCTGAGATCTACTCTGCGAAGGCGTCGGGCGGCGGGCAGACGCAGACCAGGTTGCGGTCACCGTAGGCCTGGTCGATCCGGCGGACCGGCGACCAGTACTTCCGTCGCCGAAGGGGCGCCACCGGATAGGCCGCCTCCTCCCGGGAGTACGGATGGTCCCACTCCCCCGCCAACATCTCGATCGTGTGCGGCGAGTTTCGCACCGGGTTGTCGTCACCCGGCCATTCGCCGGCCGCCACCCGGTCGATCTCCCCCTTGATGGCGATCATCGCGTCACAGAACCGGTCCAGCTCGGCCAGGTCCTCGGACTCGGTGGGCTCCACCATCAGGGTGCCCGCCACCGGGAAGCTCATCGTCGGCGCGTGGAAGCCGTAGTCGATGAGCCGCTTCGCCACGTCGTCGACGGTGATGCCGACCTGCTTCGTGATCGGGCGTACGTCGATGATGCACTCGTGCGCCACCAGCCCGTCGCGGCCGGTGTAGAGCACGCGGTAGTGCGGCGCCAGCCGGGTGGCGACGTAGTTGGCGGCGAGCACAGCCGACTCGGTGGCGAGACGCAGCCCCGGCCCACCCATCATCCGCATGTACGCCCACGAGATCGGCAGGATGCCTGCCGACCCGAACGGCGTCGCCGACACCGGCCCCACACCTGTCGCCGGTCCCGCCTGGGCGAGCAACGGGTGGTTGGGAAGGTACGGCGCGAGGTGCTCGCGGACGGCCACGGGACCCACGCCCGGACCGCCGCCGCCATGAGGGATGCAGAACGTCTTGTGCAGGTTGAGATGTGAGACGTCCCCACCGAACTCCCCGATCCGCGCCAGACCGAGCAGGGCGTTGAGGTTGGCGCCGTCGACGTAGACCTGGCCGCCACCCTCGTGCACGATGTCGCACAGCTCGCGGATGTCCTCCTCGAAGACACCATGCGTCGACGGATACGTCACCATGATGGCGGCGAGCCGATCCCGGTGCTCGTCGACCTTGGCGCGGAGGTCCTCGAGGTCGACGGTCCCGTCGTCGGCCGCCCCGACCACCACCACCCGCATGCCGGCCATCACGGCCGACGCCGCGTTGGTCCCGTGCGCGGACGACGGGATGAGGCAGATGTCGCGATCCGCCTGAGACTGGGCGCGGTGGTACGCACGGATCGCGAGCAGCCCAGCGAACTCGCCCTGCGACCCGGCGTTCGGCTGCAGCGACACCGCGGCGTAGCCGGTCACGTCGGCCAGCCACGACTCCAGCTGGCGGATCAGCGCGAGGTAACCCTGTGCGTCCTCGATCGGCGCGAACGGATGAATGCCCGCGAACTCCGGCCAGCTGATCGGCTCCATCGCCGCTGTCGGATTGAGCTTCATCGTGCAGGACCCGAGCGGAATCATCCCCCGGTCGACTGCGAAGTCGTCATCAGCGAGGCCGCGCAGGTAGCGCAGCATCGCCGTCTCGGAGTGGTGCTGCGCGAACACCGGGTGAGTGAGGTAGGGAGTCGTACGCAGCAGCTCGACCGGAACGGCGTCGGGCGTCGCCGCGGCGATCTCGTCCACGTCGTACGGACCCACGCCGAACGCAGCCCACACAGCGGCGAGCTGCTCCGGACCAGTCACCTCGTCGCAGGCGATCCCCACGTGGTCGTCGTCTGTCAATCGGAGGTTGACGCCGCGCTCCCGTGCGCCGGCGACCACCTCGGCCGCCCTGCCCGGCACGCGGACCCGCACGGTGTCGAAGAAGTGCTCGGTGACGACGTCGACGCCGCCCTGCCGGAGACCCTGCGCGAGGACCGCCGCCAGGCGGTGGACCCGCGCCGCGATACCCCGGAGCCCGTCGGCTCCGTGGTAGACGGCGTACATCCCGGCGATCACGGCGAGGAGGACCTGTGCCGTGCAGATGTTGCTCGTCGCCTTCTCCCGCCGGATGTGCTGCTCCCGCGTCTGCAACGCCAACCGGTAGGCCGGTCGACCGGCGGCGTCGACGGACACCCCGACGAGGCGCCCGGGCAGGGAGCGTTCCAGCCCCTTGCGTACAGCCATGTAGCCCGCGTGCGGACCGCCGTACATCAGCGGAACGCCGAACCGCTGGGCACTCCCCACCACGACGTCGGCACCCATCTCCCCGGGCGGCCGGAGCAGCGTCAGCGCCAGCAGGTCGGCAGCCACCACCACCTGCGCATCCCGCTCGTGCGTGGCACGCACCACCTCGGTCAGGTCCCGCACCGTCCCGTCGACGCCCGGATACTGCAGGAGTACGCCGAAGAAGTCGCCCTCTGGCAGGCCGGTCGTGATGTCTGCGACCTCCAGGGCGAGACCGAGCGCCTCGGCCCGCGTACGCACCACCGCGATCGTTTGCGGCAGGCACCCGGCGTCGACGAGGAACCGGTCGCTGGAACTCTTCCGGTTGGTCCTGCGCAGCAGCATCATCGCCTCGGCCGCCGCCGTCGCCTCGTCGAGCAGCGACGCGCCCGCGACCGGGAGACCGGTGAGGTCACCCACCACGGTCTGGAAGTTGACGAGCGCCTCGAGCCGACCCTGGCTGATCTCCGGCTGGTACGGCGTGTAGGCGGTGTACCAGGCGGGGCTCTCGAGGATGTTCCGGCGGATGACCGGCGGCGTCACCGTGTCGGAGTAACCCAACCCGATCATCTGGGTCATCGGACGGTTCATGGCCGCGAGCGCCCGCAGCTCCGCCAACGTCTGCGTTTCGGTCGCGGCCGGCGGAAGGTCGAGGGGGCGCCTGGTCCGGATCGACCGCGGCACCGCCGCCGACGTGAGCTCGTCGAGCGAGCCGAACCCGCAGGCCGCGAGCATCTTGGCCCGGTCCTCGCCGGACGGGCCAATGTGGCGATCGGCGAAGTTCGCGGCAGGCGGCGGAGCGCTGATCCGCTGGGAGCCGATGCTGGACGAGATCGAGGCGTTCATGGGAGCTCCCCGGTCGAGGCAGGTGGCCTGTCAGGTCGAGTCCCCCTCTGTCACGCCACCGTGGCGCTCCAGAGTCGCCTCGCCCGCATGGTCCGTGAGCCTGAGAGGTTCCGGGGGGTTGCCCCTTCGGCGCTCCACGACCTACGAGGAGTAACCGCCCTACTTCGGCCGGTTCATCCGGTCGTGGAGACTCTCCCACGCGGGGTTGTCAGCTCGACCCACGGTACCAGCGTCCGGGCTGGAGTTTGGTCAACCCCGCCAGCAGCTGCCGGCTTCGCGGCAAATGACCACGCTGAGCTGGCATCTGATTCCTGGGCGAGGCATCGGCACCGTACAGGCGACCACAGACCTACCGGGCGTGGTCATTTCCCGCCGAAACGGCCACCGGAACAGCGTCCGGACGAACCTTTTGCACCGGGAACTCCCGATCCGAACGCCTCCGCGAACGTCAGCCCGTGAGCCGGGCGCGGCGGCGCAACGCGAGCTCGTCACCTGGGTGCTCGTGGTCCTCGGGGGCATCGGGCCGCTCACCCGGGAACTCCGCGAGGGTGCCCTCGACCTCACGGGACACCCGCCCGAGAGCGATGCCGAACACGCCCTGGCCACCCTGGAGCAGGTCGATCACCTCGTCGGGCGAGGTGCACTCGTAGACGCTCGCACCGTCGCTCATGAGCGTGATCTCCGCCAGATCCTGGGCGCCCCGCTCGCGCAGGTGCATGACCGCGGTGCGGATCTGCTGCAACGAGACGCCGGCGTCGAGCAGGCGCTTGATCACCTTGAGCATCAGGACGTCGCGGAAAGAGTAGAGCCGCTGGGTGCCCGAGCCGGACGCCGGACGGACGGTGGGCTCCACCAGACCGGTGCGCGCCCAGTAGTCGAGCTGTCGATAGGTGATGCCAGCCGCGGCACAGGCGGTGGCACCGCGGTAGCCCAGGCCGTCCTGGGGCGGATCCGGAACGCCGTCAGCAGGTCCGAACAGCAGACCCTGCGCACCAGCCGTACGGCGGGCTTCGGTCCGCTCGGGACTCTCGCCCATGGCGGCGCCGGTGGCACCGCCTCCCGCCTGGTCACCCGTGCCTGTCACGGCCGCCTCCCACATTGTTGGGGTCGCGGTGAGCGCGACACCCTCTCCAGTCCTACCCGACCCCGACCCGGACGAGACCGCTGGTCATGCGGCAGAGCCGCATGCTGGCGCCTCCTGCGAGAAGCGCCCCTCATGGAAGCCGAATGACATCCACGAAGTTTTCCTCGTCACGGTAGGCCCGCGCGTCGTGACGGGTCAACGCGACGGCCGGCGTGTCGCCCTGAAACCTCAACCTGAGGTCGAGACCGAAAGGGGACCTCAGCCTGGGGTGTCGAAGTCCTCCGGTGTCACCTGGTCGAGGAACTCACGAAACTTCTGGACCTCGGCCTCCTGCTCGTCCGGGATGGCGATGCCGGCCTCGGTCAGAACCTCGTCCGAGCAGACGATCTTGACGTTCAGGCGGAGTGCCAGGGCGATCGAGTCCGATGGCCTCGCACTGACCTCGACACCGCTCGCGAAGGCGAGGATGCCGTAGAAGACACCGTCGCGGAGGTCGGTGATCCGGACCTCGGTCAGTTCCTGGCCGGTCGCGATCAGCACATCGCGGAACAAGTCATGGGTCAGCGGCCGCGCCGGGACGATCCCCTGCTGGGCGTGAGCGATGGCACTCGCCTCAGCGGGCCCCACCCAGATCGGCAAGAACCGTTCGCCGTCGACCTCCCGGAGCAGGACAATCGGCTGGTTCGAAGGCATCTCCACCCGGACACCAACGACGTCGAGCTCGCGCACTCGTCCACACTACCCCGGTCGGTTGGTGGCCAGTCGACCGACGCACTTCACCGCCCGAGCCCGGTCTTCACCAGGAGCGCGTGCAGGCGTACCGCCAGCGCCGCCAATTCCCGGATCCGGTCCTCCGTACGCGCCCGCGAGTCCATGCCGCGCTGCCGCGCCAGCGGAGCCACCACCTGCTCGATCAGTCCCACCTCACGGTCGGCGGCCGTACGAAAAGCACGAAGGTGGCGCGGCTCGAGCCCGAACCCCGCGAGCTCACCTGCGGTCTTCGCGATCTCGAGTGCATCCTCGTCGTAGTGGTCCCTGCCATGCCGGGCCGAGACGAGGCCATACGACTCGAGCTGGTCCAGCAGGTCCGAGTCGATCCCCGCGTCCTCGACGAGCTCCTTGCGTGACAACCGCACGTCGGAACCATTGGCCCCGAACGCCTCCGCGCCCACCTGGTCCGCACCGCCGAGCAGCACTCTCGGAGACGGCGCGGACGGAAGTGCCCGACCCGGAAGCTGCGGCGGTTCGAAGCCCCGGTCGAGTGCGTCGAGGTGGTCCTTGATCACCCGCAACGGGAGATAGTGGTCGCGTTGCGCGGTCAGCACGAAGCGCAGCCGCTCGATGTCGTCATGGCCGAACTTGCGGTAACCCGACGGAGCTCGCTGCGGTTCCACCAGACCTTCGGCCTCGAGAAAACGGATCTTCGAGATCGTGACGTCGGGAAACTCAGCGCGCAGCCTCGCGAGTACCTCACCAATGGAAAAGCTGTGGGACCGCGCGGACGCCGCGCCACTCACCGAAGGAATCCTTGCGGGTACAGCTCTTGGACCCCCCGAAGGAGAGCGTCGCTCACCGTCTTTCCCCCTCCGGCCCCCCGTCCCAACCAGCACCGGTCCGTTCGGGTGCGCCCGTCATGCCGAAACCGCGCTGGCTGGCGAAGTAGACCAGGCGGAACTTGCCGATCTGCACCTCGTCGCCACCGATGAGCAGGACCTCATCGATGCGATCGCGATTCACGTAGGTGCCGTTCAGGCTGCCCACATCGCGTACGACAAAACCTTGCGGCCGGCGGCGGAACTCGGCATGCCGACGGGAGACGGTGACGTCGTCGAGGAAGATGTCGCTCTCGGGATGCCGACCCACGGTCACCACGTCGGCGTCGAGCAGGAACCGGCTCCCGGCGCTCGGACCGCGCTGCACGATGAGCAACGCGCAGTCGTAGGGCAGGGCGTCGACGGCGGCCTGCTCCTGCGGACGGAGCTCGGCCTCCGCCCGGTCGTATTCGGGCTCGAGGCCGAGTGAGATCGTCGCGGTCTGCTCGACAGGTCGTTCTCCCCCCAGCGCTCTGCCGCACTGCGAGCAGAACCTGCTGTTCTCGGCGTTCTCATGCCCGCACTGAGTGCAGAAAGGCATCGACCCTCCCGTGGCGGAACTCTCTCGTCGTCTGAGTTGAACTCGTCCACCGCACACACCCTAACTCTTGACCAATGGTCGAGGTGGGCAGCCCGCAGCGATTGCGTCCATCCGCGACCCAACCGGGCGAAACGGCGAATGAGCGGCTACTCGGACAGTGTGGAACGCGTGATCAGGTCTGCTCGACCTGCGCCTTGTACGCCGCGGCGTCGAGGAGCGATCCGAGTTCGTCCGGATCGCTCGGCTGTAGCTCGATCATCCATCCCGCGGCGTACGGCTCGGCGTTGACAAGCTCGGGGCGCTCGTCGAGCGCGTCGTTGCGGGCGACGACCGTGCCACTCAGTGGTGCGTACAGCTCACTTACGCTCTTGGTCGACTCGAGCTCACCGACCACCGCACCGCGCCGCACCTGTTCACCCACCGGTGGCAGGCTGACGTAGACGATGTCGCCCAGCGCGTCCTGGGCGTAGTGGGTGATGCCGATCCGGACCGAACCCTCGGTGTCTCCGGGATCGCGTACCCACTCGTGCTCGCTCGTGTACGTGACGTCGTCCGGGAACACCACTGTCTCCTCGCTGTCGACATTTCCTGGGCAGCACCACCGCACGCCGCGCCAGCACACCCCGTCTGAGGAGACAGGCTAGTCGCCGGACTTCGCTGTCTCCTCCGGGGCCGGCCGAGCGTAGCGAGGCGTCACCGGACGGTGCAAGGAGTCGATCTGGATGTTCGACTGTTCCAGGACGGTGACCAGCCCGCCCTTCTGGCCCACCTCGTCGACGACACCGCCGGGGATGCGCATCGCGGTCGCGAGTGTCCTCGTCTCCCCGATCGCATCGATCGTGTACGGAGGTGGGATGAGCGTGCCGTCGACCAGGATGCCGCCCTGGCCGTCGAGGACGTAACTGCCGGCGACGAGTCGGACACGATCGTTCACCTCGATCGACTCGGCTCCCGCATCGCGCAGCTCCTCGATCGTGTTGAGAACCAACGACGCCGTCACGGCCGATCGGGTGTCGGAGATCGTGAGCCGGATACCTGGGCCGCTCGCCGGGAGAGTGCCGGCGAGGATGCCAAGGGTTTCGGCGCGCGCCTGGGCCTGGTTGACCGCCGCGCGGGTCCGGTCGGCACCCGACAGCAGCTCCGCCCGCGCCGACTCGAGCTCGCTGATCTCCGCCTCCAGCCGGCGGGTGCGCTGCTGCAGACCATCGAGCATCTGGATCAGCTGTGGCCTGTTGGCACCGGAGAACTCGTCGTCGGTGCGCAACGCCTGCACCTGAATGGTGGCGGCGAAGCCGAGGATCGCCAGCAACAGCGCCCCGGCCAACTGGGCGCGGGAGATGTAGAGGCGGAACGCGCTGTTGAGCCGTCGCCATGCGGGATTACGCGGCTTCTTGCCACCAGACGCCTTGGGCTTCTGCTCGGCCATCGCCTTCGTACCACCCATCAGGCCTTGAACAGGCGCCGACGGATCGCCGCCATGTTGGAGAAGATCCTGATGCCCAGGACGACGACGACACCGGTCGACAGCTGTGCGCCGACGCCAAGCTGGTCCCCCAGGTAGACGATCACGGCGGCGACCAGCACGTTGCCGATGAACGACACGACGAAGACCCGGTCGTCGAAGATGCCGTCCACGAGCGCGCGCAGTCCACCGAAGACCGCGTCGAGGGCAGCCACGACCGCGATCGGGAGGTACGGCTGCAGCCACAAAGGCACTGCCGGTTGGAGCAACAGCCCCACGATGATTCCGACGAAGAGGCCGATCGTCGCGATCACTGGGCGCCTTCCGTCCGCGCGTATCGGAGTTTGTTACCGGAGTCGGCGGGCAGTAGGAGCTCGTCAACCGCCGCCGTTCCAAGTGCTATATGGTGCACTGCCTTGAGGTTGAACAGCCACTTGCCACCCGGACTTTCGGCGAACTGCGCCTCCAGGGTGTCGGGATCGCCGATCGCCTCGACGACGTACGGACGGGCAAGCGGTCGGTAGTCGACGGTGATCGACTTGTCGGCGCCGCGGATCGCGGTCAACGCGGTGAGCCGTTGGCCGTTGATGGCGATCGCCTCGGCGCCGGCCGACCACAGACCGTTCACGACCTGCTGCAGGTCGATGTCGAGAATCCGTCCTTCTGCACTGCTCGCCCCGGAGACCTCGTCGACGGGCGCGTCGTCGATGACCAGGCGGAGCCCCGGACCCTCGACCCGACCTGTTCCCGCCAGCACGTCGAGCGCGGCGAGGCGTTCGCGCAGGTTCTGGCCACTCGCCGTGCTCGCCAGGACGTCGTTCTGAAGGACGGTGACCTCCTCCTGCAGTGCGCCGGCGTGGGTGCGCATGTCGTCGTTGCGGGCGGTCTCGGCCCGGATCCGCTCCAAGAGTTCCGCCTTCTCCTGCGCCACCGCCGGAGCGGACTGTCTGGTCTGGACCGCTGCCACGGTGAGGAGCAGGCCGAGCAATGCTAGCGCCACCAGCGTCGCGCCCAGGCCGCGGCGGGAACGGGAACGACTGGGACCGCGGCGCGCGGCGGCCGCCGCGTAGCCGTCGTCGAGGGCATGCGTGACGAGCTCGCGCATGAGCGACATCGAGTCGTCACGCTTGAGGATCGTGCCCGCGCGCGGCCAGGCGCCTGGTGGCGCCGCCGGGCGGCCAGGCGCCGCAGGCGTACCCTCGAGACGCACCGTCGGCGCCTCCCGCTCCCCTGAGGCCATGCGGACCATGGTGTCATGACGTGCTGGGTGTGTGTCCCGCGCGGTGATCACAAAAAACGATCATCGGCGGCTGACAGGTCGACCACGACCGTTCGGCCACGGATCCAGCTGTTCTGTCTGCCTCGACATCGGCTGGCCTGCCCATATCCCGAGCGCGCTAGCGGCCGGCTCGGGTCACCAGGTCCGCCCACCGGTGCGCGAGGGTTGTCGCGGCCTCCGTACTCCGCCCCTCTGCCCACACCCGCGTCACCGCCTCGGTCGGATCCGGGAGGACGAGTGCCCACGAGCCGTCGGGTTCCAGCACGCGTACGCCGTCAGTCGTGTCGAGCGGACGCCCGTCGGCGGCCTCGATCGCGGCTCGCATCACCGCACCCTTGCTCGCCCACGGCGTCGGGACCGCGAGTTGGACGACGTGGGCCCGCGGGATGCGGGCGTTGATCTCCGACAGCGGAAGCCGGGTGCGTGCCACCACTCCGAGCAGGCGTACGAACGCGGCGAAGCCGTCGACCGCGTTGGAGAACTCCGGGACGATGAACCCGCCCCGACCGTCGCCGGCCAGGAGCAGACCGTCAGCGGCCGCGGCCGTGGCCAACGCGTCCGGTGCGGTCGTGGTCCAGCGGATCCCGACGTTGTGGAAAGCGGCGACCTGCTCGGCCACCCGGGTCGTCGTCACCGGTAGCGCGACATGTCCTTCCGACGCCTCAGCCGCGATCAGGTCGACGAAGACGAGCAGCGCCCGCTCGTCGGCGATGACGTTGCCGGTCTCGTCGACGAGTGAGATCCGCTCTCCCAGCGGACTGAACCGCACACCGAACGCAGCCCGCGACGACGCCACCACCTCCGCCAGGTTGGCGATCGCGCGAGTGCGCTGCTCGGCCGTTTCGGTCGGGCTGCGCTCGTCCACACCGGAGTTGACCGTGAACGCTTCGACCGCGAGCTTCCCGAGCAGGCTCGGCAGCAACAGGCCGGCAGTGCCGCGGCCGGCGTCCACCACGACCTTGAGACCCGTCCCGGCGACGCCCGACGCGTCGATGTTGGCCAGCAGGTCATGGACGTAGGTCTCCGCCACCCGCGACGGAAACGTGAGGTCACCGATCTCGCCGGGAAACGCCCGGCGGAACTCCTGCCGGCCGAGCACGCGCTCGACCTTCCGCCGCGCGGCGAGTGAGAGGTCCGCGCCCGTCTCGTCCATGAAGATCAGGTCCACCGAGTCGGGACGGCTGGGAGTCGTACGAATGAGCAGCCCACCGCCGGCGTTGCTCCTGGACGTCTCCAGCCGGGCGACCGGGTTGGGCGAGACCTCGAGGTCGCAGACGTTCAGGGCGCTCGAGGTGAACGCCGCGATCGCCGCCCGCTTGAGCGCTCTGGCCGACCGCGAGGTGTCCCGCGCGGTGAGCACGGTCGCTCCCTTGCGCAGCGTCGTCGCGTAGGCGCTCGCCAACCGGACCACCAGCTCAGGGGTGATCTCGACGTTGACGATCCCGCTCACCCCGCGCGGGCCGAAGAGTGCCTGGCGGCCCTGCGACTCCCAGATCACGCTCTGGTTGACGACCGCGCCGGCCTCGATCGTCTTGCTCGGATAGACCTTGATGTCGGGATGGAGGACGGCCTCCTCCTCGATGACGCAGTCGTCGCCCACGACCGCACTGTCGTCGATCCGGGCCCCGCGCATCACATCGGTGTTCTTGCCGACCACGCAACCGCGGAGGTTGGAGTGCGCGCCGATGTAGGCGTTGTCGTGCACCACGGCTCGGTGCAGGAACGCGCCGCTACGGATGACGACGTTGTCGCCGACGACGGTGTGGTCACGCAACTCGGCACCGCCTTCGACCTTCGCGTAGGCCCCGACGTACAACGGGCCCTTGAGGGTCGCGTCGGGGTCGACGTCGGCGCCCTCGCCGACCCAGACCCCCTTGGAGACCTCGAACCCGTCGATGTCGATCGCGATCTGCCCGTCGAGGACGTCGTAGTTGGCCTTGAGATAGCTGCGATGGGTGCCGACGTCCTCCCAGTAGCCGTCGGCGACGTAACCGTAGAGCGGCGCACCCGCCTCGAGTAGGCGCGGGAACACCTCGCTTGACCAGTCGACGTTCTCGGCCGCACCGACGTGGCTCAGCATCTCCGGCTCCATGACATAGATGCCGGTGTTGATGGTGTCGGAGAAGACCTGGCCCCAGGTCGGCTTCTCCAGGAAGCGCTCGATCCGGCCGTCGTCGTCGAGGATCGTGATGCCGAACTCCAGCGGGTCGGGGACCCGGGTGAGGCACACGGTGGCGAGGGCGCCTGAGCGCCGGTGATGGTCCACCAGCGCGGTCAGGTCGATGTCGGTGAGCGCGTCACCGGAGATGACGACGAACGTGTCGTCGGACAAGGCGGCAGCGGCGTTCTTGACGCTGCCGGCGGTGCCGAGCGGCTTCTCCTCGGTGGCGTAGGTGAGGTCCATGCCGAGGTCCTCGCCGTCACCGAAGTATGCCCGGACCATCGAGCCGAGGAAGTGGACCGTGACCACCGTCTCGGTCAACTGGTGCCGCTTGAGCAGCCGCAGGACGTGCTCCATGATCGGCCGGTTGACGACGGGGAGCAGAGGTTTGGGCATGCTGGTGGTCATGGGTCGCAGGCGGGTACCCTCGCCGCCTGCCATGACGACGGCTCTCACATCCCCTCCCCTCCCGGCCCCTACCCGTGGAGCTGATCTTCGGCCGATACCGGTTGGACCGGCGGGGATCGGCGAAGCAGCTGAGACGCCTGGAAGCCGTAAAGGACCCCTGCCCACCAGTAAAGTCCGGTGCCCCAGATCGCGAACGCCCACCCCGCGACCTTGGCCACCGCGGCGAAGGCACCCCCGCCGTCACCGAGGAACAGCAGGGGGAACGCATACAGCAGACAGAAGGTCGCGGCCTTGCCGAGGAAGTGCACGGGAAGCGTCCCGTGACCGCGCTGGCGCAGCAACAGGATCAGCCCGAAGAGCAGGACGTCACGCAACGGGATGAGGACGGCGAGCCAGATCGGGATGACCTCGCGAAGGGCGAGACCCACCAGGACTGCCAGGATGTAGAGCCGGTCGGCGAACGGGTCGAGCAGTTTGCCGAGTGCGCTGACCTGGCCGAGCCGCCGGGCGAGCTGGCCGTCGAGCCAGTCGCTGAAACCGGACAGGCCGAGCACGATGATCGCCCAGCCGTCGGCCTTGGGTCCGAGCACCAGCCAGAGGAACAACGGGACCCCGGCGAGCCGGGCGAAGCTCAGGAGATTGGGCAGGGTGAACACGCGAGCCCCGTCACGCGTCTCGACCGGCTCCGCCACTGCCGCCCCCTCCGGCCCACCATCCACCACGGTGGGCCTGCCGAAACCCTATTACCCGCGGGCCACACTGGCCCCGATCCGCACATTTCCGCCGGACGGCGGCCTTCGTGTCGAAACCCGTCGTTCCTGTGAGACTGGTGTCGGCCGCGTCAACCGGCCGGTGCCAGGCCCTGGTGCCGCTCCGGCGGATGCGGCGAATCTGGCTGCCGGGCGGCGTGGTGGGCGGGCCACCCGGCGTCAGTACCGACCGTAGCCAGGCGCTGCGTCGCCCGGGTGAGCGCGACGTAAAGAGTCCGTGTCCCGACCGGGGTCTCCGCCGCGATCTCCGCCGGCTCCAGCAGGGCGACGGCATCGAACTCGAGACCCTTGCTGGCGATACCGGTCGTCACGACGACCCGATCGCCCTCGTACCCGGTCTGTGTCCGCTCGCCGCCTGTCGCACCGTTCGCACCGTTCGCTCCGTTCGCCGTGTTCGCGTCGTCCACCCAGGTGGACACCCAGGTGGACACCGTCTCAGCCATGGCTTGTGGGGCGATGACGCCGACAGTGCCCTGCACGCTGGCGAGCAGGTCCAGGATGGTCCGGCGCAGCGCGTCGGGCAGGCCAGCTTCCGTCGCGACCACATGGTCGGGGGCGTGGCCGGTGGCGCGGACCGCCCGTGGGAGCGGCCGGTCGGGGATCTCGGGCCGGATCACACTCGCGGCGAGGTCGAAGATCTCCTGGGAGTTCCGGTAGTTGGTGCTGAGATGGAACGTCCGCCGTGTCCGCCTGCCGAGAGCCGTGTCACGGGAAGCCTCGGCCTCGTCGATGTCCGGCCATGAGCTCTGCGCCGGGTCACCGACGACCGTCCAGCTGGCATGCCGGCCGCGCCGCCCGAGCATCCGCCACTGCATGGGCGAGAGGTCCTGTGCCTCGTCGACCAGGACGTGCGCGTATCCGTCGTACTGTGTCGCCCGCTCGGCCCGCGCCCGCGCGGCGTAGTCGCGGTCAGCGGCGGTCGTGACCTCGCGTACACCGTCGATCTCGAACGGATCCCGCGGTGCCGGCCGACGCGGAGGCTCACCCAGCAGGGCGTGGAGTTCGTCGAGCAGGGGGACGTCCTCGACGGAGAATCCGTCCTTGCCCGCGTCGGCGCCGCCGGCCCACGTGGCGGCCAGCGCGTCGACCTCGGCTGGGCGGAGCACGCCCTTGGCGGCCTGGCGCAGCCTCTCAGGGTCGGCGAGCTGGCGGAGCACCTGCACCGGCGTGAGCACCGGCCACCAGGCGTCCACGAACTCCTCGAACGCGTCGAGATCGGTGACGGACTCCTCGAAGTCCGACCGCGCACCTCGCCCGTTGGCCGTCGTACTGTCGGCGGACGCCTTGCGCCACAGGGCTGCGACCAGACCGCGAACGGCGTCGCCGCGGGCCCGGTTGCGGCGCGCGCCGCGCTGCAGGACGGTACGCCGGACCTCGGCTAACTCCTCGGCGTCCAGCCGAAGAATCCGGCCGCCGACGTAGATCCGGAGCTCCTCGGGCGCACCGGGTGCCGGCCCTCGCGCCGCCCGGCCGAGCACCCGGCGCATCCGCAGCGATCCCTTGATGAGCCCGACGTCGAACGGATCGGTCCGGGTGGCAACGATCCCGTCGACGACCTCCCCGAGCGAACGCAAGGTCGCCTCGTGCTCACCCAACGTCGGCAGTACGCGCTCGATGTAGCTCATGAAGACCGGTGACGGCCCGACGACGAGCACGCCACCGCCCGCGATCCGGCGCCGCTCGGAGTAGAGCAGGTAGGCCGCCCGGTGGAGCGCGACGACGGTCTTCCCGGTGCCCGGCCCTCCGCTGATCAGCGTGACGCCCGGCGACGGCGCCCGAATGATCTCGTCCTGTTCGTGCTGGATGGTGGCCACGATGTCGCGCATCTGCCGTCCACGGGCAGCGGTCAGCGCCGCCATCAGCGCGCCGTCGCCCACGACGGGCAGATCGGACGGAGCCGCTTCCGGGTCCAGCAGGTCGTCCTCCACCCCGACGACCCGCTGGCCCTGGCAGCGCAGGATCCGTCGGCGTACGACGTCCTTCGGGTCGGCCGCCGTCGCCTGGTAGAAGACCGCGGCGGCAGGCGCCCGCCAGTCGATGACGAGCGGCTCGTGTTCGGCATCACGTACGCCGATCCGCCCGACGTAGCGGATCTCGCCCCCGCGGTGGTCCAGCCGCCCGAACACCAGACCCTCGCGCTGGGCGTCGAGAACGGCGAGCCGGCGGACCGCGTGGTCGACGAGCACATCTCGTTCGAAGAGGCTGCGGTAGTCCTCTTCCTTGATCTCGCCGGTGTAGTCCAGCAACCCACGGTCTCTGCCGTCGCGACCCACCTCTGTCGCGCGGGCCACCATGACGGCCAACCGGTCGTAGACCCGGTCGACGTAGCGTTGCTCCTGCTCGATCTCCGCGCGCTCCGACGAGGTGGCGGGGTCAGAGAAGGCTGCCAACGACGCATCCCCCTTATCCAGGGCCCCCATATACAGGGCCCCCATTTACAGGGCAAGGCCCGGACGACTGGTGCGAGACGCTGCCCAGGAACCAGGGCAACCGCACAAGTCTAGATGGTCAGTTCCAGGGGGCGCCGGTGAAGCGAGCCGGTCTTGCGAGTGAGGTGACCGACCACACATGGGTGTTTTCACGGCGGGGCCGACCGTGGAAGGATCGGCGGGTGATCCCCATCGTCGTACGCATCCTCGTCAATGCGGTGGCGCTGTTCGCGGCCACGCTGGTCCCGGGAATCGAGCTCACGTCCAGCTCGACCGGTGGCAAGGTCGGCACGCTCCTGGCCGTTGCCGTCATCTTCGGCATCATCAACGCCGTCCTCAAGCCGATCATCAAGGTGGTCGGCTGCGGCTTCTACATCCTGACGCTCGGCCTGATCTCGTTCGTGGTCAACGCGTTGCTGTTCCTGCTGGTGGGCTGGCTGGCCGGCGAGCTGGACCTCGAGTTCGTCGTCGACGACTTCTGGGCCGGCTTCTGGGGCGCGATCATCGCCGCCCTGGTGAGCTTCGCACTGAGCGTCGTGATTCCGGACAAGTACGACAATCGCTGATCCGCGGGCTTCGAGGCCATGAAGATCACCGAGGTACGCGTCGCTGGGCTTCGTGGCGCCACTCCCGAAGGCGGCTGGAGCCACGAGCTGCGACCCGACGATGTGGTCCACACCCTGCTCGCGGTCCACACCGACGAGGGGCTGGTCGGAGTCGGCAGCGTCTTCACCTCAGAGTCGCTGGTACGCGCGGCGCTCGAAGTGCTCGAACCGCTCTACCGCGGCGAGAACGCCCTCGAGCCCGAGCGGGTCAGCGAGAAACTGCACCAGCACTCGTTCTGGATGGGCCGCGGCGGCACGCTGACCCACGCGATCAGCGGCATCGACGTCGCGTTGTGGGACATCCTGGGTCAGGCGTGCGGTCAGCCGGTCGGCCGGCTGCTGGGTGGCCGCTTCCGCGATCGGGTGATGCCGTACGCCTCCCTGCTCATGACCGAACCCGGTCCGCTCACCGAGACACTGGACCAGCTCACGGCACAGGGGTTCCGGGCGTTCAAGATCGGGTGGGGCCCGTTCGGTCGGGTCGGGGCCCGCACGGACGAGGCGATCGTGTCGGCCGCCCGCGCCGCCGTGGGTGACGACGCGATCCTCGCCGTCGACGCCGGCGGGTCGGACGCTTTCTGGGACGGCGACTACGCGTGGGCGCTTCGGACGTCACGCATGCTCGCCGATCACGGGGTGGCGTGGTTCGAGGAAGCGCTACGACCCGATGCGCTCGACGATTTCGTGGCCCTGCGGCGGTCGTCTTCCGTGCCGATCTCGGGCGGCGAGGTCCTCACCCGGCGGCAGGCGTTCGCGCCGTTTCTCTCGGCTGGGGCGTTCGACATCGTCCAGCCCGACACCACGAAATGCGGAGGTCTGAGTGAGGCCCGGCGGATCGGCTGGTCGGCGCAGGAGCACGGCGTGCGGCTGATCCCCCACGGGTGGAACACCGCCGTCGGTCTGGCCGCTGACCTCCAGCTGGCGTCGGCGCTGCCGGACACGTATCTGGTGGAGTACCGGACCGGCTCGCCGTACATCGACGACATCGTGACCGGACAATGGACTCTCGACGGCGCCGGCATGCTGACGATCCCGGACGCACCGGGCCTCGGCCTCGCACTCGACCCCGACCGGCTCGCGCGCTACGCCGGTGGCGCCCAGATTCTCTAGCGGGACATCCCCAGGCCCTGTCTCCCATCACGCCTCACTCGCGACGCCCCGCATCCCGGCTGGCTGGGGACGTCCCCAGGCCAGGGTGGCGACGATCGCCAGCTCGAGCATGTCGTCGTGCGCCCAGGGCCGGACCACCTGCTCGACCGCGAGATCGAAGTCCCTTGCCTCCTGCTCCGACATGTGTTCCCGGGCGAGGGACGACGTCGAGTGGAACTGCTCCACGTAGTCGCTGACCGACTGGCGGAACGGCGTCGGGGAACTCTCGGCGCTGCCGCTCAGCTCGAGGAGGCCCCGCTGCTGAAGAGCCCCGACGACGGAGAACCGGGGATCGTAGTCGGGGTAACGTGAATGGCGCTTGATGACGGTGACCAGATCGTCCTGCCAGGGGACGTCACGGGGGCCGTGCTCGACGATGGCAAGGTACGCGTGCGGAGTCATCACTCGGGCCAATCGGTTCAACGTCGGTCCCCACCGCATCCAGTGCAGGCTCGCCCCGGCAGTCACGAGTGCGTACGGCCCGCCCAGCTCCGCCGTCTCCACCGCACCGAGAATCCAGCGCAGATTGGGTCGCTCTCCTCCTGGCCGCCGGCGGCCCGCCTCGATCATCGCGGCCGAGACGTCGAGGGCGTCGACCCGGCCGACCCTCGAGGCGAGCGGACGGGCGATGGCTCCGTCTCCCGCGCCGATGTCGAGCACCGCGCGCGGTTCCTCGGTGACCAGTTTCTCCAGGATGTCGAAGACCTCTGGCGGGTAGGGCGGGCGGTGTACGTAGGCCGCCGCGACCCCCGGGTTCGAGAAGACCTCGCCGAGTTCCGGGCGCGTGTGTTCCGCAGGCTCGCTCATGCGCGGATTCTCGCCCCTTTTCGGATCCACGGCACCAACCATCTCGGACCCTTTCCGGTGCGCGGCCCACCGGAAGCGCTATCATTCGAACGTCAGTTCGATCTGCCCTGCCCAGGTCATGATCGAGAGGGACAGCACATGATCGACCGGTTCGCCGTACGCAAGACAACCGAGGGTTACGGCGTCTGGGACGCCGCGGTCAATGGTTGGCACAGCCGGCAGGACCTCGGCCAGCCCGAGGCGACCGAGTTGGCGGCCACCATGAACTCCGGCCAGTCCCCGCAGGAGGCCGGTGCCACCGTCTCGCGGAAGGTCAACCCGGCCAGGCCGATCCTGGTCCTCGTCGACGGCCGCTGGTGGCCGGCCCAGCTCGACTGGTGGGTACGCGAGTCCGACGGCTGGTACGGCCGGGCGAGCCTCGACGCCACCGGCGCGACCAACTGGTACCCGGCCGCCTCCCTGCGACCCGGTGAGGCGTCGTCGGCGTGAGAGGCGTCGTCGGCGTGAGAGGCGTCGTCGGCGTGATCAGAGGAAGAGCTTCGGCAGGTACTCCGGCTCGCGCGCATACGCCTCGCGCTGGCCAAGCGCGACCGGATACATCGCCGCGTGGCTCTCCCGGGCCGCGGCCACGAGGGGTTCGTACTCCCGGTGGCAGATGTCGACGAGGCCGATGTTGTAGTTCTCGCCGTCGAAACGGCCCATCGCCGACTGGTCGTAGAGCGTGAAGTAGTGCGCGCCCACGCACCACGGCTGTGCCGCCGCGTCCTCCAGATAGAGCCGGAACGCCTGCCCCCGGGCAGCCTGGTCGGGGACATGGCCGATCCCGCTGGCCGGCAGTCCTGCGTCCAGGGCACCGAAGTGCCACTCGCCGATGAGAATCGGGCGCTCGAGGGCGTCGCTCACCTTGGCGAGGTCGGCCGCCGGCACCCGCTCGCGGTAGCAGTTCATGCTGAAGACGTCGAACGACGCCATGCCCGCGAGCGCCCAGGCCGGCGGCACCGTGTAGTAACGGGCGCCGAGGTTCAGATGGTGAGGGTCGACCGCCCGGCAGGCTCGGCTCAACGTGTCGAACAGCTTCGCCACCATGACTGCGCTGAAGTCGGCGAGGTCCTGCTCCGCCTCGGTGGTCAGCTCGCCCGACCAGGGGCGCTCGCCGATCGCTGTCAAGCTCTCCTTGCCTCCCCAACTCGCGGACAGTCCGGCATCGTCGCCGTACCGGTCGGCGAGCCAACCGACGAGCTCCCGTCGGGTCGCCGAGTTGCCGGGGCTTCGTACCATCCCGGCGGCCGGCGTCTCGGTCGCGAAGCCCCAGGTCGGCTCGTTCATGAGGAAGTAGCCGATCAGCGCAGGGTCGTCCGCGGTGTCGCGCAGCTGCTCGGCAAAGGTCTCCGCGTCGGTCGCGAACCCCGGATGGAAGACGTCGGGGAAGTCGCGGTAGACGGTCGGCGTCCGTCGCCACGTCGGCTGGAGGGGTCGTACGTACGGGAAGCCGGCGGCCCGCGCGATCTCCCAGTCCGACCAGTTCGCCACCGTGTTGAACCCGGCCCGCCGCAGGGTCGCGAGTGCGAGCTCGGACCATGCCGACCACCAGCCACCCGCCCCGAACGCGCGGATCAGGTTCGTCCCCAGATAGTTGACGACCAGGGAGCCGTTCCGGCCCGTACGAATCGCATCCGCATAAGGGCCGGCGCGGTGCGGCGTCCACTCGAGTGCCGCCTCGAGGCCGGTACACGTACTGTCAATGACGCCTTGCACGCAGTTGGGCCCACTGGACCAGAAGAGGTGCCCGTCGGGGTCGACCAGCCACCACCGCCGCCCGTCGTGCTCGGCCCGAAAGTAGCCGGTGGCCGCGCGGCGGCCCTCCGCGCACCCGCCCCACGAGGAGTAGCCCGCAGGCCAGCGCGCCTCCCCGGCGGCGGCCAGCTGCCGGCGGAGCCGACCGCTCGCCTCGGCGACACTGCGGGTCTTCGACGGCCAGTCGTGCAGGGTGCTCTGACCGAGTTCGTCGAGCAGCGGGCCGCGAGGCAGCAACGGCTTGTCGAGCAGAGGCGGCGCGTCCGGCGCCATGCACAGCGGCGACATCGACCAGCGCACCGGGCCGGGCCCCTTACGGTGCACGGTCAGCTCGATCCGGTCGACCCGGGCGACGTCAACGGCGTCGCCCCAGCACAAGGGCTTGAGCCAGGCGCCTTCGCGGCCGAGGAGCCACTGTTTCTGGTCGGCAGCCGAAAGCGGGATCCGCATCCGGGCGGCGCACTGGTTGAGCAGGCCGAAGCTCACGACGAAGACCGGCCCGTGCCCGCCCTCGCGCAGGGTCAGCTGGAAGACGGCGAGGTGGACTCCGTCCAGCAGCAGGTCGGCCGTGAGGTACGCCGACGCGTCGAGTGACCCTGGCTCGACGCGATAGCTGAGCCCGTCGCCGACGTCGACAGCGACGTATGCCGTCGCCTCCGGCAGCGTCTCGGCCGGCCCGTCGTCGCGCAGTCCCCCAAGGAACTCGCCGACCACCAATGCGGATGAAGCGGATGACATGCCTGCTCGCCCCACGACCCGGACCGACCCGCCCCTAGCCGAGGGCCGGGACGACCGTGTCGTCGTACCAGCCCTCGCTCGCGGCGAACGCCTTCAGCGGGCTGCGTCGGCTCGTGCCACCTCCGCAGGTGTGGAGCGCCGCCGGACCCGCAACGCCAGGAAAGCTCATCTCGACCCACCGTTCGTCTGCGAATGCGAGGGCGGCACCGCAGGAACGCACGCGACCTACCGCGGGCGGCACCGTGTCGACGCTGACGCGTCAATGCTCGCCCAACGACCTCGATCTCTCAACAAGATCGTGCGGCCGTAGCCGGCACCCACGCGTTCCACATCGCGGTCGCCACACCTGGTGCGGCGACCGCGATGCCACCGGTGGCCGGAAACAACGTGGCACTGCCGTCCTCCGCACGTACGACGGCACCGGCCCGCGCCGCGATGAAGACCGCGGCGAGGACGTCGATCGGGTGGAACTCACCGATCACCCCTGCCGCCGCCCGCCCCGCCGCGACACTCACCAGGGAGAGGGCCGAGGAGCCCATGATGCGGGTCGTGCAGTGCTGCGCGGACAGCCGCTCGAGCATGACGTCCATGCCGGGCCACGGGCGGTAGGACGCCCACTCCGTGACCACGACCTCGCCTGCCAGGCTGGACACGTCCCGGCAGCGAAGGGGAACACCGTTGCAGGTGGCGGGTCCGCCCCGGGTCGCGCTGAAGACCTCGTTCCGGAACGGATCCGCGACGACACCAACGACCGGTCCGGCACCGTCGGCCAACGCGAGACTGAACGAACACCACGGCAGGCCACTGGCGTAGTTGGTGGTGCCGTCCACCGGGTCGACGTACCACGTCGGGCCTCCGCCGTCCGCGGGCTCGCCGCCGTACTCCTCGCCGACGACGGCATGGTCGGGGAACCGGGCCTCGATCACCGCCCGGACATGGCGTTCGATCTCGCGGTCGGTTTCCGTCACGAGGTCGGCGTCGTGCGCCTTCGTCGTCACCGCGGTCGGGCGGCCGCGGACGATCCGCTGGCTGGCCCATTCGGCGAGTTCGAGTGCCGTCGCACTCTCCTTGTCGTACGAGCGTGCACTCATGGCTGTCCGTCTCCTACCGCTCGCTCGTGCCTGCCATGGGAGGTGTGGGTTGCGATGAGACCATGATCGCATCGCCGTCGGCCCCCGTCATGCGAATCCTCCCAGCGGTCTGCCGACCGTCGTCTTCACGGTCCGGTTCCGCCCGTGCGCCGGTCCGGCAGTGTCCGGCCCGCCCAGATGAAGCCGTCGTCGCGGGCGATCGTCACGGTGGAGACGAGCCGCCTCATCTCGCATCGGGGCGAGAGCTACCGCGCTCGTCGCGCGTCATCTCACTTCACGCCGGCCTCGTGCATTCCCCGCAACTCGCGCTTCAGCTCGCTGATCTCGTCGCGGAGCCGGGCCGCGATCTCGAACTGCAGCTGCTCGGCCGCGACCCGCATCTGGTCGTTGAGCTGCTGGATGAGGTCGGCGAGATCCGCTGCCGGCATCGCGGCGAGGTCGCGGGCGTGGCGCCCCGCCTCCCCCGGGCTGGCCAGCTCGGGCACCGGTGCCTTGCCGCGGGTCTGCTGCCGGCCGCCACCGCCCAGGAGTTTCTGGGTGTCGGCGTCCTCGCGCGCCAGCATGTCGGTGATGTCGGCGATCCGCTTGCGCAGCGGGGTCGGATCGACGCCGTTGGCCGTGTTGTAGGCAACCTGCTTCGCCCGCCTCCGGTTGGTCTCCTCGATGGCGCTCTGCATCGACGGGGTGATCGAGTCGGCGTACATGATCACCTGGCCGGAGACGTTGCGTGCTGCCCGGCCGATGGTCTGGATCAGGCTCGTGCCCGAACGCAGGAAGCCCTCCTTGTCGGCATCGAGGATCGCGACCAGGGACACCTCCGGCAGGTCGAGACCCTCGCGGAGGAGGTTGATGCCTACCAGGACGTCGTACTCCCCCATCCGGAGCTCGCGCAGCAGCTCCACCCGACGCAGCGTGTCGACCTCGCTGTGCAGGTAACGCACCCGGATGCCCTGCTCCAGGAGGTAGTCGGTGAGGTCCTCGGCCATCTTCTTGGTGAGGGTGGTGACCAGGACACGCTCGGACTTCGCCTCGCGGAGCCGGATCTCGTGGATGAGGTCGTCGATCTGTCCCTTGGTGTTCTTGATGACGACCTCCGGGTCGACGAGACCCGTGGGGCGGATGATCTGTTCGGCAACACCGTCGGCCTTCGCCATCTCGTACGGCCCCGGCGTGGCGGAGAGGTAGACCGTCTGCCCGATGCGTTCGAGGAACTCCTCCCAGCGCAGCGGGCGGTTGTCCATCGCCGAGGGCAGCCGGAAGCCGTGCTCGACCAGCGTGCGCTTGCGGGACATGTCGCCTTCGTACATGCTCCCGATCTGCGGCACTGTCACGTGCGACTCGTCGATGACGAGAACGAAGTCCTCGGGGAAGTAGTCGAGCAGGCAGTGCGGTGCCGATCCGGCGGCCCGGCCGTCGATGTGCCGCGAGTAGTTCTCGATGCCGGAACAGGTTCCGATCTGCTGCATCATCTCGATGTCGTAGGTCGTACGCATCCGCAGCCGCTGTGCCTCGAGCAGCTTGCCCTGCCGCTCCAGCTCCTGCAGCCGCTCGCCCAGCTCCACCTCGATGTCGCGGATCGCGCGGGCCATCCGCTCCGCACCCGCAACGTAGTGGGACGCCGGCATGATCATGGTTTCCTGGTCCTCGGAGAGGATCTCGCCCGTCACCGGGTGCAGCGTCGACAGTCGCTCGACCTCGTCACCGAAGAACTCGACCCGGACGGCCATCTCTTCGTACTTCGGGAAGATCTCGAGGGTGTCGCCCCGGACGCGGAAGGTGCCGCGTGCTCCGGAAGCGTCGTTGCGGGAGTACTGCATCTCGACCAGCCGGCGCAGGAGCTTGTCGCGCTCGACCTCGTGGCCGACCTTCAGGGTGGTCATCTGGCCGAGGTACTCATCCGCCGAACCGAGGCCGTAGATGCACGAGACCGAGGCGACGACGATCGTGTCACGCCGGGTCAGCAGCGAGTTGGTGGCGGAGTGCCGCAGCCGCTCGACCTCATCGTTGATCGAGGAGTCCTTCTCGATGTAGGTGTCGGACTGCGGGACGTAGGCCTCCGGCTGGTAGTAGTCGTAGTAGGAGACGAAGTATTCGACCGCGTTGTCGGGAAAGAAGTGCTTCAGCTCGTTGGTGAACTGCGCGGCCAACGTCTTGTTGGGTTCCATCACGAGAACCGGACGCTGGAGCTGCTCCACCACCCAGGCGATGGTCGCGGTCTTGCCCGTGCCGGTCGCGCCCAGCAGCACGACGTCCCGCTCACCGGCCTCGATCCGGCGGGCGATGTCCTCGATCGCCTGGGGCTGGTCGCCGGAGGGCGCGAAGTCGGAGACGACCTTGAAGGGGGCGACGTTGCGCCTGATGTCGTTGAGCGGACGCATGAAGCCACCGTAGCCCGCCCCTCCGACAATGCGCCCCGCACCGGCTGGGAAGGCCCGCCACGGTCAAGCTGACGCGGCGCGCTTCTCCAGCTCCGCCCACACGCTGTCGGCCTTCGTACGGAGATCATCCAGGTCGCCGGCGTTGTCGATCACGATGTCGGCGGCGGCGAGGCGTTCGTCCCGGCCGGCCTGGGCGGCGATCCGGGACCGGGCGTCCCCGGCGGTCATCCCGCGGGTCTGGCGAAGGCGTTCGACCTGGACGTCCTCGGGCACGTCGACCACGACCACCACGTCGAAGCGGTCGGCCTGCCCGGTCTCCACCAGGAGCGGGATGACGTGGACGACGACGGTCCCGCGGTCCGCGGCCGCCTCGATGTCGGCCGCCCGGGCCCGCACCCTTGGGTGCACGATCGCTTCCAGGCGCCTACGTGCCTCGGCGTCGGCGAACACGATCTCGCCAAGAGCCGCGCGATCAAGAGAGCCGTCCGGACGGACGACCCCGCCGCCGAACTCCTGAACGACGCTCGCCAGCCCATCCGTGCCCACCTCGACGACCTCGCGGGCCAACCGATCCGCGTCGACGACGAGGGCGCCATGCCCCGCCCACACCCGGGCGACTTCACTCTTGCCCGACCCGATCCCACCGGTCAGCCCCACCCGCAGCACGCCGCGGAGACTACCGGACATCCGTGATCAGGACAGGTCGACCTGGCCGAGCTCGGCTGGGCTCAGCCGTGCGCCACGACCTGGGCCATCGCCCGCCGGGCGCGCTCCAGGCTGACCGCCAGGGGCTCGTCGAACCTCGCCGGATTGAAGGGCGCTCTGGTCGACACGTAGAGACCACCGCCGACCTGTTCGACGTGGGCGCCCGAGTAGGCCTGAGCAACCCCCACATGCAGCCTGGACAGGTCGAACCAGGCGTCCAGGAACAAGTCGGGCTCAGGCGTCACCAGCAGATCCTTCGGCGACAGGAACGGAGCTTCGAGGACGACCGAGGCATACAGCGGCCGCAGCGTCACCGCGAGCGCGATGAGCAGGTCCCGCAGGCGGTCGCCGAGTTCGTAGGCGACCTTCTCGTCGGTGTAGGGACGCTCGAACACCGAGCCGTCCACGACGACCTCGATCGGGTCGGCATCGAGTAGGGCGAGAGAGGTCATCGGCGAGCATCTGCGTACGACCGGATCGTGCAGCCCGTCGAGCCGGGTGACCACATCGCGCACCTCGGCAACCAAGGCGTCGTCCCGGCGTCCGGGAACGAACAGCCCAACGCCCGCTGGTTGCCATCCGAGCTCGTGCACACCCCCAGTGTCGCCGACAAGACAGCGTCCGGACAGGGGCGCGACAAAGTGGTGCTCCGCATTGAGACCTTTCCGGCTGTGCAGGTGGCCATCCGGCCCTGCCAGGTCGGGCGGTACGGCGAAATCCCCAGCAGATACGGCGGTTCCCACCGAATTCCGGACGGCTCGCCATCAATCGTCCAGAGCCGCAGGGCACGGTCCGGCCGGTGGGTCGGGCGGTCCTTGTCGGACCCCTGACATCTGCCTGCGACCTCGCGGGAAGTACGCATCGCGATGTATAACGAGATCCATGGCTGACGTGGAGATCCCGCGCGACGAGGCCGAGGCCGCGCTGCAGACCCGCCGTGACCTTGGCGCGGAGTACGAGCCCGCGATCGTCGAGTCCTTCGTCGAACGCATCGACAAGGCCATCGAGGCGCGGGTCGCCGACGAAGTGGCGAAGCGAGTCGGCGACGCCGGTGCACACGAGAAGGCCCTCGCGAAGGCCGCCTCGCTGCGTTCTGGTCAGGCGCTCGCGCTCGCGATCGTGTCGATCGTCATGTCGATCCCACTCACCGCGATCGCCGCCGATACGAGTGTCGCCCTGGTCCTGTTGATCTGGGGGGCGATCGTGTCCATCAACCTGATCTTCGCCCTGGGCGGCCTGGCGAGCCGCCGCCGGCGCTGACCCGCCACGCTCATAACGCTGAGAAGGCCCCGTCCTCGCGGACGGGGCCTTCTCGGCGTGCGAGTCCCCTGCGGGTCCCAGCAGGTGGTCCTAGCCCTGGCCGGTGAGCTTCTCCCGGAGTGCTGCCAGCGCCTCGTCGGACGCGAGCGTGCCCTCCGCCGGCTTGGCGGGCTCGCTGGAGGCGTAGGACGACGGTGCGGCCGCCGACGACTCCTCGCCGCCCTCGTCCAACTCGGCCTGCTGGGCCGCCTCGATCTGCTTTTTGTGAGCTTCCCAGCGCTGGTGGGCCTCCGCGTACTCCCGCTCCCACTGGTCGCGCTGCTGCTCGAAACCTTCGAGCCACTCACCCGTCTCGGAGTCGAAGCCGTCGGGGTACTTGTAGTTGCCCTGGTCGTCGTACTCGGCAGCCATGCCGTAGAGCGTCGGGTCGAAGTGCTCCCCGATCGCCTCGGCACCCTCGTTGGCCTGCTTGAGCGACAGCGAGATCCGGCGCCGCTCCAGGTCGATGTCGATGATCTTGACCATGACGTCGTTGCCGACCTGGACGACCTGCTCCGGGATCTCCACGTGCCGCTCGGCCAGCTCGGAGATGTGGACCAGGCCCTCGATGCCGTCGTCGACCCGGACGAACGCGCCGAACGGCACCAGCTTGGTGACCTTGCCCGGCACGATCTGGCCGATCTGGTGCATCCGCGCGAACTGCTGCCACGGGTCTTCCTGCGTCGACTTCAGCGACAGGGACACCCGCTCGCGGTCAAGGTCGACGTCGAGCACCTCGACGGTGACCTCCTGACCGACCTCGACGACCTCGCTCGGGTGGTCGATGTGCTTCCACGACAGCTCGGAGACGTGCACCAGGCCGTCGACACCGCCGAGGTCGACGAACGCGCCGAAGTTGACGATGCTCGACACGACGCCCTTGCGGATCTGGCCCTTCTGCAGCTGGTGCAGGAAGTTCTGCCGGACCTCGCTCTGGGTCTGCTCGAGCCACGCGCGCCGGGACAGGACGACGTTGTTGCGGTTCTTGTCCAGCTCGATGATCTTGGCTTCGAGCTCCCGCCCGACGTAGGGCTGCAGGTCGCGCACCCGCCGCATCTCGACGAGAGAGGCCGGCAGGAAGCCGCGCAGACCGATGTCGAGGATGAGACCGCCCTTGACGACCTCGATGACGGTGCCGGTGACGACGCCGTCCTCCTCCTTGATCTGCTCGATCGTGCCCCAGGCGCGTTCGTACTGCGCGCGCTTCTTGGACAGGATCAGCCGGCCTTCCTTGTCCTCCTTCTGCAGGACCAGCGCCTCGACTGGGTCGCCGACCTTCACCACGTCGCTCGGGTCGACGTCGTGCTTGATCGACAGCTCGCGAGCCGGTATCACGCCCTCGGTCTTGTAGCCGATGTCGAGCAGGACCTCGTCCCGGTCGACTTTGACGACGGTGCCTTCGACAATGTCACCGTCATTGAAGTACTTGATTGTCTCGTCGATCGCGGCGAGGAAGGCCTCCTCCGAACCCACGTCGTTCACCGCTACCTGCGGCGTCTCCTGCTGGGCCGGTGCTGTGTCGTTCAGCGGGGCCTCGATGCTGCTCGTCATCTGGATGGTGGCTCCGATATGGCGTGGTCGTCGTCTCCTGCGCGCGTGGACCCTTGGATCAAACTGCCGATAGAGTCCTCGTCGCTGCCTGGCGCCGGAACCGGGTGATTTCGACAGGTAAGAGCGCGAGCCTGCTCCGTCCGAGGTCGCACAGGCCCACAACGCTCATGTCAGGATACGGGGGCCCTGTGATCAGGGTCAACGCAACCCCGCGTAACGGGCAAAGATCAACGCAGTGAAGCCCGGCTGGGTTCCCTCCGGGCGTGCTCTTTCGAGTCTTCGATGCGGCTGTTTCAGCGCCATGTCGGACGGCCAGCGGCAAGGTTACGGTATCGGCTCATCTCGCGCAGAAGCCGGCACGCCTGATCGACGACGGGAGTTCCCCCATCCCGGGCGGCCAGGTCGACCAGGGCGAGGAGATCGACCGCCCGGCCGAGCTCGACGAACTGCGGCGAGACGGCAGGAGCCAGAGCGGCGAAGGTGGCGACGACGGCCGTGCAGAACGCCTCGTCGGTCTCGAACCTCAACAGGTTGCCGACGTCGGTGTAGGGCGATCCGCTGTGTGCGTACTCCCAGTCGACGAGCCCGGTGATCTCCCCGGACGTGGGGTCGACGAGCAGGTTCTTCGGGTTGACGTCACTGTGGGCAAGGCACGCCCGGTCAGGCGCGGCGTCGAGCAGATCCTGGGCGTACCGGGCGACTTCGAGCAGCCCCGCCAAGTCATCGTCCGACCACTGGGCAAAAGCACCGCGGCCGCGGTGCGCCTCCACCCAGTCTTCGAGGCCAGCACCGCTGGTCGGCCACGGCTGGACCGCCAGATCGGCCCCCACGAACTGCCCGGACCGCAGGAACGGAATGCCGACCAGGCGCGCGAGGAGACGGCCGGCGCTCTCGCCCGCCGCCCGGCGCTTGGCCCGAGGCGCTTCGGCGAGCCAGAGATCCATGCGTTCGCCGGGTAGTCGCTCCGTCAGCAGGAATGCCGGAGCGGGCCCCTGCGTACGCATCTCGAGGATGCGCGGCACCGGGATCAGGTCACGCAGGAGGGAGTGGAGAGCGGCGTCGACCACGGCCCGGTCCGGGTTTCGGACGTACAGACGGAGTACCGCCTCCTCCCCCGGTGCCCCCACCAGGAAAGTCTCCCCGCTGTAGCCACCGGAGAGCGGTCGGGCATCTACACCGAGGAGGTCGCGGGCCGCGCTGAGCAGGGGTCCAGGCGGCGGCGTGAGTCCGGGGCTGCGACCGGGGCCGTGACCGGGGCTGGGGCTGCGACCGGGGCTGGGGCTGCGACCGGGGCTGGGGCTGCGACCGGGGCTGGGGCTGCGACCGGGGCTGGGGCTGCGACCGGGGCTGGGGCTGCGACCGGGACCAGGGCTGGGGATCTCCCCCTGGTCAGGGGCGTGAGCCGAGGTCTCGTCGGCCACCATCGTCAGTTCGCCGGGGTCAGGAACGCGGCGAGTGCATCAACGTACATACCCGGATCCGCCGCGCCGCACATCTCCCGCGCCGAGTGCATCGCCAGCTGGGGTGCACCCACGTCGACCGTGGTGACGCCGACGCCGGCCGCGGTCATCGGACCGACCGTGGAGCCGCAGGGGAGGTCCGCACGGTTGACGAAGCGTTGCAGCGGTACGCCGGCCTGCTCGCACGCGTGGACGAACGCCCCGGTGCCGCGGGCGTCCGTGGCGTACCGCAGATTGACGTTGACCTTGAGCACCGGCCCGGCGTTGATCCGGATCGGGTGCTGGGGCTCGTGACGTTCGGGATAGTTCGGGTGGGTCGCATGGGCCATGTCACCGGACGCGCAGATCGAGCCGGCGAGCGCTCGGAGCAGGTCCTCCCGGTCGCCGCCGGCCGCGAGCACGATCCGTTCGAGCACGGCCGGCAGCAGGGTCGAGGCGGCACCCCGGTCGGAGACGCTGCCGACCTCCTCGTGGTCGAAGAGGACGAGAACGGGGACGCTGCCCTCGGCCGGTGCCTGGACGGCCCGCAGCAACGCCTGGAGGCCGGCGTAGGTCGTGCCCAGATTGTCGAGGCGTGGCGCGCTCACAAGATCGCCGTCCCGCCCGATCCGACGGCTCGGAGCCAGGTCGTGGGTCATGAGCTCCCAGCCGAGGACGTCGGAGGTCTCGACCTTCAACTCCTCCGCCACGAAGCCGGCGAAGTCACCCGGAGAGGTGCCGACACCCCAGACGGGGAAGAGATGCTGCTGGGGGTTGAGCCGGACACCGGTCTCGCGGATCTCCCGATCGAGATGGATCGCCAGCTGGGGAACCCGGACGATCGGTCGATCGACCTTGAGCAGGTGCTCGGCGACCCCTTCGGGCGTACGGACCGACACCCGTCCAGACAGGCCCAGGTCGCGGTCGAGCCAGGAGTTGAGCAGCGGGCCGCCGTAGGGCTCGGCGGCAAGGAGCTGCCAGCCCGCCCGGCTGGTGTCCGGGTGCGGTTTGATCCGCAGGTTGGGACTGTCGGTGTGAGCCCCGACGATGCGGAACGATGTGCCGGGGCCGTGTGCGGACTCTGTGCTCCAGGCCACCAGGGAACCCGCCCGGAGCGTGTAGAAGCGCCCGGGTTCGCGGGGCCAACGGGCCGTCTCGTCCAGCGCGGTGAAACCGACAGCCTCCAGGCGGTCGGCCACCTCGGCACATGCGTGGTAAGGCGAAGGGGCCGCGTCGACGAACGTGCACAGGTCGTCGGCGTGGAAGAACGGGTCGACAGACTGGTCATCGGCTCGGGCGGCGGTCATGTCGAGCATCCTAGAAGCCTGACGTGACAGGAGGCGCATCGTGCCTGGACCCGGTGAGCCGGCGGGCGAGATGGCGGGCGATCGGGCGAGTGATCCGTACGCGCCCGCAGCAAGCGTCCATGCCAATCGCGGTTGGTGGGACGCCAGTGCCGACGGGTACCAGAGCGAGCACGGGGACTTCTTGGGAGATTCCGGCTTTGTCTGGGGACCGGAAGGCCTCGACGAAGCCGACGCCCGGCTGCTCGGTGACGTCCACGGCCGTGGCGTGCTCGAAGTCGGCTGTGGTGCCGGGCAGTGTGCACGGTGGTTGCGTACGCAGGGCGCTGTCGCGGTGGGGGTGGACCTGTCGTGGCGCCAGTTGCAGCACTCTCGACGACTCGACGAGGTGACCGGCGTGGGGGTGCCAGCGGTGTGCGGCGACGCGGGCGCCCTGCCGTTCGCGGACGCGAGCTTCGACCTCGCCTGCTCGGCGTACGGCGCACTGCCGTTCGTCGCGGACGTCGACGCTGTCATGGGCGAGGTGGCGCGGGTGGTGCGGCGGGGTGGGCGGTGGGTCTTCAGCGTGAGCCATCCCGTCCGGTGGGCGTTCCCCGACGACCCGGGCCCGCGCGGGTTGGTGGTGCGGCAGTCCTACTTCGACCGAACGCCGTACGCCGAGACCGACGAGCGAGGCGCTCTCACCTACGTCGAACATCACCGGACACTGGGCGACTGGGTCCGAGCGCTGACCTCTGCGGGCTTCGTCCTCACCGATCTCGTCGAGCCGGAGTGGCCGGACGGCCACGAGCGGACCTGGGGCGGCTGGAGTCCCCTACGCGGCCGGCTCATCCCGGGAACGCTGATCCTCAGCTGCGTCAACCGCGGCTAGACGGTATGCAGAGGCATTCCGTCTAGCCTGGGCGGGGCGGCACAGCGAGCCAGCCAAGGGCCGAGCAGATGTTGCCCGCGGGCGGCACCTCAACGTCGTCGGCAGAGCAGGCGAGGTCAGTGGCCGGCTTCGTGCCAGGTGCGGCCCTCACCGACGGACACGTCGAGCGGAACGGTCAGCTCGGCTGCGCCACCCATCTCGCGGCGGAGTAGTTCTGCCACCTGGTCACGCTCGCTGGGCGCCACTTCCAGGACCAGCTCGTCGTGGACCTGGAGCAGCATCCGCGACCGCAGCTTCTCCTCCCGCAGCGCCCTGTCGACGCCGAGCATCGCGACCTTGATGATGTCGGCCGCGGATCCCTGGATAGGTGCGTTCAGCGCCATGCGTTCGGCCATCTCGCGCCGCTGGCGGTTGTCGCTGGTGAGGTCCGGGAGATAGCGGCGCCGGCCGAGCATCGTCTCGGTGTAGCCGGTCTTGCGGGCGGCGGCGACCACACCCTGCAGGTAGTCGCGTACGCCGCCGAAGCGCTCGAAGTATTCGTCCATCAGCTCGCGCGCCTCGGCAGTTTCGATGCGGAGCTGCTGGGACAGGCCGTAGGCGGAGAGACCATAGGCGAGGCCGTAGTTCATCGCCTTGATCTTCGCCCGCATCTCCTGGGTGACCTCGGCAGCCGGCACGCTGAACACTCGCGACGCGGTCGCGGCATGGAAGTCCTCGCCGGAGTGGAACGCCTCGATCAGGCCATCATCTGCCGACAGGTGGGCCATGATCCGCATCTCGATCTGGCTGTAGTCGGCGGTGAGCAGGGACTCGTAGCCGACGCCGACGATGAACGCCTCCCGGATCCGGCGGCCCTCCTCGGTGCGGATCGGGATGTTCTGAAGGTTGGGATCCATCGACGACAGTCGCCCCGTCGCCGCGATGGTCTGGTTGAACGTCGTGTGGATCCGTCCGTCATCGCTCACCGTCTTGAGCAGACCCTCGACGGTCGAACGCAGCCTCGACGCGTCCCGGTGGGCCAACAGATGGGCCAGGAACGGGTGCTCGGTCTGGGCGTAGAGCTGTTGCAGAGCCTCGGCGTCGGTCGTGTAGCCGGTCTTGGTGCGCTTGGTCTTGGGCATGCCGAGCTTCTCGAACAGCACGACCTGCAGCTGCTTCGGTGAGCCCAGGTTGATCTCCTCGTCGATCACCCGGTAGGCATCGTCGGCGGCCTGCTTCACCTGCCCGGCGAAATGTGCCTCGAGGCCCGACAGCCGCTCCACGTCGACGCAGATCCCAGCCTGCTCGACGCGCGCGAGGACGTCGACGAGGGGCAGCTCCACCTCGCGCAGCAGTCGGGCGCCACCGCGCTCGTCGAGGTCGTCGTCGAGCGCGGCCGCGAGGTCGATCACCGCCCGGGCGGCCACCATCGCCGTGTCCGCGACACCGCCGCCCTCGTCGACGCCCTCGAGGCTGAGCTGGCCGCTGTCGGGCTCCTCCGAGCGCAGCTCGCGCCGCAGGTAGCGCAGCGTCAGGTCGGCCAGGTCGTAGGACCGCTGGTCGGGGCGGACGAGATAGGCCGAGAGCGCGGTGTCGCTGGTGACGCCGCGCAGCTCCCACCCACGCGCGGCCAACGCGAGCATCGGGCCCTTGGCGTCGTGCAGCGCCTTCTCGTGGCGGGCGTCGCCCAGCCAGTCGGCCAGGGCCTTGTCGTCCTCGGGCGTGAGCTCACCCGGCTCCACCCAGGCCGCCGTACCGTCGGAGGACGCGAGGGCCACCCCAGCGACATCGCCGGTGCCGCGTCCCCAGCTCCCCTGGACGTGCAGGCCGGTGCGGACGTCGCCGGTCGCGTGCTCCTCTAGCCAGCCGGTCAGCTGGCCGGGCTCGAGCTTCTGGCCGGCGACGTCGAACCCCTCCTCCGCCTCCGGCTCGGGTGCCTGCAGGGTCGCGAAGAGACGGTCACGCAGCACCCGGAACTCCAGCGCGTCGAACACCTGGTGCACGGCGTCCCTGTCCCACGGCTGCATCACCAGGTCGACCGGCTGGAGCGGCAGGGTCAGGTCGCGGACGAGTTCGTTGAGCTGTCGGTTCTGCAGCACTTGTCCCAGGTGCGTACGCAACGACTCGCCGGCCTTGCCCTTGACCTCCTCCACATGGGTGACGAGGTCATCGAGTGAGCCGTACTGGTTGAGCCACTTCGCCGCCGTCTTGGGCCCCACCCCCGGGATTCCGGGCAGGTTGTCGCTGGTCTCGCCGACCAGGGCTGCCAGGTCGGGATAACGCTCGGGCGGGATGGAATAGCGCCGCTCGACCTCCGCCGGGGTGATGCGGGCCACCTCGGACACACCTCTGGTCGGGTAGATCACCGTGAGCCGGTCCGACACGAGCTGGAAGGTGTCCCGGTCGCCCGAACAGACGAGAACGTCATAGCCGAGCTCGACACCTCGGATGCCGAGCGTCGCGATGATGTCGTCGGCTTCGTACCCCTCCGACTCCAGGTGTGGGATCCGGAGCGCCTCGAGGACATCCTTGATCAGCGAGAGCTGGCTCCGGAACTCGTCGGGAGTCTTCTGCCGGTTGGCCTTGTATTCGGCGAAGGTCTCCGCCCGGAACGTCTTGCGCCCGACGTCGAACGCCACCGCGATGTGGGTCGGCTGTTCGTCGCGGATCATGTTGATGAGCATCGAGGTGAAGCCGTAGACCGCGTTCGTGGTCTGCCCGGTCGCAGTCGAGAAGTTTTCCGGCGGCAACGCGAACCACGCGCGGTAGGCCAGGGAATGGCCGTCGAGCAGCAGCAGGCGCGGAGCATCGGCCTGACCGGCGTCGGGTGTGTCGGTGCTGAGCTGATCAGTGTTGGAGGCTTCGTCAACAACCACGCAGGCGACTCTAGTCTCAGACACCGACACTGCCGGACAAGGCGTGGCAGCAGACGACGAAGGAGCGGGCATGACGGATCCGGGCAAAGCGCTCGATCTCGCGGACATCCCCCTGGCACCTCTGCACGAGCGGCTGGGCATCGAGGTGGTCGAGGCAGGCCCTGACCGGTGTACCGGGACGATGCCGGTGGAAGGCAACACCCAACCCTTCGGGCTCCTCCACGGTGGCGCCTCCTGCGCACTGGCCGAAGGGCTCGCGTCGCTCGCGGCAACGATGTACGCCTGGCCGGACAAGGTGGCGGTCGGCGTCGACCTCAACGCGACCCATCACCGCGCCGTCCGGTCCGGTGTCGTCCACGGCGTCGCGACACCGGTCCATCGAGGCAGCACGATCGTGACGTACGAGGTGGTGATCTCCGACGAGGCGGACCGCCGGGTCTGCACGGTCCGCCTCACCTGTCACCTCCGCCCGGCCTGATGCTCGGTTGCCTCGGCCTGGCCTGAGGCCCAGTTCCTACGACTGGGAGGGCCGGTTGCTCCTCCCGATATGGGAGCCCGTTCCATGACCATGAAGGAAATTCGGGCTATGGAACCGGAAACCGTTCATGATCACGATCATGAACACGGGAGGACGCGGTGGACGGAGACGCGGACCGGGGACTGGTCGCCGACCGCAGAGGCCTCCACGTCGCCGGGTACGTCGCCGAACTCCAGCTCCGTCGCGAGCGTCTCGCCCGTCACGAGGTCGCGGTGCGCCTCGACCGCCGTGCGTACACCCGAGTCGGGTGAGTCCACCACGAGACGGATCCGGTCGGAGACGTCGAGGCCAGCGGCCCGGCGGGCCTGCTGAACGACCCTGATCACGTCCCGCGCCACCCCTTCGGCGGTGAGGTCGGGAGTCACCTCGGTGTCGAGCACGACCACGCCGGCGTCGCCGGGCAACGCCGCGGACGATTCGGGATCGGACGGCACCAGCCGGAGCTCGTACTCCCCCTCTCGCAGAGCCACGCCTCCCGCGACGACGCCGGCCTCCGACATCGACCAGTCACCGGACTTGACGGCGCGGATCACCCGCTGGACGTCCTTGCCGAGACGCGGCCCCAGGGCCCGCGGCACCACGGAGAGGACACGTTCACAGTGCGCCGCGTCATCGGATTCGAGGACGACGGCCTTGACGTTGACCTCGGAGCGGATCAGGTCGGCGAACGGCTCCAGGGCGGCGGCATCGGGCGCCGCCACCGTCAGCGAAGCGAGCGGCAGCCGGACCCGCAGCCCTTTCGCCTTGCGCAGGGCGAGCGCCGCCGAACAGACGTGGCGTACGGCATCCATCGAGGCGACCAGCCCAGGGTCGGCCGGTAGGTCGTCGGCCTCCGGCCAGTCCGTCAGATGCACCGACCGCTCCCCCGTGAGACCGCGCCAGACCTCCTCGGCCACCATCGGCAGCAACGGAGCCGCCAGCCGGCACAACACCTCCAGCACGGTGGAGAGGATGTCGAACGCATCCCGGTCACCCGACCAGAAGCGCTCCCGCGACCGCCGGACGTACCAGTTGGTCAGGACGTCGAGGAACGCGCGCACCTCGGCGTAGGCACCCGAGATGTCGTACGCATCCAACGCTCTCGTCGTCGCGGCGACAGTGTCGTGGAGCTTCGCCAGAACGTACCGGTCGAGGACGTGCGGCGAGTCGGTACGCGACCGGGCGACGACGCCCTCTGCGTTGGCGTACAGCGTGAAGAAGTAATAGGCATTCCACAACGGGTTGATCGCCTGACGTACGGCCTCGCGGAACGCCGAGTCGGCCACGATCGCGTCGCCGCCGCGGAGCACCGGCGAGGACAGGAGCGCCCACCGCATGGCGTCGGCGCCGTACCGGTCGAAAACCTCGTGGACGTCCGGATAGTTGCGCAGGCTCTTCGACAGCTTCCGCCCGTCGTCGCCCTGCAGGATCCCGTGCACGACACAGTGCCGGAACGCCGGCCGGTCGAAGAGTGCCGTCGCGAGGACGTGCAGGGTGTAGAACCACCCGCGGGTCTGCGGGACGTACTCCACGATGAAGTCGCCCGGATAGTGGTCCTCGAACCAGTCGGCGTTCTCGAACGGGTAGTGCACCTGGGCGAACGACATCGACCCCGACTCGAACCAGCAGTCCAGCACCTCGGGCACGCGGCGCATCGTCGAGCGTCCGGTCGGGTCGTCGGGGTTCGGCCGCGTGAGCTCGTCGACGAACGGCCGGTGCAGGTCGGTCACGCGGACACCAAAGTCCTGCTCCAGTTCGGCGAGCGAACCGTAGACGTCCACGCGTGGGTAGGCAGGGTCGTCGGACTTCCACACCGGGATCGGCGAGCCCCAGAAGCGGTTGCGGCTGATCGACCAGTCGCGGGCGCCCGCCAACCAGGTGCCGAACGAACCGTCCTTCACGTGCGCGGGCGTCCAGTCGATCTGCTGGTTCAGCTCGATCATCCGGTCGCGGAACCGCGTCACCTCGACGAACCAGCTCGACACCGCCTTGTAGACCAGCGGCGTGTCACAGCGCCAGCAGTGCGGATAGCTGTGGGTGTAGGTGTCGTGGCGCAGCAGCACGCCGCGCTGCTTCAGGTCGCGGACGATCGGCTGGTTGGCCTCGAACACCTGCAGGCCTTCGTAGCTCGGGACCACCGAGGTGAACCGCGTGTGGTCGTCGACCGTCACCACGGTGGGGATGTCGGCCAGGTCGCAGGCGGCTTGGTCCTCCTCGCCGTACGCCGGTGCGAGGTGGACGACACCGGTACCGTCCTCGGTCGAGACGAACTCGGCACCGAGCACCTGGAAGGCGTTCGGCGTGTCGGCCAGGAAGTCGAACAATGGCGTGTAACGGCGGCCGACGAGCTCCGACCCGCGCAGGGTGCCGACGCGTGCCGCGTCGCCGAGTTCGTTGTCGTAGGCCGCCAACCGGGACTCCGCCAGCACATAGCGCACCCCGTCGGACTCCACCACGGCGTAGTCGATGTCCGGTCCGACGGCGACCGCCAGGTTGGACGGCAGCGTCCACGGAGTGGTCGTCCAGACCAGGAGCCGCTCCCCCGTCTCCACCTCGAACGCGACCGTGACGGCGGGGTCGTGCCGGTCGCGGTAGACGTCATCCATCCGGGTCTCGGTGTTCGACAGCGGCGTCTCGCAGCGCCAGCAGTACGGCAGGACGCGGAAACCCTCGTAGATCAGGCCTTTGTCGTACAACGTCTTGAACGCCCACAGGACGCTTTCCATGTACGAAGCGTCGAGCGTCTTGTAGTCGCCGGCAAAGTCGACCCAGCGCGCCTGCCGGGTCACGTAGCGCTCCCACTCCGACGTGTAGCGCAGGACCGAGGTCCGGCACGCGGCGTTGAACCGCTCGACCCCGAGGTCGACGATCTCCCGCTTGGTCGAGATGCCCAACTCGCGCTCGGCTTCCACCTCGGCGGGGAGACCGTGACAGTCCCACCCGAACCGGCGTTCGACCCGGCGTCCGCGCATCGTCTGGTAGCGCGGCACAAGATCCTTGACGTAGCCCGTCAGCAGGTGGCCGTAGTGCGGCAGCCCGTTCGCGAACGGCGGACCGTCGTAGAACACGAACTCGTTGGAGCCGTTCGGGCCCGGATCCCGCTGGTCGATGCTCGCCTGGAAGGTCTTGTCCGCCTCCCAGTACTCCAGCACCTCGCGCTCGAGCTCAGGGAAGGACGGCGTCGCCGGCAACGTCGTACCGGACGCGTCCGGGGCCGGGGTTGCCGCATCGTCGCGGTGTCGCGGATACATCGTCGCCTCGTCCTCGCCTCACCATCGCAGGCTGTCCTGCGGAATCTGGTGCGAGGACGAGCGAGGAAACCCCCGATGGGTGACCGCCCGCGGTACCACCTCGCTTGGCCCGGTGCCCACCCGTGAAGGGCGCGCGGTCGGACCCGCTCGTTGGCCGGCTGTGACGGGCCGGACCCGTCCGGGTCTAGTGAGGATCCCCATCCGTGCTGTCCGGATGGTCATGACGAAGGTGCCACGACCAGGGGAATCCCGTTCTTCCGAAAGGCTCGCCGGTGATGGCCGGGTCGGTGCCTGTACGCCCAAGGGTAACCACCCGGTCCTGGATCAGTCGCCCCAGTTTGGCCCGGGTAGTCTCCGGGCGTGTTTCCTGGCTTCGGGACGCTCCTCAACGTCGTCACGGTCCTGGTGGGCGCGACCCTCGGTGTCCTGCTCGGCCACCGGCTGCCGCAGCGCACGCGGGACGTGGTGACCGACGCCCTGGGCCTTGTCACGCTGCTGATCGCGGCATTCGCGGCGTTCGCGGTGCGCGACCGGGCGTTGATCGCGGCGGTCGGCGACAGTGCACCGATCCTGATCATCCTCACCTCGCTGGTGCTGTGCGGCGTCTTGGGGTCGCTCCTGCGCCTGGAGACCAGGCTCGAAGGCCTCGGCCACGTGCTCCAGCGCCGGCTCTCCGCCGGGTCGGACTCGGCCGAGCGGCGTCGGTTCGTCGAGGGGTTCGTGTCGGCGTCGCTGGTGTTCTGCGTCGGCCCGCTCACCGTGCTCGGGTCGATCTCCGACGGCCTCGGTCGCGGGTCGGACCAGCTCGCCCTCAAGGCGGCCCTGGACGGCTTCGCCGCCATCGCGTTCGCGACGTCGTTCGGGTGGGGAGTCGCGGCGTCCGCCCTCGCGGTCCTCGTCATCCAGGGCGGGCTCACGCTGGTGGGCGCCGCCGCCGGCGAGTTCCTCAGCGAGGCTCAGATCTCGGCGCTCACGGCGACCGGAGGGCTGCTTCTGGTGGGCGTCGCGCTGCGCCTCCTGCGGATCAAGCAGCTGCCGGTCGGCGACCTCCTCCCCGCCCTGGTCGCCGCCCCGCTCGTCACCGCCGTCGTGGTGTGGGTGCGCTGACGGGGCTCCGCCGGGCGTCATGGCCCACGGTGATGACCGACGATCTTGGGCTGGTGCCGGTTACGCGGGAGTCGCCGAATCCTCGTCGTCAGGTCGCCGCCAGGTCCCCCGGCGCGCGACGTACCGCTCGCTCGCGCCGAGCGCCGGATTGGCCGAGGTCGCCTGACCTGCGGGCTGCATACCGGCCTTCTCCATGACCCTCGCCGATTTCGGGTTGGCGACGTAGTACTGCGCGGAGATCGTCCGCGCGCCGAGGATGGTGAAGCCGTACGCCAGAACCGCGGCGAGCGCCTCGGTCATGTACCCCTTGCCCCACCACGCGCGCCCGAGTGCGTATCCCACGACCAGATCGCCCGCGCCTGGATCGATCGTGCGTCCGATGCCGATCCAGCCGATCACCACACCGGTGGCGCGAAGAACGATCGCGGCGTCATGCGACCCACGCGGGTCCTGTGCGGTGAAACGCAGGACCGCATCGAACCAGGCGTCCGGATCACGACCGAGCGGCTGGTCGAGATAACGCATGACCTCGGGGTCGGAGCGCCACTGGCTGACAGCCGCGCGGTCGCCCGCATCGAAGTCCCGGATGAGCAACCGCTCGGTCTGACACTCCATACGTACAGTGTTCCGGCTCCCGCCCCGCTTCAGGTGGAGTTCGGCCGCCCTGCTCTCGTCCGCGGCAGCCTTGCCGGCCACCGTGGCAGGACTAGCCCGTTCGAGCTACGCGGCCGCTCAGGCCATGCCGAGGTAGGCCTCCTTGACCGCGGGGTCGGCGAGCAGTTCGGTGCCGGTGCTGGTCCTGGTCACCAGGCCGGTCTCGAGGACGTACCCACGATGTGCGCGGCTCAACGCCTGGTGGGCATTCTGTTCGACCAGCAGGACGGTCGTGCCCTGGTTGTTGATCTCGGTGATGATCTGGAAGATCTGCTGGATGAACTGGGGGGCCAGCCCCATCGAGGGTTCGTCGAGAAGCAGCAGTCGAGGCCGCGCCATCAGCGCCCGGCCGATCGCGACCATCTGCTGCTCGCCTCCGGACAGAGTTCCTCCCACCTGGGAGGAACGCTCGGCCAACCGCGGGAACAGCTCGAACACGCGCGCGAAGTCCTCGGCGATGCCCTGGCGGTCCTTACGGGTGTAGCACCCCATCTCGAGGTTCTCCCGGACCGTCATGCCGGGAAACACCCCTCGCCCTTCCGGCGCCTGGCAGATGCCTCGGACGACCCGCAGGTCCGCCCGGAGCCTGGAGATGTCGTCACCGTCGAAGCGGACGGTCCCGCGCGTGAGGGGGAGCAGGCCGGAGATTGCCTTCATCGTCGTCGTCTTGCCGGCGCCGTTGGCGCCGATCAAGGTGACGATCTCGCCCTCGTCCACCGTCAAGGAGACGTCGCGCAACGCCTCGATCCGGCCGTAGTGGACGGAGATCCCGTCGACCTCAAGCAGTGGCATCGTCGACAACCCCCAGATAGGCGGCGATGACGGCCGGGTCGTCCCTGACCTCGGCAGGGGTACCGTCGGCGATCTTCTTGCCGAACTCCAGCACCACGATCCGGTCGGTCACGCCCATCACGACCCGCATGTCGTGGTCGATCAGCAGGACGGTGTAGCCGTCGTCGCGGATCCGGCGGATGAGGTCCATCAACTGGTCCTTCTCCGCCGGGTTGAAGCCGGCCGCCGGCTCGTCGAGGCAGAGCAGCTTCGGCTCGGTGGCGAGTGCCCGGGCGATCTCCAGCCGGCGCTGGTAGCCGTACGGCAGGTTCCGCGCCCGGTCAGCCGCCCGGTCTGCGATCCCCACGAACTCCAGGAGCGCCATGGCGCGTTCGACACCCTCCCGCTCCTCCCGCCAGTGCCGGGGGAACCTGCACAGCGCGCCCGACACGCTCGTGCGGTGCCGCGCGTCGGTGCCGACGACGACGTTCTCCAACGCCGTCATACCTTCGAAGAGCCGGATGTTCTGGAACGTCCTGGCGATGCCCCGCCGCGTTATCTGGTGCCGCTTGGTACGACCGAGTGGCCTTCCCTCCAGCTGGATCTCGCCCGAAGTCGGCCGGTAGACACCGGTCATGGCGTTGAAGCAGGAGGTCTTGCCGGCACCGTTGGGGCCGATGAGACCGAGAATCTCGCCACGCTTGATCGCGAACGACACCGAGTCGAGCGCCACCAGGCCACCGAACCGCAGGCTCACGTCCCGGAGCTCGAGCAGCGTCCCACCGACCTCGACGTCGATCTCCCGGTCGGGTGCGACGGCTTCGGCCACCTCGGCGAAGTGCTCGGCGCGTTCGGCCGCGGTCATCTCGCGGACCTCGACCGACAGCCCTTCGCCGGCGGGCGGCGTCGTCACCGGGTCCACCGCGGTGCGGTCGTCGCTGACGGACGCACTTTCCTCTGGCCGACCACTCATGCGTTCACCCCCTTGCCGGAGTCGGTGAGGGCGCTTTCGGTCCCGGCCTGCTCAGGACGGCCGACCAGCCGTACGTACGCCTGCCGGCCGCGGGCGAGCAGCCGCTGTCGCGCGCCCATGAGGCCCTGCGGGCGGAAGACCATGAGGACGATGAGGGCGATACCGAACATCAGGAAGCGGTACTCCGGTGCCAGCTGGAGCCGGTCGGGCACATACGAGATCACGAGCGCACCCAGCAGGACTCCGACCTTGTTGCCCGATCCGCCGAGAACGACGGCCGCGACGAAGAGGATGGACGTCACCACGTCGAAGCGTTGGTTGTTGACGAACCCGATCTGTCCCGCGTACAGAACGCCGGAGAGCCCTCCGACCGCTGCGCCCATGACGAACGCCCACACCTTGAACTTGAACGTGGGCACGCCCATCAGTTCGGCGGCGTCCTCGTCCTCACGGATCGCGACCCAGGCACGACCGACCCGGCTGCGTTCGAGATTTCCGACCAGCAGGAGGATCACGATGATGAACGTCACCGTGAGCCAGTACCACGGCTTGCCGTCGGTCTGGGTGAAGATCGGCGACCCGTCGGCATAAGTGCCTGGAGGGCGTCCGACCTCCTGGAAGCCCCGGTTTCCCCGCAGCGGTTCGACGTTGTCGGCGAGGAGGCGCACCATCTCACCGAAGCCCAGGGTGACGATCGCGAGGTAGTCGCCACGTAACCGCAAGGTGGGAGTGCCGATGACGACGCCGGAGATCATCGTGATGATCATGGCCACCGGGACCACGACCATCCACGAGTATTCGGGGTTGGTGAGGAACGAGTCGGGGCTTGTCATGATCGCCGCGACGTACGCACCGATGGCGAAGAATCCGACGTAACCGAGATCCAGCAGCCCGGCCTGTCCGAGCACGATGTTGAGCCCGAGCGCGATCAGCCCGAAGCGAGCCGCGTTGAACAACGCGAGCTCGTAGTCGGTCCACGGTTCCGTCGTCAACGGGAAGACGTTGAGGACCGGAAGCAGATAGACCAGGACGAGGAGCGGGATGATCAGCACCCAGTGCTGGGCCCGGCTGAGCGAGTTCCACCGGTCCCGGACCCGCTGACCGAACGGCACGCGGTCGGTCGCGACCCACCGGCCGGTCATACCCGCGCCCTTCCGAGCGACTCACCGAGGATGCCGGTGGGCCGGACCATCAGGATGCCGATGAGCAGGACGAACGCCACGACGTCTCGCCACTCACCACCGAAGAACGACTGGCCGTAGTTTTCCACCACGCCGAGCAGGAGACCGCCGACGAGGGCTCCCCGGAGATTGCCGATGCCGCCGAGGACCGCGGCCGTGAACGCCTTGATTCCCAGGAGGAAGCCACCGTTGTACAACACACCCTGGGGAATCTGCATGATGTAGAAGAGCGCGGCAGCGCCGGCGAGAACCCCGCCGAGAATGAACGTCAGCATGATGACGCGCTCTTTGTTAACGCCCATCAACGCGGCGGTGTCGGGGTCCTGCGCGACGGCCCGGATGCCGCGCCCGAGCCGGGTGCGGTTGATGAACTGGTCGGCGAAGACCAGCAGCGCGATAGCGGCCACGAAGACGATGATCTGGATCTGGGTGATCCGCGTGGTCCCGAACTCGAACACCGCCTCGGGAGCGAGCAACCGAATCGCCGGCTCCGGGTTGCCGCCCCGCCAGATGAGGAAGATCTGCTGGATGGCGAACGACGCGCCGATCGCGGTGATGAGGAACACGAGCCGGGGTGCGTTCCGCCGTCGTAATGGCCGATAGGCCACGCGCTCGAGCACCAGCGCGATCACGCCCGCACAGATCATCGCCACCAGCCCTGCCAAGGCGAGGTTGACGATCAGCGGCCCGAGCCCGCTGTCGATCGTCGGCCCCGGTTCGTACCCGAGGAACACGAATGTCGTGTACGCCGCGAAGGCGCCGACGATGAAGACCTCCGAGTGCGCGAAGTTGATCAGCTTCAGGACGCCGTAGACGAGCGTGTACCCGATGGCCACCAACGCGTAGATGCTGCCGTAGGCGAGACCGTCGATCGTGTTTGCCCAGAACCGGTCGATCAGCAGGTCGGTGTTGAAGTCGACCCAACCGCCGCTGGCCTGGATGAGGCCGGTCGCAAGGTGGAGTGTCACGCAGACGTCCGTCCGTTGTGGTCGAAGTCGGCGGCGACGTGGGTGGGGCGCGGAGCACCGAGGTCAACTCGGGCTTGCCGCGCCCCGTCCCGTCGCCGGACTTACTTGCTCAGGTCCTTCAGGTGGGCAATCTCGCCGTCCCTGACCTCGTACATCCAGATCGGCGTTTCGGTGAGCTCACCTGTTTCGTCCCACTTGAACTGCTTGGTCAGTCCCTGGCCTTCGTAGTTCTTCACGAAGTCGAGCACTGCCGCGCGGTCCTCGGCGCCCTGGTCCAGCGCCTGCAGAAGGATCGTGGTCGCGTCGTAACCCTCGGGCGAGTAGGTCGAGGGATCCCTGTCCGACAGTGCCTTGAAGTTCTCGGAGAACTCCTCGAATCCCGCAGAGGGCAGGCACGGGCAGCTGAGGTAGACGCCCTCGGCGGCGTCACCGGCGTTCTTGACGAACTCGTCATCGCGAACACCGTCAGGCGCGACGACCGACCCCTCGAAACCGCCGTCCCGCAGCTGCTGGACGAACGGTGACGCCTCGGGGTAGTAGCCCGAGAAGAAGACCGCGTCCGGGGCAGCGGAGGTGATCTCGCCCACGACCGCGGAGAACTCCTTCTGGCCGGTCTTGATCTTCGGCTCGCAGGCGACCTTGCTGCCCAGCGCCTCGGTCGTCAGGTCGGCGAGCCCGATGCCGTACTCGGAGTCGTCACGGACGACACAGACCTTCTTGGCCTTGAGGGTGTCGGAGATGAACGTCGCAACGGCCGGTGCCTGCGACGCGTCGTTTCCGAGCCCTCGGTAGAACGTCTTCCAACCGTTCGTCGAAAGCCCGGGGTTGGTCGCCGACGGGCTGACCGTCACCAGCCCGGCATCATTGAACGCCTTGCCGACGGCCTTCGACTCACCGGAGAACGGCAGACCGATCACACCAAGGATCGTCGGGTCGTTGATGGCCTGGGTGACGACACCAGGGGCCTTGTCAGGACTGCCCTCCGAGTCGAACTCCTTCAACTTCACCTGGCAACCAGGGTTGGCCTCGTTGTGCTCCTTCACCGCAAGGCGTACGCCGTGCAGGATGTTGAGGCCAAGGGCCGCGCTGGCACCGGCGATCGTGCCGATGTAGGCGATCGACGTGCCCTTTGCACATTTGCCCTGCCCGTCGCCGGCGGGCAGGACAGCGCCCGTGGGGATCGGCGGGGCAGCGTCGGGCTTGACTGCGACCCGGCCCGGCGCGCTGTCGGACTCGGTTTCACTGTTGGACCCGCCTGTGTTCTGCGCGCACGAAGCGAGGCTCAGCGAAACCACCGCTGCCAACGCCACGGCCCGCACCAGTCGTGCTTTGTACACGAATACCTCCATAGCCACCCACACGTCATGGTGTCGCGGCAGTCACGTCATGTGACAGGCGCCTGCCGACCGGTGCCGGAACCTACTGCGGACCGAGCCGGCACGACAAGTCCCGCCACCGGGGGGACGCCGGTCTCAAAGGTGTTCCGCAGCGGGAATGGCCACCGCTGTCGAGGCTCCGAGGGAGGTGCCGTGATCAGGAGCGGTGCCACGATCGCACCAGCGCCCAGGTCGGCTGTCCGACCCACGATTCCTCCCGATGCCGCATGATTCGGCGCACGTCGCGCCGCCCCCGTACTTCACGGAGTGTGCAGAGACTAGCTGTACGGGGGCACTCCGGTGAACGGACCCGGGGACGCTCTTACCGTCTCGTAACTCTGGACGCCCCCATGTCGGGAAAATCACCCAGTCGGAGCCTCTGTATCGCCCGACTCGCCACCGTCCGCAATCACGTTGTCACTTTCGTCCACCACAAGTTGAGCGACGCGGCGCATCGGGACGCGCTTGTCCATCGCCGTCTTCTGGATCCAGCGGAAGGCGTCGGGCTCGCTGAGATCGAACTTCTGCTGCAGCAGGGACTTCGCCCGCTCGACCAGTTTGCGGGTCTCGAGCCGCTCGGCGAGTCCGGCGACCTCATGTTCGAGTTGGACGCGCTCGGTGAACCTCGAGACGGCGATCTCGATGGCCGGGACGAGATCGGCCTTGGTGAACGGCTTGACGAGGTAGGCCATCGCCCCCGCGGCGCTTGCGCGGTTGACGAGATCGCGCTGGCTGAATGCCGTGAGGATGATCACCGGACAGATGCCCTCGTCGCCGATGCGTTCGGCCACGGTGATGCCGTCGAGCTTGGGCATCTTGACGTCGAGGATCGCGAGATCCGGCCGCAGCTCACGGACGAGCGCGAGGGCACTGTCGCCGTCGGCCGCCTGGCCGATCACGTCGTAGCCTTCTTCACCCAGCATCTCCGCGAGGTCGAGCCGGATGAGCGCCTCGTCCTCTGCGAGGACGACCCGGCGTGGTTGGCGCTCGGTCGGGTTGGTCACGGCGCAATCCTCCTGCCCAGAGCTGCACGATGCGAGCGCCGCCAGCGTACCCGGCGGATCCGGTCGGGCATTGTCGGCACCGTCCGATAAGCTTGTTTTGGGCCCCGGTACGCCAACCGGCAGAGCGAGCGGTCTCAAACACCGTCCAGTGTGGGTTCGAATCCCACCCGGGGCACCTCATTTCATTCTTCTGACCGTTCGGCGCTTCGGTCGAAGACTCATCTTGTCGGTGGTCCGTGCAATATTCAGCCCATGTATGACCGGCGTATTCGCGAAAGCGCACTCCTTCTTCTCGCCAAAGGCCTCAGCCTCAACGCGGCGAGCAAGGAGCTCGGCATAAGCCGGGCTGCGCTGACGCAGTGGAGTCGAGCCCCAGAAGTGGCGCTGGCAGCAGCCGAACACGGCTGCCCGCGATGTGCGGACCCACCCGATCTCCCAGATCGCCATGCATATGCGCATCTCCTTGGCCTTTACCTCGGCGACGGATACATCAGCCAGCTTCGCAAGGGTGTCTACTCGCTTCGGATCTTCTGCGACGACCACTACCCCGGCCTGCAGGCGGAGGCAGGCGCATCGATGCGGCACGTGCGCCCTCCGGGCAAGGTCTATCGCGTACCCGGCGCCGGATGTTCGGCCGTGATGGGCCTGTGGAAACACTGGCCGTGTTTGTTTCCGCAGCACGGGCCAGGCATGAAACACACTCGACCTATTGTGCTGGAGTCCTGGCAGCGAGAAATCGTCGAAGAATACCCCGGCAGGTTCCTGCGTGGGCTTTTCCATTCCGACGGCTGCCGCATCACCAACTGGACCGTACGCACGGTGAATGGAACCCCGAAGCGATATGAATATCCGCGTTACTTCTTCACCAATGCCTCCGCCGACATCCGTGCCCTCTGTACGTGGGCACTAGACCTGCTCGGGATCGCCTGGCGGCAGCCCAACCCGCGGCAGATCTCGGTGGCTCGGCGAGAGGCAGTCGCCGCCCTCGACACCCATGTCGGACCGAAGCCCTGACGTCGGCGGCTCCAGCCGGCCAGTCCGTAGGTACTGGAAACCCCCTGGCATGGAGCGATATCTTCTGCGATATCTCTGGCGAGGACGGGGCACCGGCTCCGGGCCGCTGAACACCAGAGTGCCCGCCCAACCGCAGAACACCGAGGAGGTCGTCGTGGCCGAGAGACTCACCGACGAGCCCACCGGGCCCAACTCCGACCCCGCCGGCTCCGCTCGCCCGCTGAGCCCCGCAGAACCAGATACCCCCGAAGGTCCGGAGACTCTCCTCCTGAGAGCGCTCGGGAGCCTTCCCGAAGCGCAGCGCCACGATGTCCTGCGCTGGCTGTTCGAACGCATCCCGCAGGCCGCGCCGCCGCTCCGCGACCTCGGCGCCCAGGCACCCGGCCCGGAAGCGGAGATCGCCAGATCGCTCGCCGCGCGACACGCGGCCCACCAGGGCCCAGGCGACACCGAGGCTGCCCGACAGGCGCTGCTGTTCGGAATGTCCGACCCGATGCGTGGTGACTACCAGATGGTGCCGGTACGCCTGCCGACGGCAGACCACGCACGGCTGCGGGCCTGGTCGCAGGAGCACGGGTTCGCCATGGCCACCATCATTCGCGGGTTGCTCGCCCGCTTCCTCGACGAGCAGCACCCAGGCTCGCCGGAGGCCGGGACGGCACCAGCGGGTTGAGACGACACGGGGTCACGACCCGACGCAGGACGGTCAGCTCACAGCCGGTATGCCGGTGCTGCCTCGGTCACCGCGTCGCCGATCCGGTGGACTCGCAGTGCGTTGGTGGACCCCGGGATGCCTGGCGGACTACCGGCGACGATCACCACGTTGTCGCCTCGGCGGCACCGGCCGACAGCGAGAAGTGAACGGTCGACCTGCTTCACCATCTCGTCGGTGTGCGCGACCGTGGGCGCGAGGAACGTCTCGACTCCCCAGGTCAGCGCGAGCTGGTGGCGGGTCTCCTCCTCCGGCGTGAACGCCAGAAGTGGCACCCGTGAGCGGTAGCGAGCCAGCCGCCGAGCGGTGTCACCGGACTGTGTGAAGGCGACGAGGAACTTCGCACCCAAACGCTCGGCCACCTCGGCGGCCGCCTTGGCGATCACCCCGCCCTTGGTACGAGGCTCCCACTGGATGCCTGCCACCCGTTCGAGACCGTGTTCCTCGGTGGTCTCGACGATCCGGGCCATCGTGCGTACGGCATCGATGGGATAGAGCCCGACACTGGTCTCCCCCGACAACATCACCGCGTCGGTCCCGTCGAGGACTGCGTTGGCGACATCGGAAGCCTCGGCCCTGGTCGGCCGGGGTGCGTTGACCATGGACTCGAGCATCTGGGTGGCGACGATCACCGGCTTGGCGTTGGTGCGGGCGAGTTCAACGATCCGCTTCTGCACCAGGGGGACATCCTCGAGCGGCATCTCGACGCCGAGATCGCCACGGGCCACCATGAACCCGTCGAACGCATCGATGATCTCGTCGAGGTTCTGGACCGCCTGGGGCTTCTCGATCTTCGCGATGACCGGAAGCCGCACCTTCTCCTCTGCCATCACGCGCCGGACGTCCTCGACGTCGCGGGCGTTCCGGACGAACGACAGGGCGATCATGTCCGCCCGCAGGTGCAGCGCCCAGCGCAGGTCGTCGAGGTCCTTCTCCGACAGGGCAGGGACCGAGAGCCCCACGCCCGGCAGGTTGAGCCCCTTGTGGTCCGACACCCGCCCACCCACGACCACCCGGGTCACGACATCGGTGTCGGTCACGGACTCCACCTCGAGCGCGAGCCTGCCGTCGTCGACGAGGATGCTGTCTCCCGCGTCGACGTCGCGCGGCAGCCCTTCGTAGGTCGTCCCGCAGCGGGTGACGTCACCCACGCATTCCTGCGTGGTGATCGTGAAGCGGTCACCGTAGACGAGGTTGACCGACCCGTCGGCGAACTTGCCGAGCCGGATCTTGGGTCCCTGCAGGTCGACGAGGATCCCGACCCCACGGCCGGACTCCTCGGCAGCCTCGCGGACCAACCGGTAGATGCGTTCGTGCTCGGCGTGGCTGCCGTGACTCAGGTTGAGTCGGGCAACGTCGAGCCCGGCGTCCACGAGTTCGCCGATCCGCTCAGGTGTGGAGGTAGCGGGACCGAGGGTGCAAACAATCTTTGCGCGGCGCACAAAGCCGACTCTATGCCTGCGTCAGAGCCGGCTTCGTCGCAGGGCCGCGTAACCCGCGAGTAGCAAGGCGGCCCACCCCAGGGCGTGCACGGTGATCACGCCGGCCGATCCGAGGTCAGCGGCGCCTTCGATGCGCGACGCCGCGAAGAGTTGACGGACGAGCCAGCGGGGGGTCTGCGACTGCCGCGACCCGAGGACGAGCACGAGGACGGGCACCGCGAGGACGATCATCACCGACCATCCCGCGCCGGCGATGACTGGCCGGCTCGCCAGGGCGCCGACGGCCAACCCACACGTCGCCGACAGGACATGGAGCCACCCCCCGAATGCGGCCCAAGCCGCCCATTCCGGCCAACCGCCGGAGATCTCGACCGCGCCACGAGGAGGGGCGCCACGACACCGAGCACGACCACCGGCAGGACCATGACGAGGGCAGCAAGCAGGCCGGCGGCGAGCTCACGGCCCGGGGAGCCGACGCCGATCTTGGCCAGCAACCGCTGTTCGTCGGGCTCGGTGTCGAGCACGAGTTTGGTCTGCCAGCCGAAGACACCGAGCAGCAGCGCGGCCGAGAACGCGTACGCCTGGTTGGGTGGCGCCACTCCCCCTGCGTGGGCGACCGAGACCAGCGCCAAGGCCGCGATCAGGGGTGGCCAGACCCGCTGGAGCCCGACGTAGGCAGCGATGCGCATCCGTACAAGGGCGACGACCCGGGTCACGGCTCGCTCCGTACGTCCCGGTCCTCGGACACCGGACAGGTGTCGGACACCCGGCCCGCCTCGAGCGTCCAGTGCCTGGTCGGTCCCAGGTCGCCCGACCGGCCCCGGTGGTCTGTGACGACACAGAAACCACCAGCCGCGGTGACCTCCGCCACCAGCGCGGGGACCTCCTTCTGGCTGGTGGTGTCGAGGCCCTCCCACGGCTCGTCCATGACGAGGAGTCCGGGTCGCCTGAGCAAGGCCTGTGTCAATCCCACCTTGCGCCGGGTGCCCTGCGACACCGAGGCGAACGACGTGTCGAGGAACTCGGTGAGATGCAGCCTTGCGGCCAACTCGTCGATCCGTGCGCGTGCCTCGTCGGTGGTGAGGCCCTGGACCCTCGCCATGGCCTGGAGATAGCGCCGTACGGTGAAAGGTCGCCCGAGCGCAAGGCGCTCCGGCAGCCATCCGACCACAGCGGGACGGCCGGACAGCTCGCCGCGACCCACGGGCAGCAACCCCGCGATGACCCGCAGCAGCGTCGACTTGCCGGAGCCGTTGCGTCCCTCGATGACAACCGTCTCACCAGGGCCGAGCTCGACGTCGACACCGCGGAGTACCCATGGCGTACGCCGGGCGTACCGCGCGTGGACATCGACAAGCCGCACGGGAATCTTTCTACCAGGGCTTCCGGTGGGAAGGATCAGACCATGCCTCAGGTCTTCGACCGCGACCCGCGCCGGCGCCGCGACGCACGCGCCAAGGAGCTCGGCTCGCAACTCGCACTGCGACACGTCGCGGCGATCGCACTGACCTGGGTCGACAACGCCGGCATCACGCGCGTCAAGGCCGTACCCACCAGGAGACTCACCGACGCCGTCGCGTGGGGCGTCGGCATGTCCCCGGTGTTCGACGTCTTCACGGTCGGGGACTCCATCACGACCAGTACGCACATCGGCGGACCCGTCGGCGACCTTCGCCTCTTTCCGGACCTCGACCAGGTCACCGTTCTGGCGGCTCAGCCCGGCTGGGCATGGGCTCCGGTCGATCGCAGGACGCAGGAAGGTGAGACCTACCCCGCCTGCCAGCGTTCCTTCGCCCGCCGGATGGTCGACGAGGCCGCCGGCCGTGGCTTGGACGTCCGCATGGCCTTCGAGGTCGAGTGGTTCGTCGGCCGGGACGCCGAGGATGGCGGCGACGAACGCGACCGTGCCGTGGAGCCGGCGTGCAAGGGCCCGGCTTATGGCATGACCCGGGTGATCGAGCTGTCGAACTATGCGCACGACCTGCTCGACGCGCTCGCCGCCGAGGACGTGCCCGTCGAACAGTTCCACCCGGAGTACGCACCAGGTCAACTGGAACTGTCGATCTCCGCAGCGGATCCGGTCACCGCGGCCGACCGCCTCGTGCTCGTCCGGCAGACCATCCATGCGGTCTCCCAGACCTACGGCTGGCGCGCGTCGTTCGCGCCGGTCGTCGAGGCGGCGGGCGTGGGGAACGGGTCGCACCTGCACCTGTCGGCTTGGGCTGACGGCGCGAACCTGTTCGCAGGCGGCTCGGGACCCTATGGGCTGACCGGACGCGCAGAGTCGCTGGTGGCGGAGCTGCTCGACCGGCTGCCGGCTCTGTGCGCCATCGGCGCTCCCAGCGCTGCCAGCTACCTTCGCCTGGTCCCGCAACACTGGGCCGGGCCCTACCAGTGCTGGGGACGGGAGAACCGCGAGGCGGGGATCCGCCTGATCACCGGCACCACCGGCTCCGAGCACACCGCCGCCAACGTCGAGCTCAAGTGCATCGACGGCAGTGCCAACCCATATCTCGTCGTCGGCACGGTCCTCGCCGTGGCACTCGCCGGGATCGACCGCGGACGCCGGCTGCCATCCGAGATGCGGGTCGACCCCGCCACCGTGCCTCCCGCCGACCGTCCGCCCCGGCTCCCCCAGTCGGCGCTGGAAGCCATGTCCCATCTGGAAGCCGACGAGATCCTGGCCACCGCGCTGGGTGAGCCGTTGCTGCATGCGTTCCTCGCCGTCCACCGGGCCGAGATGGAGCTCTTCGCCGACGCGACACCGGCCGAGATCGTCGCCGCGACCCGATGGGCGTACTGAGCCCAGGCCGTGGGAGTGGGCGAGAAGGGACGGATGCGTGGCCGAAGGAAGTGAGGTCACGCATCCGTCCCACAGCACCATGGTCCTGGGGCCGACGAAGGAGGTCCCGTGACCGGGCTCGACCTGCCCCTTGTCGACGGGCACTGCCATGTCGTGGTCGACAGGCAACCGGATCGGCAGGCGTTCGAACTCTTCCTCACCGAGGCCACGCAGCCCGCCCCCACGGGCGTCTCGTACGCCGACTCGCAGTTGGGTCTCGCGCTCCGCCGATGGTGCGCCCCACCACTGGGCCTGCCGCCCGGCGCGCCGCTCGAGGAGTACCTCGTGCGGCGAACCGAACTGCCGGCGGCCGATGTGCGGCGCCGGCTACTCGAAGCGGCCGGACTCTCACACCTGCTGGTCGACACCGGGCTAGGAGCCACGGGCTCCGTTTCCCTGCCACAGTTGGCATCTGCCGCACGTGCGGAGGTTCGTCCAGTCGTACGCCTCGAACGGGTCGCCGAGGACCTGGCGTCGTCAGGAGTGTCAGCTGAGGACTTCGCCGACGCCTACGCCGCCACGCTTGTCGACGCCACGCGAGACGCGGTCGCCGTGAAGTCGATCCTGGCCTACCGCCACGGATTCGCGGTGCCCGCGACCCGCCCGGGCATGGCCGAGGTTCGGGATGCCGCCCGTGGATGGCTCGCCAACAACGGAAGGCACAGAGCGGCCGAGGCGATCCGCCAATGGCGCCTTGACGATCCGGTCCTTCTGCGGTTCGTTCTCTGGTGCGGTCTTGATCGCGGCCTGCCGGTCCAGCTGCACACCGGCTTCGGGGACCGGGACCTGCGGCTCACCAGCGTGAACCCCGCCTTGCTGCAGGGCCTTTTCGAAGCCGCTGAGCCGACGGGGACACCGATCGTCCTGTTGCACTGCTATCCGTACCACCGTGAGGCCGGCTGGCTGGCCGCCGTACATCCCTACGTGTACGTCGATGTCGGGCTCACCGTGGCCCATGCCGGGATCCGTGCCGAAGCGATCCTTGGTGAGTTCTGCGAACTGGCACCGTTCAGGAAGCTGCTGTACTCGAGCGACGCGTACGGACTGCCGGAGCTCTATCTCGTGGGCGCCGCGCAGTTCCGGGAGGCGTTCGGGAGGCTCCTCGACAGCTGGCGGAGGCAGGGCGCCCTCACCCTCGCCGACGCAGATCGGATCGGCGCGATGGTGGGCGCCGACAACGCCCGCCGCCTCTACTCCCTCTGAGGGCTCAGCTTCCGTGCCCTGGGGCCGTTCCGGCCCGATCGAGAGGTCCTCCCCCGTGGCCACTTCTTCCCCTACGCTGACCCATGCGGATCATCGGCCTGCCCCGGACCGCCATCAAGACCCCAACCGGCGTACGCCTGCGCCGCAGGAGATGGCCTGAGCGAATGAGGGTCAACTAGAGGTAGTCCTGTGACGTGTCAGAGGTTTCTCGTCTTCTACGACGAGAAACCTCCGACAGGTCAACGGAGACGGGAGCGAACGGCGTCAGGCCATGAGCGGGCGGGCTGTGGGCGGGATGGGGGCCGGCAACGCGGTTTCGCCTCCGCGCAACCAGGCGTCCAGTCCCGCCGCGCAGGCACGACCCTCGGCGATCGCCCACACGATCAGCGACTGTCCGCGGCCGGCGTCACCGGCGACGAATACCCCGTCGACGCTGCTCGCGTAGGACGCGTCCCGCTTGATGTTGCCGCGCTCGTCGAGCTCGACCTCCAGCTGTTCGAGCAAGCCGCCACGTTCCGGTCCGACGAAGCCCATCGCCAGCAGGACGAGCTCGGCGGGGATCTCCTCCTCGGTGCCGGGCACAGGTTCGAACCGGCCGTTCTCGAACTTCACCTGCACCAACCGCAACGCCCGGAGCCGCCCCTCGTCGTCGCCGACGAACTCCTGCGTCGACACGGCGTACTTCCGGTCCCCGCCCTCCTCGTGTGCGCTCGACACGCGGAAGATCATCGGGTACGTCGGCCAAGGGTGGGCGACAGGCCGCTCGTCGCTCGGGCGCGGCATGATCTCCAGCTGGACAACGCTCTTCGCGCCCTGGCGATGAGCGGTGCCGAGGCAGTCGGCGCCGGTGTCCCCGCCGCCGATGATGACGACGTTCTTGCCCGCGGCGGTTATCTGGTCGGGGACCTCCTCACCGTGCGCGGCCCGGTTGGCCTGCGGAAGGTACTCCATCGCCTGGTGGATCCCGGCCAGGTCGCGTCCGGGCATCGGCAGGTCACGCGGGATCGTCGAGCCCATCGCCAGGACGACCGCGTCATAGCGGGTACGCAGGTCCTGGCCCGTCACGTCCACGCCGACGTTGACACCGGCGCGGAAGATCGTGCCCTCGCGGGCCATCTGGTCGATCCGGCGGTCGAGGACCCGCTTTTCCATCTTGAACTCGGGGATGCCGTAGCGCAGCAGGCCACCGATCTTGTCGGCGCGTTCGTACACCGCGACCGTGTGACCGGACCGGGTGAGCTGCTGGGCGGCGGCGAGCCCGGACGGGCCCGAGCCGACGACGGCGATCGTGCGTCCGGTCAACCACTCCGGCGGCTGCGGGGTCACCCACCCTTCCTCGAACGCCCGGTCGATGATCGCGACCTCGACGTTCTTGATCGTCACGGCTCCACCGGACGTCGCCTCGTCGATGGCCAGGACACAGGCCGTCTCGCAGGGTGCGGGACACAGCCGGCCGGTGAACTCCGGGAAGTTGTTGGTCGCGTGCAGGCGTTCGATCGCGGCCTGCCAGTCGTCACGCCAGACCAGGTCGTTCCACTCGGGGATGAGGTTGCCGAGCGGGCAACCCTGGTGGCAGAACGGGATACCGCAGTCCATGCAGCGCCCGGCCTGGGCGGAGATGATCGGCAGCAGGGCGTGGCCGATGCCCTTGCCGGGATAGACCTCGTTCCAGTCCCGCAGGCGTTCGCCTACGGGACGACGGTGCGCAACCTCGCGCGGAGTGGTCAGGAAGCCCTTGGGGTCAGCCATGTGCAGCCTCCATGATCGCCTGGTCGACGTCGCGTCCTTCGGCCTCTGCGCGGGCGCGCGCCTGCAGCACCCGTTTGTAGTCCTGCGGCATGATCTTCGTGAACCGGGCGAGTGTCGCCGGCCAGTCCGCAAGGAGCCTCTCCGCCACCGCGGATTCGGTTGCCTGGCCGTGCGCCTTCACCAAGGCTGTCAACAACTCCTTGTCATCGTCGGTGAGCGGCTCCAGATCGACCATCTCCTGGTTGATCCGCCCTGCTCGAAGATCCAGGACGTACGCCACGCCACCGGACATGCCGGCCGCGAAGTTGCGTCCGGTCGCGCCGAGGACGACGACGGTGCCGCCGGTCATGTACTCGCAACCATGGTCACCCACGCCCTCCACGACCGCCGTCACCCCGGAGTTGCGGACGCAGAACCGTTCGCCCACCTTGCCGCGGATGAAGAGCTCGCCACCGGTGGCGCCGTAGGCGATCACGTTGCCGGCGATGATGTTGTCCTCCGCCACCAGCGTGGCCGTTCGGTCCGGGCGTACGACGATCCGCCCACCGGACAGCCCCTTGGCAAGGTAGTCGTTGGCATCGCCTTCCAACCGCAGCGTGATCCCAGGCGGAACGAACGCACCGAACGACTGGCCGGCCGACCCGATGAAGGTGAGGTCGATCGTGTCGTCGGGAAGTCCCCTGCCGCCGTAGATCTTCGTCAGCTCGTGACCGAGCATCGTGCCCACGGTGCGGTTGACGTTGCGGATCGGTACCTGCGCACGGACCGGCTCGCCCTTGTCGAGGGCGTCGCGGGCGAGCTCGATGAGATGGTTGTCGAGCGCCTTCTCCAGGCCGTGGTCCTGGCTGGTCACACACCGGCGTGCGGCGCCACCTGGCAGGTCGGGCACGGCGAGGATCGGGCTGAGGTCGAGCCCCGAGGCCTTCCAGTGCTCGACCGCCTGTCCGACGTCGAGCATCTCGGCGTGGCCGATCGCCTCGTCGAGACTGCGGAACCCCAACTCCGCAAGGTATTCGCGGACCTCCTGCGCGATGTATTCGAAGAAGGTGACCACGAACTCCGGCTTGCCGTTGAAGCGCTTGCGCAGCTCGGGGTTCTGGGTCGCGACGCCGACCGGACACGTGTCGAGGTGGCAGACCCGCATCATGATGCAGCCGGACACGACGAGCGGCGCGGTCGCGAAGCCGTACTCCTCCGCGCCGAGCAGTGCGGCGATCACGACATCGCGGCCGGTCTTGAGCTGCCCGTCGGTCTGGACGACGATCCGGTCCCGCAGCCCGTTGAGCAGCAGCGTCTGCTGGGTCTCGGCGAGGCCCAGCTCCCAGGGCGCACCCGCGTGCTTGAGCGAGGTGAGCGGCGCCGCGCCGGTGCCGCCGTCATGGCCGGAGATCAGCACCACGTCGGCATGCGCCTTGGACACCCCGGCCGCGACCGTACCGACCCCGACCTCGGCGACCAGCTTCACGTGCACCCGCGCCGACGGGTTGGAGTTCTTCAGGTCGTGGATCAGCTGCGCGAGGTCCTCGATCGAGTAGATGTCGTGGTGCGGCGGCGGCGAGATCAGCCCCACACCCGGCGTCGAGTGCCGGGTCTTGGCGATCCACGGGTAGATCTTGCCGCCCGGCAGCTGGCCGCCCTCGCCGGGTTTCGCGCCCTGCGCCATCTTGATCTGCAGGTCACTGGAGTGGGTGAGGTACTCCGACGTCACGCCGAACCGTCCGCTCGCGACCTGCTTGATCGCACTGCGGCGTTCGGGGTCGTAGAGCCGCTCCGCGTCCTCGCCGCCCTCGCCGGTGTTGGACCGGGCGCCGATCCGGTTCATCGCAATGGCGAGCGTCGAGTGCGCCTCCATCGAGATCGAGCCGTACGACATGGCACCGGTCGAGAAGCGCCTGACGATGCTCTCGACCGACTCGACCTCCTCGATCGGCACGGGTGGGCGGACCCCGCTGCGCAGCGAGAACAGTCCACGCAACGTCATCAGTCGCTGCGCCTGCTCGTCGACGCGGCTCGTGTACTGCTTGAAGATGTCGTACCGCTGGCTGCGGGTCGAGTGCTGCAACCGGAACACCGTCTCCGGGTCGAACAGGTGCGGCTCCCCCTCACGCCGCCACTGGTACTCGCCCCCGATCGCCAGGCGCCGGTGCGGCTGCGCGACCCCGTCCCGGGGATACGCCTGCACGTGCCGGCGGCGTACCTCCTCGGCGATCGCGTCGAGCCCCACCCCGCCGAGGCGTGACGTGGTGCCGGTGAAGTACCTGTCGATGACGTCCTGCCCCAGGCCGATCGCCTCGAAGATCTGTGCACCCGTGTAGGACGCGACCGTCGACACGCCCATCTTGCTCATGACCTTGAGCACGCCCTTGCCGAGCGCCTTGACGAGATTGCGGACGGCCTGTTCGGTCTCGATCCCGGTGAGGAAGTCCCCTTCCCGCACGAGGTCCTCGACGCTTTCCATGGCGAGGTAGGGGTTGACCGCCGCCGCGCCGTAGCCGATCAGCAGGGCCACATGGTGCACCTCGCGGACGTCGCCGGCCTCGACGACCAGACCGACCCTGGACCGGGCCTTCTCCCGGATCAGGTGGTGGTGCACCGCTCCGGTGAGGAGCAGCGACGGAATCGGCGCCAGGTCGGCGTTGGAGTGCCGGTCCGACAGCACGATCACCCGCGCGCCGTCGGCGATCGCCGCCGACACCTCCGTGCAGATCTCCTCGAGCCGGCGAGCCAACTCCGCTCCGCCACCCTCGACGCGGTAAAGGCCCTTGACGACGTGCGCGGCGTAGCCGGGGAAGTCACCGTCGCGGTTGACGTGGACGATCTTGGCCAGCTCGTCGTTGTCGATCACCGGGAACGGCAGCACGATCTGCCGGCACGACGCGGGCCCTGCCTCGAGCAGGTTGCGCTCCGGGCCGATCGTCCCGGCGAGTGAGGTGACCAGCTCCTCGCGGATCGCGTCCAGCGGCGGGTTGGTGACCTGGGCGAACAGCTGCGTGAAGTAGTCGAAGAGCAGCCGCGACCGCCCGGACAGCACCGCCACCGGGGTGTCGCTGCCCATCGACCCGATGGGTTCCGCACCCACCCGGGCCATCGGGGCGACGATGACCCGCAACTCCTCCTCGGTGTAGCCGAACGTCTGCTGCCGACGGGTGACCGACGCGTGCGTGTGGACGACGTGCTCACGGGGCGGAAGGTTCTCCAGCCGGATCAGGCCGGCGTGGAGCCATTCGTCGTAGGGGTGCTCGGCCGCGAGCTGGCCCTTGATCTCCTCGTCCTCGATGATCCGGTGCTCGGCGGTGTCCACGAGGAACATCCGACCCGGCTCCAGCCGGCCCTTGCGGACGATCGACTTGGGGTCGAGGTCGAGCACGCCGACCTCGGACGCCAGGACGACGAGGCCGTCGTCGGTGACCCAGTACCGGCTCGGACGCAGGCCGTTGCGGTCGAGGACCGCCCCCACCTGCGTACCGTCGGTGAAGGCCACGCACGCCGGACCGTCCCACGGCTCCATCAGGCAGGAGTGGAACTCGTAGAACGCCCGCCGCTTGGCGTCCATCTCGGTGTGGTTCTCCCACGCCTCGGGAATCATCATCAGCACGGCGTGCGGGAGCGAACGTCCGCCCATCTCGAGCAGCTCGAGCGCCTCGTCGAAGGTGGCGGAGTCACTCGCTTCTGGCGTGCAGATCGGGTAGAGCCGCTGCAGGTCGCCAGCACCATGCTGGTCGTCCGACCCGGGCTTCGCCAGCAGGTCGGAGGCGAGCAGGGCCTCGCGGGCGCGCATCCAGTTCCGGTTGCCCATGACCGTGTTGATCTCGCCGTTGTGGGCGAGATAGCGGTACGGATGGGCGAGTGGCCAGGACGGGAACGTGTTGGTGGAGAAACGGGAGTGCACCAGCGCGATCGCACTCTCGACCCGCCGGTCGGACAGATCGGGAAAGAACGGCTCCAACTGCTCGGTCGTCAGCATTCCCTTGTAGACAAGGGTGCGCGACGACAGCGAGGGGAAGTACACGTCCGTGTCGTTCTCGACGCGCTTGCGCAGCGCGAACGCCCGTCGCTCCAGTGCCAGACCGGGAAGCGCCCCGCCCTCGACACTCGCCACGAAGAGCTGGCGGAACCGCGGCATCACCGCACGGGACGTCTTGCCGAGCAGCTCAGGCGCAACCGGGACGTCACGCCAGCCGACGACGACCAGACCCTCCTCGGCCGCGACCTCCCCCACCCGGCGTACGACGGCGGCATCGGCATCGTCGTCATCGGGCACGAACGCGGTCCCGACCGCGTACTCCCCCGCAGGCGGCAGTGGGAAGTCACAAACCGCACGGAAGAACGCATCGGGAATCTGGATCAGCATCCCGGCTCCGTCACCGGAGTCGGGCTCACTCCCGGAGGCACCGCGGTGGTCGAGATTGCGCAACGCCGTGAACGCCTGATCGACGATCTGCCGACTGGGCTCACCGCTCAACGTCGCGACGAAGGCGACGCCGCAGGCGTCGTGCTCGAACCGCGGGTCGTAAAGGCCGTGCGGCGGCGGGGGCGTTCCGAGCATGTGGATACTCCCGTCGTCGAACTCGCGTTTGAAGGTACTAGCCCGGGGGACGACCCCCGGACCCCCGAACGTGCTCGAGGGACGACGTTGGCCCTGGAGATTGCATGCAGGGTAGCGGAGCGATCCGGGCGCCGGCCATCATCCCTCTCCTGATGGCCATGCGGCCCGAAGTGGCCCAGGGACGACTGACCCGGTCCGAATGAGCGGAAACGGGTCGAAGCGGCTCGGCGTCGAGCTACCTACCTGACATTGTGCATCGTCCCGAACATCATTGTGCATCCTTGGGCCGGGACCCGCCCTGTGACGTTCGTCCCGCCGACTCCGGGCCGCGGACCTCGAAACCGAGTTCGACCGGAACGCCCCGCTGGTCGCCGAGCTCGTGCTGCTCAGCCTCGTCGCGGTCCCCGTGGGCGTCACTGCCGGGCGCGCCGACCCGCGGGTCGGTGTGGGCGCTACCGTCCGTAGCCACCGCGGCTCTGTCGTCGCCCAGCTCGGTGACCGTCTCGCGGCCCGGCCGGAGTCGGGCGGAGATGGCGATGTAGAGCACCGCCGCCAGGAACACCGCCACCGACGTCCACACGTTGAGCCGCAGGCCGGCGACCTGGTTGACGGGGTCGATCCGGAGGTACTCGATCCAGCCCCGTCCCAGCGTGTAGCCCGCCACATAGAGCGCGAACGCCCGGCCGTGGCCCAGCTTGAACCGACGGTCTGCCCAGATCACCAGGCCGGCGACCCCGACATTCCAGACACTTTCGTACAGGAAGGTGGGTTGGAAAGATTCGTACTGCTCGTAGCCAGGCGGGCGGTGCGCCGAGTCGATCTGAAGGCCCCACGGCATCGACGTCGGAGCGCCGAAGAGCTCCTGGTTGAACCAGTTGCCCCATCGGCCGATCGCCTGGGCGAGGATGATCCCCGGCGCCAGAGCGTCGGCCATGGCCGGAAGCGGGATCCCCCGCCGCCGACAGCCGATCCAGGCGCCGAGGGCACCGAACGCGATGCCACCCCAGATGCCGAGGCCGCCCTCCCAGACGGCGAACGCACGGAGCGGATCACGCCCAGCTCCGAAGTAGAGCTGGTAGTCGGTGGCGACGTGGTAGATCCGTGCACCCACCAGGCCGAACGGCACCGCCCAGACGGCGATGTCGGCGACCGTACCGGGTCGGCCGCCGCGGGCGACCCATCTGCGGTTGCCCAGCCAGACGGCGACGATGACGCCGGCGATGATGCACAGGGCGTACGCCCGGATCGGCACCGGACCAAGGTGCCAGACTCCCTGGGACGGGCTGGGAATCAAGGCCTGGATCAGCATGGGCGGGTGTACTCCTGTGCTCCTCGGGATGCGCGGCCCTGCGGGCGGCCTCGCGCCGGTGGGGCCGCGCTTACCGGACGGACACTACCCGGTCACCGCTTGCCCGCGAGCGCATCGGTGATGGCGAGTCTCAGCGCGGTCGGGCTCGTGTCCTCGGGATCGAGCGGCTTGCCGTCGACGAAGACGGTGGGGGTTCCGGAAACGCCCCGGTCTGTCGCCGTCTGGTCGATCGACTGGACCCACTCGGCGAACTTCTCCTCGCGTACGCATGAGCGGAAGGACCCGGAGTCAAGTCCCACGGACCGGCCCAGGGCTACCAGCTGGTCGGTCGTCCAGTCCTGCCGGAAGTTGCTGTACAGCGCGTTGTGCATCTCCTTCGCCCTGCCCTCGTCGGCGGCACAGGCGAAGGCGTTTGCCGACAGCTCCGTCGGGCGACCGAAGTTGTCGAGCGTCACGGGGTAGTAGACGACCCGGACCTTGTCGCTCTCGACCTGCTGGCCGATCATCTTCTCGGCGCCGGTCTCGAACTCCTGGCAGTGCGGACAGGAGAAGTCCTCGAACACCTCGACGACGACCGGCGCATCGGCCTCACCCAGGCCCACGCCGTTGCCCAGGCCGGCGGCTCCGGTGCCCGCTCCGCTCGACTTGGAATAGCCCTCGACGACGCCGGCCGGGGCGGCCGCGTCGGCGTCGATCCGCGATCGCTGCCACTGGACGACGCCCGCGATGGCGACGATGGCGAGCACGACCACGACGGCGATGCCGACCCGGGCGAAGTTCTCGCGCCGCCGCTCCTGCGCCGCCTGCCGTTCTCGCTCGGCCTTGAGCGCGTCGCGGGCCGACTTCTTGGTCATGTCGGTTCCCCCGTCTGACTGGTGTCGAGCGTCTGACTGGTGTCGAGCGTCCGTCTGGTGTCGAGCGCGAACCGACCGGCGCCGAAGACCGCCAGCCACGCCGCGCAGAGGGTGAGTCCGAGATCTCGCAGGATCTCCTCGAGGTACTTCGTCTGGGCGGGGTCCACCGGTCCGCCGTCGCCGAAGCAGCCACAGTCGATCGACAGCCCACGCGCCCAGACCGAGGCGATACCGGCCACGAACACCAGCATGAGTACCCCGGAGAAGACGGCCGCCACCCGGGTCCCCATACCCAGGATGAGCGCCACCGCGAGAACGATCTCCACGAACGGCAGGGTGTAGCCGACGGCCGCGTCGACGCCGTACGGCAGAAGTTGGTACGCCCGCACGGCCCGGACCTGTTCGGTGGGGGCGACGCCGAGTTTGAGGATTCCGGCGACGAGCAGAACACCGCCAAGGACCAGCCGCGCAGCCAACGAGACCCAGGGCGCGCTGGCGCGCCAGCGGTGCCTTCCGGGAGCTGATATGGCGGCGGTGGGGTCGGCCGTGTCAGTGCCCACGACGCCGGACTCCAGCGGCCAGGTCCCGGGCGAGCTCCTCGACCCCCGTCCGGCCGGCGTGCCCATCCGAGGCGGTGAGGACCCGGCGGACGAACGCCGAACCGACGATCACCGCGTCGGCGTACGACGCGACCTCGGCGGCCTGGTCACCGTTGGAGACGCCGAGCCCGACGCCCACCGGCAGCGCGGTCACCGCGCGGGTACGGGTCACGAGGTCCGGCGCGATCCGCGAGGTCTGCGCCCGGGCTCCGGTGACCCCCATCACCGACGTCGCGTAGACGAAGCCGCGGCAGGCGTCGGCCGTGATCCGGAGCCGCTCGTCGGTCGAGGACGGCGCGACGAGGAACACACGGTCGAGGCCGGTCGCGTCGGACGCCGCGATCCACTCGCCGGCCTCCTCCGGGATCAGGTCCGGTGTGACCAGGGCCGACCCGCCCGCCGCGGAGAAGTCGCGGGCGAACCGGTCGAGGCCGTACTGCTCGATCGGGTTCCAGTAGGTCATGAGGATGACGCAGACACCGGTTCCGGCGACCGCCTCGATGGTCCGCAACACATCGGTCGTACGAATCCCGCCACGCAGCGCCTGCTCCGACGCCGCCTGGATCACCGGTCCGTCCATCGTCGGGTCGGAGTAGGGCAACTCGACCTCGATCACGTCGACCCCGCCGTCGACCATGGCCTTCATGACCGCGATCGCGTCGTCGTAGGTCGGGAAGCCGGCTGGGAGGCAGCCGACGAGTACGCCGCGGTTCTCCCCCCGCGCCTTGTCGAAGAGGGGCGTGACGCTCATGTCCTATTCCTCTTCCTGCGCGTCCGAGCCGGGCTTCTCGTCGAGCAATCCGAACCACCGCGCGGCGGTGTCCATGTCCTTGTCGCCGCGCCCGGACAGTCCGACGAGGAGGACCGCGTCGGGTCCGAGTTCCTTCGCGACCCTGAGCGCCCCGGCCACGGCATGCGCCGACTCGATCGCCGGGATGATCCCCTCGGTCCGGGTGAGCAGCCGGAACGCCTCCATCGCCTCCGCGTCGGACACCGGCGCGTAGGTCGCGCGACCGGTGTCATGCAGCCAGCTGTGCTCGGGGCCGACACCGGGATAGTCGAGCCCGGCCGAGATGGAGTGACTCTCGATCGTCTGGCCGTCGTCATCCTGCAGGACGTAGGACCGGGACCCGTGGAGGACACCGATCCGCCCACCGCTGATCGACGCCGCGTGCCGCCCCGTCTCGCCATGTCGGATTGCTGCTTCGCTGGCATCGCCACCGGCCTCGAAGCCGTACAGCCGGACGTCCTCGTCGGGAACGAACGCCGCGAACAACCCCATCGCGTTGGAGCCACCACCGACGCAGGCACAGGCCGCGTCCGGCAGCCGGCCGAGAAGCTCGAGCGACTGGGCGCGCGCCTCGTCGCCGATCCCGCGGCAGAAGTCACGCACCATCGCCGGGAACGGGTGCGGCCCGGCCACCGAGCCGATCAGGTAGTGCGTGTGGTCGACGGTCGCCACCCAGTCGCGGAGCGCTTCGTTCATCGCGTCCTTGAGGGTGCGGCTGCCGGAACGGACGGGAACCACCTCGGCGCCGAGCATCCGCATCCGGGCGACGTTGAGCGCCTGCCGACGGGTGTCCTCCTCGCCCATGTAGACCAGGCACTCCAGGTCGAGGTAGGCGGCGGCGGTCGCGGCGGCGACGCCGTGCTGGCCCGCGCCTGTCTCGGCGATGACGCGTCGCTTGCCCATCCGCTTGGTGAGCAGGGCCTGCCCGAGCACGTTGCGGATCTTGTGGGCGCCGGTGTGGTTGAGGTCCTCCCGCTTGAGCAGGATCCGGGCACCGGCGACCTCGGAAAGGCGGGTCGCGTCATAGAGCAGGCTTGGCACGCCGGCGTACTCACGAAGCATCCGGTTGAGCTCTCCGGTGAACTCCGGGTCCGCGAGCGCCTCTGCCCGTGCCGCGTCCAGTTCGTTCAGGGCCGCGATCAAGGCTTCAGGAACGAACCGGCCGCCGAAGCGGCCCCAGTGCCCGGTCGCGTCGGGTCCGGCCGGTGTTCCGGCGGGGAAGCTCGTCACAAGATCGGTCATGGGCGCCACTCAGTCGTGGTGAAGGGCGGGATGCGCACCGGCCGCGACGAGATCCGCGACCGCCGAGCGCGGGTCCTTGCCGGTGACGAGGCTCTCGCCGACCAGCACCGCGTGGGCGCCGGCTCGTGCGTACTCGATCACGTCATGGGGTCCACGAACGCCCGACTCGGCGATCTTGACGATGTTGTCGGGGATCTTGGGCGAGAGCCGGGCGAACGCGGTCCGGTCGACCTCGAGCGTCTTCAGGTCACGGGCGTTGACACCGATGACCTTCGCGCCCGCGTCGGCCGCGCGGACGACCTCCTCCTCGGTGTGACACTCGACGAACGGAGTGAGGCCGATCGACTCGGCACGTTCGATGAGCGAGACCAGTGCGTTCTGGTCCAGTGCCGCGACGATCAGCAGCACCAGGTCGGCACCGTAGGCCCTGGCCTCCCACAACTGATAACTGGTGAGAACGAAATCCTTGCGCAACAGGGGGACCTCGACAGCGGACCGGACCGCCCGCAGGTCATCGATCGTGCCGCCGAACCTGCGGTTCTCGGTGAGCACGCTGATCGCCGCCGCGCCGCCGGCCTGGTAGTCCACCGCCAATGCGGCCGGATCGGCGATCGCGGCCAGCGCACCCTTGCTCGGGCTCGAGCGCTTGACCTCGGCGATGATCGCCACTCGGTCGCCGCGCAACATCGGCATCGGGTCGATCGCATACGGCAGGTGCGCGGTCCGAGCCTTGAGATCCTCGATCGAGACTCTCGCCTGGCGCTCGGCTAGATCGGCACGCACGCCGTCGAGGATGTCGTCGAGGACGCTCACGCGGTCAGGTCCTTCCTGCGCGGCTACCAGGGCTCGAACGGACCCGATTCCCCGCGGCCCGTGCACTCCCTGAGGACGAGGTTCAGACTAACGACGCCCTGTCGCCGGGCCGACACCGGATGGCTCCCCCGAGCGTGCTCCAAGCCCACCCCGAGCCTGCCCCAAGCCCGCCTCGAGTCGACCCGAGCCGGGACACAAGCGAGGGCCCCGCACACAGCGCGGGGCCCTGAGGAATCGTCGTACGGAGAGGAGTCACACCTTGACGACGAGGGTGGACATGATCTTGTCGGCGAACGTCTGGCGCTTCTGGTCCCACAAGGGCCACAGATAGCCGATGTAACAGGCCATGCCGTCGAGAACGTGGGCGAGGGCACGCACGAACGCCACCCCGGCACCAACCGGCTGACCGTCGGACTCACGGAGCAACTTCAGGCCAAGGACCTGCTTGCCGACGGTCTGACCGGTACTCCCCTGCCGGATGACGACGTTCCAGATCCCCAACCCGAGGCTGACAAGCCCGAGCAGGCCGGCGATGATGCCGGTCACGCCGTCCGGCGGAGTGCCCTGCGCGAGCGACGGGATGTAGAGCGCATAGCTCACGGCAAGGGGGATGCCGGTGACCAGTCCGTCAAGGAGAGTGGCGCCGACGCGCTGCAACCAGGTGCCGAGCTGGTCCGGACCGGGCTGTCCCACCATCTGGGCGTACTGCTGCGCGTACTGGCCGTAGGGGTCCGGTTGGCCGTACTGCCCCTGGCCATAGGCCTGCTGACCGTAGGGCTGACCGGCATACGGCTGCTGGCCGTACTGACCCTGACCCGGCTGGCCCTGACCCGGCTGGCCCTGACCCGGCTGAGGCTGGCCATACGGTTGCTGGCCGTACTGCCCCTGACCCGGCTGACCCTGACCCGGCTGAGGCTGCCCATAGGGCTGCTGACCGTACTGACCCTGACCCGACTGGCCCTGACCCGGCTGAGGCTGGCCATACGGTTGCTGGCCGTACTGGCCCTGGCCTTGGGCGTACTGGCCCTGACCTGGCTGGCCCTGACCCTGGCCATACGGCTGCTGACCGTACTGACCCTGACCCGACTGGGGCTGGCCATACGGTTGCTGGCCGTACTGCTGTTGGCCGTACTGCTGTTGGCCGGACTGGCCCTGGCCGTACTGCTGACCCGACTGCCCAGTCTGGCCGTACTCGCCCTGGCCGTATTCCGGCTGGCCGTATTCCGGCTGGCCGTACTCGCCCTGACCGTGGGGCTGCTGCCCGCCGCGGCCCGACGACTGTCCCTGCTCGTGGGGGTCAGAGCCCGCAGGCGGGTTCGGCGTACTCACAACCGTCTCCATTCGAAAGTGTCCTAGTGAACCCGAGCAGGCTAGCGACCCGCAGGCGCGCAGGGAACAGCTCCCGGGTGAGTCCCAGGGAGAGAGTCTGCCGTCCATGGCGACCACGCGCTACCAGGCGCCGACACCAACCCTGGGTCGTACGCCTCGGACCCGCGCCGCGCGCCTGCCGACGGCTACCGTTGAGGTGTGCCGGACTCCCATCCACCAGCCACCCCGCCAGCCAGCGTCCTGGCGGGAATGGCGGTCGCCGCGCTCGGCGGATTGAGTATCGCGGGCATCTACTCCTGGAGTGGCGGCACCCTCCGCATCCCCTGCCTGCTGCGGAGCACCACTGGCCTGGCCTGCCCGTTCTGCGGGACGACCCGCATGGTCGCCGCACTGTTGCACGGCGACCTCACGAGCGCGCTCCTCTTCAACGCGCCGGTTCTCGTGGCGGCAACGGTGGCGGGCTACGTCTGGATGAGCTGGGTGCTGGAGCGGCACGGGAACCGCCGGTTGCGGTTGCCGCGCCCCCGCCTCACGCCTGTGGGCCGACACCGGTTGACCGGCGCACTGATCGGCCTTGCGGTGGTGTTCATGGTCGTACGCAACCTGCCCTGGGAGCCCTTCACCGTCCTCGGCGCCTGACCGACCAGCCGTCGTCTGATCTGCCCAGGCGATGCGCTGACCGGCTCAGGCGTCGAGCGCCGTCGCCACCAGGTCGAAGTACTGGTCGCCTCGCACCACGCGGAACTCCGGACCCAGCGACCCGGTCACCGTCACCAGGTCCTCCGGGGTGACGCTCCAGGCGTTGACGCCGAGAGCGACGAACGCGGGCGAGGTGCCGTCCCAGCCTTCGAGGGCGGCTGCCAAGGTGTTCTGCGCCTCGTCGACGGCGCCCACACCGCGGATGGTCGACAGCGGAGTACGACCGAGGAGCAACGAGGTCTCGCTCGTCCCGCCCCAGTTCAGCAGCATCCCGGTGGGACCGACGTCCTCGACGTAGGCACGGGCCTTCGCCTCGCTGAGGTCGACGTCGGCGTGATCGACCCGGTTCAGGACGTACATGATGTCCATGCCGGTGTCGGCCATGTAGCGCCGGGTCTGCTTGGTGAACGTGGCGAACGTCTCGTCCGGCCAAGGGTTTGGGTAGATGTAGCCGGCGCCCGACGGACCGGCGACGAGGAGGTCGTTCTCTGTGGCCGTGCGTTGGTAGTAGCTGAGGAAGTGTCGAGCCGCGTCCTTCAGAATCGGTGTGGTCGTCCAGTTGATCGGCACGTCGCCGCGGGCGGGGTTGTCCCACAGGACGCGGAGCCGGTGCTCGTTGTACTGCAGGTTGTCACCTTCGGACATCGTGAACGTGACGTAGATCTTGTTCTCCAGCGGGACCTTCGGCGCTGGCTTCTGCTCGTCGGAGATCGGCGCCCTCGCACCCGAGTGGACGCTCATGTTCTCGAACCAGTCCGCCGCGAGCACGTAGACACCGTGCGTGGAGCAGAGCTCGGTGCCGCCGAACTCCCCCGCGATGTCCTGCGCGAACCAGCCGAGGTACGGCGTCGTCGGCGCGACGTCGGACATGATCTGCTCGAACAGGGCCCGCTCCTCCGGCACGTTCGGGTCGAGCCAGAACGTCATCGCCTTGTTCGCCACCGCGTAGTCGCGCAGGTAGGCGAACCCTTCCTGGCCAGGGATCACCGGTTCGACGCCCGTCACCGACAGCGTGAACTCGTTCCACATCTCGACCGACAGCGTGAGCTGCTGAGCACCCGCCGGCGGCTCGAACCGGTAGACGAAGTAGCGGTCGCCGTCGGCGAACCGGTGTAGCGGTGGACCGAGGCTGGTCTGGGAGTTGTTGGCGTCGAAGAGGTACGGCTCCTCGACGTCGGTGCCGGGCGTGAACCGCGCGACCTCGGCCCCGTCCGCTGTGAGGACGACCTCGGTGACGGCGGGTCCCCAGCCGTCACCGGTGAACGCGTCGTCGAAGCGCACCCACACACCCTCGGTGCCGAGGTGGTCGGTCAGGTCGAACTCGTACACCTGCCGGTTGGCGGCGTCGTGCTCGTGTGCGTCGACCTTGGCCAAGGTGGTGTAGCCGTCCGGCACACCGGGCGGCAGGTTGACGTCGCGCTGTGGCGGAAGTCCGACCAGCATGCGGTGCGTGGTACGCGACCAGAGGTGGTCGAACTGCCAGGTGTACGCCTCGACCCGACTGGTGAAGCGCCCCCGCAGATCCTCGAGGACCTGCAAGCCGTAGTCGCCGGTCAGCCGGTCGGCCAGTGCGGGGCTCGCCACGACCGCGTTCTCCAGCCCGGCCAGGGTGGTGGCGACGTTGATCGAGTCGGGGAGGTCGGGGTCGTAGACGATGATGCCGCGTGCGGTGGTGTGGTACTCGTCCACCAGCGTCCACGCGTTGTCGTGGATGGTGAAGGGAACGCCCACGGCTTCCAGCCAGGTGGTGCGACCCTCGCCGCCCGTCGCGTCGTCACCGATGAGGTAGACCCTGGGCGAGGTGCGGTTGACGATGCCCTGAAGCGTGCCGAGCAACAGCTTCTCGTCGCCCGAGAGCGTCGTGATGTCGGCGGCGTCGAGCCGCGTCGGCACGGCGAAGCGCGGGAGGGCCTGGCCTTTCGGCCAACTGATCCCGCCGCCAGTGGCCGCGGTCGCGGTCTGTGTGCCGACGGTCGAGGCCAGCACGCCGACCGCGATGCCGCCGAGGACGGACCGGCGCGACGGCGTAGGAAGAATGCTGGAACGGTCGTCCCCCGCGCCCTGGATCTCGGGTCGCATATGCCACACCTCTCATGCCCGACCCTTGAGGAGGGCAGGCGCGAATCCTCAACAATGCAAGGAAGTTCGTCCGATGCGACGGGGACCCGTCGCCGGTCGAGTGAGATTGTGGAGGACGGTGGCGGGGTCGACAAGGTCGTTGGCCACAGCAGGCCGCCGGGCGTTGCGGCGGGCCATCCGACGGGTCGGGCTCAGCGGGTACGCAGGACGTCAGCCAGCTGGTCCAGTGCCCAGTCGAGGTCCGCGGGCTCGACCGTCAGGGGCGGTGCGAGCCGGATGGTGGAGCCGTGCGTGTCCTTGGCGAGCACACGCCGCTCAGCGAGCGACGCGCAGATGTCCCGGCCGGTGCCGAGGGCCGGGTCGACGTCGAGGCCGGCCCACAGGCCGACGCCGCGCACCGCGTGGAGCCCGGAACCCACCAAGCCCTGCAGGCGCTCGTGCATCACCGCGCCCAGCTCGCGGGCGCGGGCCTGGTACGTACCCTCCCGCAGGAGGCCGACCACCGCGCGACCGACGGCGCACGCCAACGGGTTGCCACCGAAGGTGCTCCCGTGCTGGCCCGGCCGCACGACGCCGACGACCTCACGCGAGCCGACCACCGCGGACACCGGGACGATCCCACCACCCAATGCCTTGCCGAGAATCACGAGATCGGGCACCACACCGGCCAGTTCGCAGGCGAGTGTCGTGCCGGTACGCCCGAGGCCGGACTGGATCTCGTCGGCGAGAAGCAGCACACCGCGTTGCGTACACACCCGGCGTACCGCGGCCAGGTAGCCGTCCGGCGGCACGATGACGCCGGCCTCACCCTGAATCGGTTCGAGAAGAACCGCGACCGTCGTGTCGTCGATCGCGTCGGCGAGGGCGCCGGCGTCTCCGTACGGCACGGTGACGAAGCCCGGCGTGTAGGGACCGTAGTGGTCGTGTGCGTCCGGGTCGTCGGAGAAGCTCACGATGCTGAGGGTGCGACCGTGGAAGTTGCCGCTCGCGACGATGACCTTCGCCGTTCCGTCGGGCACGCCCTTGACCTCATAGCCCCACTTGCGCGCCAGTTTCAACGCGGTCTCGACGGCCTCCGCTCCGGTGTTCATCGGGAGCACCATCGCGTCGTCGGGCAGGCCCGCGGTGGCGGTGAGCGCGACGAGCTCGGAGCAGAACGGCCCGAACTGGTCGTGGTGGAACGCCCGGCTGGTCAGGGTCACCCGGTCCAACTGTTCCCGCGCGGCGGCGAGGAGCAGCGGGTGCCGGTGACCGAAGTTCAGCGCCGAGTAGCCGGCGAGGCAGTCGAGGTAGCGACGACCGTCGACGTCGGTCACCCAGGCGCCCTCGGCCTCCGCCACGACGACCGGAAGTGGGTGGTAGTTGTGCGCGGCGTACCGCTCGGCGAGGCCGATGGCCTCGCCCGCCCGCGAGGTCACGTCGCTGATCATCGCCGCTCCTCCTCGCGCTCCCGTGCCGGCCGGATCTCGAGCGTGCAGCACTTCGGGCCGCCACCGGACTTGCGGAGTTCCGACACGTCGACCGTGACCGGTTCGAAGCCACGCTCGGCGACCTGACGAGCGAGACTGGTCGCCTGGACCGGGAGGACGACGTGGCGCCCGTCGGACACGGCGTTCAGCCCGAGGACCATGGCGTCGGCCTCGTCGGCGAGGATCGCGTGCGGGTACATCTCCCGCAGCCGATCCTGGCTCTCCGGCGAGAACGCCGGTGGGTAGTACGCGATCGTCTCCTCGTCCAGCACTGCCAGTGCCGTGTCGAGGTGGTACAGCCGGGGGTCGACCAGGTCGAGGGACACCACCGGGCGACCGGTGAACTCGGCCAGCTCGCGATGGGCACCCGGCTCGGTCCGGAAACCGGTACCGGCGAGAATCAGGTCGGGCATGGTGAGGAAGTCACCCTCGCCTTCGGCGACCGACAGGGGCACGTAGGTGTCGCGCACCCCCACCGTCGTGCCGTGGGTCTTGAACCAGGCGAGGTAGTGCACCGCCTCGGGCAGCCGTTGGACGTGACGGAACCGCGGACCGAACGCCTGGCCGTCGACGACGACGGCGCCGTTCGCGGCGAAGACCATGTCGGGAAGGCCGGGCACCGGGTCGATCAGGTGCACCTCGTGGCCGAGGTCGACATAGGTCTGCCGGAGCGTCTCCCACTGAGCCAGCGCGCGCTCGCCGTCCACGCGAGCGGCCGGGTCGTCGGGATGCATCCACGGATTGATGGAGTACGCCACGGTGAAATACCTCGGCCGGCACATGAGATACCGCCGCCGGGTCGCCGGCCGCGTGCTCTGCCTGTGCATGACCTCACGACGCTCGGTCATCGCGCCCCCCTTGCCCCGATGCGTACGTATCGTCGCCCCTTCGCGTACGTACGTCATGAGCGTAGGTCGCCGACCAGGGGCGATCCAATGCGCGGCACGTCCTTCCAGGTAGCGGATCGTTGCGTCATCTCGGGCACAGACAGCGAATCATTGCGTGGGAGCGCTCGCGTCCATTGTGTCCGACGGGAATGCTCAGCCGGCCGGCGTGAGACCTGGCCGGTCCAACAGCCGGGTCAGGACCAGAGCACTCTTCGTGCGTACGACATAAGGTTCGGCGTTCATCCGTTCCAGCACCTCCTCGAAGTGGCGGATGTCGGCCGCGAGCACGTGGACGAGCGCGTCTGCCTCCCCGGTGAGCGTGCAGGCCGAGACCACCTCCGGGAACCTCGCGACCCCGTCGCGGATCGTCGTCGGCGAGGTCTTGCCCTGGCAGTACAGCTCGACGTAGGCCTCGGTCGTCCAACCCAGCGCCTCCGGTTCGACCTTCGCCGTGAAACCGGTGATCGCGCCCGACTGGCGCAGCCGGTCGACCCGGCGCTTCACCGCGGGCGCCGACAGGCCCACCTTGGCGCCGATGTCGGCGAAGCTCGCCCGACCGTCGTCGAGGAGGAGCGAGACGATCCGTTCGTCGAGGGTGTCAAGCCGCACAGGTCACGCTCCTTCGCGGGATCGCGGTCGACCGTGGCAACCGAACCTGCCGCACATGGTCGCTCAAGGGGTGTTCCCCTAGTCTGCGGGTCATGTCTCCGCGCCGGCTCGTCGTCCTGGTCAATGGCCTACCCGCCGCGGGCAAGTCGACGCTCGCCCCGAAGCTCGCGCGGGCGCTCGGCCTCCCGCTGTTGAGCAAGGATGTCATCAAGGAGACGCATGCCGACGTGCTCGGCGTCGCCTCACCGGACGGCCGGACACAACGGCAGTGGAACGCCGCCCTGGGACGAGCCGCGAGCGAGACCATGTGGTCCCTGCTGGCGTACGCATCGGCCGGAGCGGTCCTGGAGAGCTCCTGGCGGGCGGACGTCCGCCCGCTCGTGCAAGCGGGCCTCACCCACGCCGGCGTCAGCTGCCCGGTGGAGGTGTGGTGTGACGTCTCACCCGAGCTTGCCTGGTCGCGGTACGTCGCGCGGGCGGAGTCGTCCCACCCGATCCACGGCGCCCTGATGAGCCACAGCGAGGAGTGGGCGCGGATGGTGGAACACGGGCAACCACTGGCGCTCGGCCCCGTCCGCAGGGTCGACACAAGCGGCGACGTCGACGTCGACCAGCTGGCCGCCTGGTGCGAGTCCTCGGACCAGTCTTGGGAGAATGGTCGAAGCCCACATCCAGGAGGTTGACGAGCCATGGCAACCACACCAGTCCGCGTCGGGATCGTGGGTGCCACCGTCACGACCGGCGGCAGCGGCTGGGGAGCCAATGCGCACGTGCCCGCGCTGCAGGCCCTTCCCGAGTTCGAACTCAAGGCTGTCTGTACCTCCCGCGAAGGCACTGCCCGGGCATCTGCACAGGCGTTCGGCGCCGAGTTGGCGTTCCACGACATCGACGAGATGGTGGCCCACCCGGACGTCGACCTCGTTGCTGTCGTGGTCCGTGTGCCCTGGCACCGTGACCTGGTGATGGCCGGACTGCGCGCCGGGAAGCCGGTCTTCTGCGAGTGGCCACTTGGCGCCAATCTCACCGAGGCCCAGGAGATGGCCGACGCCGCCCGTGAGCGGTCACTGCGCACGATGGTGGGGCTCCAGGCGCGCAGCGACTCCCACGTCAGGTATGCCCGCGACCTCATCGCGGACGGCTACGTCGGTGAGGTGTTGGTCGCGAACGTCACGGTCAAACCCCAGGCGATCACCGAGCGGGGCACGGGACGTATCTGGCAGGCCGACCTCGCGAACGGGGCGAACCCGCTCACCATCCCCGGTGGCCACACCATCGACGCGCTGTGCTTCCTGCTGGGCGAGTTCGCGGAGGTGTCGGCGCGGGTGGCGACCCGGATACGGCACTGGCGGCACACCGACACCGGTGAAGAGGTCCGCGTCACCGCTCCCGACAGCATCAGCGTGGCCGGTCGCCTGGTGGGTGACGCCGAGGTCGCTTTCCAGGTCGCCACCGTGCCGACGAACCCGACCGGCACGCGGATCGAGATCCACGGCAGCGAGGGGAGTCTGGTTCTCACCGGCCCGTCTGCCCAGATCGGCCCCAACCAGCTTGTTGGCGCGCGTGGCTCGGACCCGATGACCGAGCTCACCCCGCCGGCGCGCTACACACCGATCCCGGGCGACACTCCGGCGGGCAGCCCGTGGAACGTGGCACAGGCCTACCACCGCATCGCCCATGCGTTACGCGACGGCGAACCCTACGACCCTGACTTCGCCCAGGCACTTCGACGCCACCGCCTCATCGAGGCGATCGGGCGCTCTTCGCAGGAGCGACGCGCCGTCGCACTCTGACCGGCGAGCGTGGCCGTCAGGAGGTCTCGGCGCCTTCCTCCCGGGACTTCCGGGCACCCGCATGCGCGACGTCCTCGGCGCTGTAGCGCGGCGGTCGGCCGGTGCCCAGGCCGGCGCTCGAGAGGATCTTTCCGATCACCAGACCCACCAACGGCACGCCGACCGCACCGACGAAGAACAGCCACCACTCCGCCATGACGACAGCCACACCGGCCACCACGGAGCCGAGGAAGATGATCGTGACGGTCGTCCAGGCCGCTGGACTGTTGCCGTGACCTGGGTGAATCGAGCCGCCCGGTGCGTCCGACATTCGTACCTCTCCTTCGCCCGTTGCCTTCATCATTGTCTCCCGCGTCCCAGATCGGCCGGCCCAGGGGGCGGCGATCACGGCGGGGTGGTCCTCAGCCGCGGGTGGTCGGGTCCTCGCCCCGGTCAAGAGCGGCCCAGGCATCATCGGCCACTGGATGGCTGGACCGCTCCGGCGGTGCCGACCCGGTTGCCCGCGCTGCGCTGGTGGCGCGAGACGACTCGGTGGCGCCGTCCGGTCTGGTGGAGTGGGCCGGTCTGGTGGAGCGGGCCACCCCGGAGCCACCCGGCGCGTCGTACCGGCTGCCCATCGCGGGCCAGCGGGAACCACCGAGTGCGGTCGACAGACCACCGACGGTGACAAGTACGCCGGCCACGCAGCCGGCCACCGGCCAGCCGCTCGTCGCCCGCGCCGACGCGTGCACGGTGAGGGTCGGGTCCCCCACCGCCGTCGCGAGCGCGTTGTCGGCGATCGCGGAGTCCTGGAGCCAGAACGCCACGCAGGCCGCCACCATCGCCACACCGGTGAGGACGAGCACGACGCCCACGATCCGCCGGGCGGACCGGCGGGTGGCGAGTACCGCCAGGAGCCCGGCCAGCCCGACCAGGCCGGCGGCGCGGACGAGGGGTGCGGCCTCTACCCCACCCACCATCACCCGAACGGCCGGGTAGTCGGGGACTGCCCACTCGGCACTCACCCACGTACGACCCGCCGCGAACAACGCCAGCGCGGCACCCGCCAGGACCAGGACGAGTGCGACCGTCATCTCCCGCCGGGGCGTCATGGCTGCGTGAACGTCTCCGCGACCGCCACGGCCCGCAGGGCCGCCGCCGCCTTGCTTCGGGTCTCGGCGTCCTCGGCGAGTGGGTCGGAGTCGGCGACGATGCCGCCGCCGGCCTGGACGTAGGCCACACCCTCGCGCAGCAGGGCGGTACGAATGGCGATGGCGGCGTCGAGGTCTCCCGCGAAGTCGAGATAGCCGACGACGCCGCCGTAGAGCCCCCGGCGGGTCGGCTCGAGCTCCTCGATGATCTCCATCGCCCGGGGCTTCGGCGCGCCCGACAGCGTCCCCGCCGGGAAGCAGGCGCACAACGCGTCGAACGCCGTCCTGTCCTCGGCCAGGCGCCCGACGACCGTCGACTCCAGATGCATCACGTGGCTGTAGCGGCGGACCGTCATGAAGTCGACGACCTCGACGGTCCCGGGCGCGCAGACGCGGCCGAGGTCATTGCGGCCGAGGTCGACCAGCATGAGGTGCTCGGCGCGTTCCTTCGCATCCGCGAGCAGCTCGACTTCCAGGGCGTGGTCGTGTTCTGGGGTGCTGCCGCGGGGTCGGGTGCCCGCGATCGGATGCGTCATCGCCTTCTCGCCGGTCACGGTCACGAGCGCCTCGGGGCTCGACCCCACGATGTCGAAGTCGTCGTAGCGCAGGAGGTACATGTAGGGCGACGGGTTCGAGAACCTCAGCACGCGGTAGATGTCGAAGGCGCGCGCCGTCGTCCGGCGTTCGAAGCGCTGGGACACGACGACCTGGAATGCCTCACCGGCGCGGATCTCCTCCTTCGCCCGCTCGACCGCCGCCATGTGCTCGGCCTGAGTCCGGCGCCGTTCGTACGCCGGATCGGCCTGCAGGTCAGCGGCCGCGACGAACGACGGCGTCGGCTGGCTGAGGGCCTTGGTCATCGTGTCGAGCCGCTCTACCGCGTCGGCCCACGCCTCGTCGACCCGCTCGGGACTGTCGTCCCAGTTCACGGCGTTGGCGATCAGGAGCAGCGTGCCGTCCTCGTGGTCGAGAACGGCGAGGTCCGTGGCCAGCATGAGCGAGAGCTCAGGAAGGTGCAGGTCGTCGGTGGTGAGGTCGGGCAGGCGTTCGAGCCGGCGTACGGCGTCGTAGCCGATGTAACCCACCAGACCTCCGGTGAGCGGCGGCAGGTCGGGAAGGTGCGGCGTGTGCAGACGGGTGAGCGTCTCCCGGACCGCTTCGAGCGGGTCTCCGCCTTCGGGCAGGCCGACCGGTGGGGTGCCGAGCCAGTGCGCGGCACCATCGCGCTCGGTCAGGGTGGCGGCGGAATGGACGCCCACGAACGAATAGCGCCCCCACACCCCACCCTGTTCGGCGGACTCGAGCAGGAAGGTTCCCGGCTCGTCGCGGGCGAGCTTGGCATAGACACCGAGCGGCGTCTCCGCGTCGGCGAGCAACCTCCGGGTGACCGGGATGACCCGCAGGTTCCGGGCAAGGTCGCGGAATCCCGCCAGATCGGGGTTTGTCGTACCGAGCATCGTCACCGGGGCACTCCCTGCGGGGTGGGTACGCCGACGACGGCATCCAGCAGGTCGGCGTCGAAGCACGTGCGGTCCCCGGTGTGGCAGGCCGGTCCCTCCTGGTCGACCTTGACCAAGATGCTGTCGCCGTCGCAGTCAAGGCGTACCTCCTTGACCCACTGGCGGTGCCCGGAAGTCTCGCCTTTGACCCAGTACGTCCGGCGGCTCCGGCTCCAGAACGTCGTACGCCCGGTCGTGAGGGTGCGGTGCAGCGCCTCGTCGTCCATCCAGCCCACCATCAGGACCTCGCCGGAGTCGTGGCGCTGGACGACCGCGACAACGAGTCCCTGGGCGTCGCGCGAGAGACGTGCCGCGATCTCGGGGTCGAGCCCGCTGGAGGGTGCGAGCGGTGTGTCACCGGGCATGGCCGCCATTCTCGCCGGTGGGTCGGACGGCTTCCGGCCCGGGTGCACCCGGACGCATCATGGAAACGTGACCACCGAGCCAGCTCCGACGCAGGTGCACCTGAGCGGCCGATGGCCGGTGCTCGGCAGCGTGCTGGTGGTGGCGGCGGTCGTCGTGCTCGCGTGGCTCGGATCGGGCCTTCGTCCGCACACCTGGCCGTCGACCGCACTCGTCGTCACCACAGCGCTGGGCGTCGGCATCCTGGCGTTGCGCCGGACCAGGTCCCGGGCACCAACCGGGACGCGGACGCGGCGACGCGTGGCCACGCCACGGCTGCGGCGGGCGGTCATCTGCTGGGCGGTCCTGCTCGCGGCCGCGCTCGGGTGGGAGGCGTACGCCTTCGTTCACCAGCCGGCATGGAACGTCAGCAGCGCCGACTACCCCACCTTGTCGGTCCTGCTGGATCCGCTGCTGGAGCTGCGGCCGGTACGGTTCGTCGCCTGGCTCGCGTGGCTCGGTGCGGGGCTTCGATTGGCGCGACCGTGACCACCCGGCTCGTCGTGATCGCCGGCTTCGTGGTGCTGTTGCTGCTCGCCTGCTCCCTGGTCATCCTGGCGCGGATCCACCGAGTGCAGCTGGCCACCCTCGGAGAGGCCCTCGCCCACGTGATGGTGCGTGCGGAGGTCCGGATCCTCGTACTCTGCGGCTGGGCCTGGTTGGGCTGGCACGCCCTGGCCCGCTGAAGCCGACCCGGAACGGGAGGCCGCGGCACTCGTGGCAGGCTGACCGACCATGGAGACACCGATTCCGACATCGACGAGCGGGCAACCCGGCGAGCTGCGGGCCTTCGGTGGTGGTGGCGGCGGGCCGGCTTCTGCGCCGGCGGCGAAGGCAGGCGTGGGGTTCACCAGCCGGCAGGCGTACCGCTTCGAGGGGAGCGCGGTCTGCTCCGGCGCGGCCGCCCGGTTGTTCGAGGTCGACGTCGAGGTGACGACCGACACCGTGCTGTCCTACGTCCTCCTCCCGGACTTCGCCCCAGGCGACCTGCGGTATCTCGCGACCTTCACCGCCGTCGACCTCGAGTTCGGTGACGGCACCCGGCTCAGTGACCTGGGCGTCCGGGACCAGCACGGCGTCGTCCTCGGCCCGCGCGAGCAGGGCGAGGCGCGGACACTCTCGGTGGACCAGTGGAACTACCGGTACGCGCGGATCGGTGACGTCGCCGCCGGGCGCACCGTCCGCGCCGTCCTCGTCGGTTACGACGCTCCGGTGGGACCCGGCAGCGTCTCGGGTTGGGTCGACGCCATCGGACTCGACGAGCGGCCGAGGACGCCACCACCGGCCCGCCCCTCCGACCAGGTGGTCACGACCAGGGGCACCCACTCCAGTGCGGAGTTCTCCCGCGGCAACACGATTCCGGCGACCGCCGTGCCGCACGGCTTCAACTTCTGGACGCCGGTGACCGACGCCGGATCCCTGACCTGGGTGTACGAATACCACCGCGCGAACAACGCCGACAACCGGCCGGAGCTGCAGGCGTTCGCACTGAGCCACCAGACGAGTCCGTGGATGGGCGACCGGCAGACGTTCCAGGTGATGCCGTCAAGCGCCGAGGGTGAGCCAGACGGTGACCGCTCCGCGCGGGCGCTCGCGTTCGGGCACGACGCCGAGATCGCCCGACCCCACTACTACGCGGTGACGTTCGACAACGGCATCAGGACCGAGATCGCGCCGGCCGACCATGCGGCGATGTTCCGGTTCACCTTTCCGGGCGACACGTCGACCCTGCTCTTCGACAACGTGAACGCCGACGCGGGCGTGATGGTGCACCCCGGGCGCAACGTGGTCACCGGGTTCACCGACGTACGCAGCCGGCTCTCCAACGGCGCGACCCGGATGTTCGTCGTTGCGTCGTTCGACCACCCGGTCGTGGCGAGTGGGCGGCCGACCGGCACCGGTGAGCGCCGCGACGCCAGCGGCTACGTGCGCTTCGACACCTCCACCGACAAGACGGTCACCATGCGGATCGCGACCTCGCTCATCAGCCTCGAACAGGCCGAACGCAACCTCGCGCTGGAGCTCGGCCCGGACGAGACGTTCGAGGGCGTCCGCGAGCGCGCACAGCGACAGTGGGACGAGAAGCTCGCCGTCATCGAGGTGGAAGGCGCCAGCGAGGACCAACTGGTGACGCTCTACTCGAACCTGTACCGGCTCTTCCTCTATCCCAACTCCGCGTACGAGAACATCGGGACGGCGGCCGAACCGGTCTACGCCCACGCGGTCCAGTCCTCGGTCACCACGCCACCGAGCACGCCGACCTCCACCGGCGCCCGGGTCGTGCCCGGGAAGGTCCATGTGAACAACGGGTTCTGGGACACCTACCGCACCACCTGGCCGGCGTACGCCCTCCTCACGCCGAGTCTGGCGGGCGAACTGGTCGACGGTTTCCTGCAGCAGTACCGCGACGGCGGCTGGATCTCGCGCTGGTCCTCACCCGGCTACGCCGATCTGATGGTCGGGACGAGCTCCGACGTGGCGTTCGCCGACGCGTTCGTCAAGGGCGTCACGGGTTTCGACGTCGAGACGGCCTACGACGCCGCGCTGAAGAACGCCACCGTGCGCCCGCCGAACGACCATGTGGGCCGGAAGGGCATCGACAGCTCCCGCTTCCTCGGCTACACCGCCGACGAGTCGACCCACGAGGCGATGTCGTGGGCGATGGACGGCTACATCAACGACTTCGGCATCGCGATGATGGCCGGGAAGCTGGCCGAACGCTGCGAAGGCGACGATCCGCGCCGGGACCGCTACCTGGCCGAGCAGGCGTACTTCTCCCGGCGGGCGCGAGGGTACGTCCACCTCTTCGACCCGGCGGTGGGATTCTTCCAGGGCAGGCTCGCCGACGGCCGGCGGCGGTTGTCGCCTGAGGAGTTCGACCCACGGATCTGGGGCTTCGACTACACCGAGACCAACGCGTGGAACATGGCCTTCCACGCCCCACACGACGGGGAGGGTCTCGCGAATCTCTACGGGGGAAGGGAGAAGCTGGCGGCCAAGCTCGACGAGTTCTTCGCGACACCTGAGACCGGAGCCGAGGAGGTCAAGGGGTGGTACTCCCAGGTCATCCACGAGATGACCGAGGCGCGGGACGTACGCATGGGAATGTACGGCCACAGCAACCAGCCGGCCCACCACATCGCGTACATGTACCTCAACGCCTGCCAGCCGTGGAAGACTCAGGAGAAGGTGCGCGACGTCCTCGCCCGGCTCTATCTCGGCAGCGAGATCGGCCAGGGCTACCCGGGCGACGAGGACAACGGCGAGATGTCGGCCTGGCAGGTGTTCAGCGCCCTCGGCCTCTACCCTCTGCAGGTGGGCAGACCGGCGTATGCCGTCGGTTCGCCGCTCTTCACCAGGGCCACGATCCATCTCGAGAATGGCCGCCGCCTGGTCGTCAGTGCACCCGGCAACGGCCCGGAAACTCCCTACGTACAGTCGTTGACCGTCAATGGTGAGGCGTACGACGCGACGACGCTCCCCCACGACCTGCTCGCCGAGGGAGCGGTGCTGGAGTTCGTGATGGGATCACGACCGTCCACGTGGGGCACGGATCCGCGCAGCGCGCCGCCGTCACTGACGGCGACCGGCGCCCTGCCGCAACCCCTCGTTGACATCACGACTGCTGGCGAGGTCACCGCCGGCCCGGGGATCGTGGCGGCGCGGTTGTTCGACGACACGGCGAGTGTGGACGTCGGGTTCGACCGACCCGACGCCTGGGTGCAATGCGAGGTTGACAGCGCGACGCAGGTCGAGCTCTACACCCTCACCTCGGCATCCGTGGGACGTGACCCGAGCGCGTGGGTGGTCAAGGGCTCGCGAGACGGTGTGGGGTGGGACGTGCTCGACACGCGTACGGACGAGGAGTTCCGGTGGCGCTCGCAGACCCGGGTGTTCGCCCTCGCACGGCCGGCGGCCTGCACGCACTACCGGTTCGAGTTCACCGGCGGCGACGGCAAGCCGTTCGCCCTTGCCCAGATCGAGCTCCTCGCCGAGCCGGCCGCGAGCGGGTCGAACACTAGGATCGAGGCATGAGCGACCACGCCCGGACCGAACGCCAGGCGCTGGCCGACCTCCTCTTCGAGGTCGGTCCCGACGCCCCCACGCTGTGCGGTAGCTGGACGACCAGCGATCTCGTGGCGCATCTCGTCATCCGGGAGAGCGACGTCGTGGCCGCGGCCGGCATGGTGATTGGCCCACTGGCAGGTCGTACGAAGACGACGATGGACGCAATGGTGCGGCGACTCGGCTACACCGAGGTCGTCGACCGGTTCCGGAAGGGCCCACCTCGCTGGTCACCGATGCGGATCCATGGCATCGACGAGGCGGCCAACACGATGGAGTTCTACGTCCACCACGAGGACGTCCGCCGGGCCAGGCCGGACTGGGAGCCACGCGAGTTGCCGGCCGACCTGGAGGAGACACTGTGGCGCCGGGTCACCGGGCCGGGCCGGTTCCTGTTCCGCCGCTGTGCCGTCGGTCTACTCGTGGTCCGTCCCAACGGCTCCACCGTCCGCGTACGCAACGGGGAGCCCACCGCCGTGCTCGCGGGAAAGCCGAGCGAAATCGCGCTCTACATGTGGGGACGCAAGGATGTCGCCCTGGTCGAGACCAGCGGACCTGACGCCGCCGTCGAGGCTCTCGCCCAGGCTCCGCTCGGTTTCTAGCGCGTGTCCTGACTGGTCGCGGGCGTCGTGCTAGCCTCCGGGTCAGGTCGCCGCATCGACGCGTCGACCCAATGATGTAACCAGCGACAAAGCAGCAGACGACAGGGGAGCGCGGAAGCGCTGAGAGTGCGGGGCCACGCAAACTGGCACACCCGCAGACCCTCGAACCTGATCTGGGTAATTCCAGCGCAGGAAGTCGGTCTGTCCGGCCACGGCAACGTGACGTACGCACCTGACTCGGACCCCACGAGCAGGTGCGTTGTTGCGCCCGAACGGATCCGGCAGGACGCGGTCGCCCGTCATCTGCGTGAGCAGGCTCTGCGTGGGCAGGGTTCTGCACGAGCAGGGAGGGCAACGCCATGTCCCATGACTCCACCGAGACCCCGACCGGTCGCCTCGACTCCCCACCCACCACCCGCCTTCGCTGGCGGACCGTCGACATCATCGTGGCGGCCGTGCTCGCTGCCGCGTTCGGTGTGGTGTTCGCCGGGTGGAACGCACTGTGGGCCGCGACCGCTCCAGCGTTCACCTGGTTTCCCCCCGCCCAGGCGGTGCTCTACGGCATGTGGCTCGTTCCCGGTGTGCTCGGCGGCCTGGTCATCCGCAAGCCCGGTGCGTCGGTGTTCACCGAACTCGTCGCCGCCACCGTCTCGGTGTTCTTCGGCGCGCCCGCCCCGCTGATGATCGTGGTGTACGGGCTGGTGCAAGGTATGGGCGCGGAGCTGGGATTCGCGGCGCTGCGCTACCGGTCCTGGCGGCTGCCGGCCGCGTTGGTCGCAGGTCTGACGGCCGGGCTGGTACCAGCCGTCCTCGACAACATCCTCTACAACGCCGCGTGGGCACCGGCGTGGATGCTCGCCTACGGCGTCCTGGTCGTGGCCAGCACCGTCGCCCTGGCCGGAGTGGGTAGCTATGTGCTCGTGCGCGCGCTGGCCAGCACCGGTGTCCTCGCACCGTTCGCCGCGGGGCGCGAGCAGTCCACGACATGACACCGGCGCACCCAGCGGCCCTGGGCGTCCGCGCCCGCGCCTGGGGCTACCGCCATGCCGGTCGGCAGGCGTGGGCCGTCCGCGGGCTCGACCTCACCGTCGAGCCCGGGGAACGGATCCTGCTCGCGGGCGCGTCCGGCGCGGGCAAGAGCACGCTTCTCACGGCCCTTGCCGGACTCCTCGACCCCGAACAGGCAGGCGAGGTCGAGGGCGCCCTCACCGTCGGCGGGGCTCCGCCGAGGGAGGTACGGGAGCGGGTCGGCATCGCGTTCCAGGATCCGGAGAGCCAGCTGGTCATGGCCCGGGCCGGCGACGACGTGGCGTTCGGGTTGGAGAACCGCGGAGTGCCGACACCCGCGATCTGGCCGCGGGTCGAGGAGGCACTGAAACTCACCGGGTTCCCGTACGACCGGGACCAGCCCACCGGTCAGCTGTCCGGTGGCGAGAAACAGCGCCTGGTCCTCGCCGGCGTCATGGCGCTCTCTCCCGCCCTCCTGCTGCTCGACGAACCCACGGCGAACCTCGACCCGGACGGCGCCGCCCTTGTGCGTACGGCGGTCGAACGGGTCGTCGCGGCTCGCGGCAGCACCCTGATCGTCGTCGACCACCGGGTGGACGACTGGCTGCCGCTCGTCTCCCGGGTCGTGGTCCTGCGCGCCGGCGGTGGTGTCCTCGCCGACGGCGAACCGGCGCAGGTCTTCGCCACCCAGGGCGAGAGGCTGGCCGCCGCAGGGGTGTGGGTTCCAGGGCACCGGCCGCCTCGGCGGCGCGCACCGGAACCCGCCACCGAACCGCTGCTGGCAGCGGAGGGGCTGACCCACACCTATCCCGCCGCCGGCCGGCCCGCGCTGGTCGACGCGAACGTACGGCTCCACGCCGGCGAGGCACTCGCGCTCACCGGTACCAACGGGTCCGGCAAGTCCACCCTCGCGATGCTGCTCGCCGGGCTGCTGCCTCCGTCGGCGGGCCACGTCCGTGCCATGCCGTCGTTGTACCTCCGGGCCGGGCTAGACCCCCGGTGGACGGCTGCCCGACGTCGGCTGTTCCAGCGGCAGAGTGGCGACTCACCGCTGCACACCTGGCGGGCGACGGAGCTCGTCCGCGCGATGGGCACCGTCTTCCAGGACCCCGAGCACCAGTTCCTCACCTCAACCGTCCGCGCCGAGCTGGCGCTCGGTCCCCGGCTCATCGGTTGCTCCCCCGGCGAGGTGACGTCGCGCGTCGACGACCTGCTGGACCGCCTGCGGCTCGCGCATCTCGCCGCCGCCAACCCGTTCACCCTCTCCGGTGGAGAGAAGCGGCGCCTCTCCGTCGCCACCGCTCTCGCGACCGGGCCGGCGGCACTGGTGCTCGACGAGCCGACGTTCGGACAGGACAGGAGCACCTGGCTCGAACTGCTCGACCTGCTGGCGAACCTGCGCGACGAAGGACATGCGGTGACCTTCGTGAGCCACGACGCGGACTTTGTAGCGGCCTTCGCCGACCGCACGCTCGAGATGCGGGCGGGACGGCTTGTCCACGAGAGCGACCAGCGGATGGCAGCGAAGCGAGAATGCGCATGAGTGTGCTGGCGGAGCCGATCGTCGCCAACCCGAAGGCCCTGCTCGGGCGCCTCAACCCCGTCACCAAACTCGCGGCGGCCACGATCGTCATGGTCGGCCTGCTCTTCACCGGTGACGCCGTGACACCTGCGCTCGTGCTCGCCGCCGAACTCGCCGCGGTCTCGGCGGCCGGTGTCAGGTGGCGGGTCTTCCTGCGAAGGCTCTGGCTGCTGATCCTCCTGACCGGTGGGCTCGCGGCCTCGACACTGCTGTTCACCGACCGCCAGGGTGGGGCTCCCCTCCTGGACGCCGGGCCGCTCCTGGTGACCACCGAGAGTGCGCTCGCGGCCCTCGCGATCAGCCTCCGGATCCTGGCGATCGCTCTCCCGGGAGTCGTGGTGTTCGCCTCCACCGATCCGACGGAGCTCGCCGACGCGCTCGTCCAGCACCTGCGTACGCCACCACGCTTCACGTTCGGCGCCCTTGCCGCGTGGCGACTCGTGCCGGTCCTGGGCGACGAGTGGCGCACCCTGATGCTGGCCCGGCGCGCGCGTGGGATCGACCCCGGCCGATCACCGCTACGCAGGGTCCGGCTCTTCGCCTCCGGGGTCTTCGCTCTCCTGGTCTGCGCGATCAGGCGGGCGATCCGGTTGGCGACGGCGATGGAGTCGCGGGGGTTCACTGGCGAGCACGGTCGGACGCTTGCCCGACCACAACCCCTCCGAGCGGCCGACGGCGTGTTCTTCCTCGCGACGGTCGCGGTGATGGTCGGCGCGACGGCGTTCAGCCTCGGCCTGGGAACCTGGCGGTTCCTGTTCTGGTGACGGGCTGCTGATCAGGCGGTCTCGAAATCGCCGGCCCGCACACCCGCGACGAACGCCTGCCACGAGCCAACGCTGAACGCGAGAATCGGTCCGCCACGGTCCTTCGAATCGCGAACCGCGATCTGCGGACCGAGCCCGGCGACCTCGACACAGTTGGAACCATTACCGCTGTAACTACTGGCCCGCCACGCAGCGACCTCGACACAGTTGGAACCGTTACCGCTGTAACTGCTCGTCCGCCACGCCAGGCGCAACGGGTCCGGTGTGCAAACCCGCATGGTCAATCCCCTCGTCGGATTCAACTTCTGATGATCTTGTCGGCCGCCTGCGCGAGATAGTCCACCGAATCCATTGGGCTGAGGGCCATCGCACGCAAGTGGTCGAAAGCCAGGCTATACCGGTAGATCTCGACATCTCGCTCGACATATCGATTAGCCGTCATAGTTTCGACATAGACGGCATCCGGCTCAGATGGCTCAGGAAATTCCAGGATCGCGAATGTCCCGCTCGTCGCCGGATGCGCTCCGGCGGAGGTCGGTAGGACCTGCAGGGTGATGTTGTCCTGTGCGGCGAAGGCGCGGAGCCGGTCGTACTGCTCGGCCATCACCTTCGGCGAACCCACCAGCCAGGAGAGCGCAGGCTCGGCGAGGACGGTCCAGAACCGAGGCGGATTCTCCTCCCGGGTGAGCAGCCGTTGCCGTGTCATGCGTACTTCCACCCGGCGGTCGATCTCGGCTGGCGAGGACAGCCCCATCGATGCGGCATGGATGATCTCGCGAGCGTAGTCCTCGGTCTGCATCAGCCCGTGGACGAGGTGTGCGTCGTAGCAGCGCATCCCTGCCAACTGCGCCTCGACCTCGATGTAGTCGGCGTAGTCGCTGGGCACGAACTCCGCGTAGGCGTCCCACCAGCCCTTCGTCCGCGCGGTGCGCGTCTTGCTGAGGATCGCCGTCCGGCGCTCACCCTCGACGCCGTACGAATCGAGCAGGTGGCCCAGGTCCTTGGCGCTGATGCCGACGACGGCGGTCTCGATCCGGCTGATCTTGGCGACGGACCAGCCGAGCCGGGCGCCGACATCCTCGAGTGTGAGTTGGGCGCGCTCGCGGAGGAGGCGCAGTTCGGCCGCCAGTCGCCGGCGCTGGATGGTGGGGGACTTCGTTCCGGAGCGTGTGGCGTACATCCGTTTCTTCCGGTTCTGGTGGGGAATGTGGCCGTAGGTGACGCGAATGTCTGATCTCGCGCATCCCGGCACATCATCGGCGATGATCGTTTGGCCCGCGTAGTGAACGACACAAGTGCAAATTTGCGCATTCGTGGTGTACGCGCACTACCACAGGATTACCGTCGGTGCAGAAGCAGTGCCGCAGCGCCATCACCTCGACGGGGAGGTTCGTAGCGATGGCAACGACGACACCCACGGTCACCTGGAAAAGGGGCCCAGGGAAGAGGGGCACGCGGAAACCAGCGGGAACACCGGCGTCGCACGCCGATGTCTGGTTCCTGGCGGCAGGCGCACGCCCATCCGGAGCTGTCGAAGACGAACTCGACCGCCGGGCACGCGAGCTGGCGACGATCCATCGGCCCCAACGTGACGCACTCAGCTGGCGCCGCCGATGGAGGCTCGTTCCCTGGCCCACCCTGGAGCGTTCGCACTGTGTCTTCTGCGGACGGCAGTGGCTCTGCCCGCCGGCCGCGTGGGCGCATGGACGGCTGTCCACACTCGGCAACCTCAGCCGCGAGATCTGCGAGGAGAGCCCATGACGACATCCTCGCTGACCCTGAAGATCGGCCCGGGTGACACCGCGCCGGACGCGGGCAACCTCGGCGCCACCTACGACCAGGTCATCGCGACCGTCCCGGTCCGCGACGTGCCTTACCCCTGGGTGCAGCTCGTCCGCCCGGGCGGCGAACTGGTGGTGACGTGGCACAACCCGTTCGCGGGAGCGGCCATCGCACGGTTGAGCGTCGCCGCCGACGGGCGGGCGGCCGGAAACTTCGTCGAACTCGCCGACGTCGCCTGCGAGGACGAACCCACACCAGTGATCGCCGAGGCCGAGAACGCGGTCCCGTGGTATCGCACGACCACGCCACTCGATCCCGACACCGTGTGGTCCGACCCGGCCGCGCTCTTCGCCCTGGGTGTCCGACTCCCCCGGCTGCGGTCGGTCGGCCAGAGGACAGGCCCGCAACGCCTACCAAGGGCGGACCAGGCGCAGAAGGACATGACTCCGCGCCCGGACGGGACCGAGGCCGAGTCCCGGCGGTGGGTCTACGACGGGACCTCCTGCGCCTGCGCCGTCCGCGGTCCGTCCGGGGAGATCCAGGTCGAGCAACACGGCCCGCGCCTGCTGTGGCGGGAGATCGAGGCCGCCTACAAGTGGTGGCTGGACCACGACCAACCGGCGTTCGACTCGTTCGGTCTCAGCGTGACGTCCTTCGGCCAGTTCGCCTGGCTCGGGCACCGCTGCTCCGGCCGGATCTGGCGGCTCTGAGGAGGACCGACGCCCGACGAGTGCCATCGGCACTCGGGCACCGTTCCCGTACGCACCATCGTGAGGTTCGAGCAATCCCATGACGCCCGAGGTGAGCGCGCCCTCGTCCGCTCCGACACGCACCCTTCCACCGCAGGATCACGTCGATCAGCAGCCCCGACCGCACCCCGGAGTCACCACGGTCCTGGTCGGGATCCTGCTCGCCCTCGGGGTGGCCGCCATCGCGGTGCTCTACCGGCTGTCGCCGTATCCGTCGGACCAGCTCAACTACTTCGACGCCGCGCGCGAGTTTCCTCACCGGTCGAGCACCGGCGGTGGTGAGCACCAACTCCTGCGCATCGGCCTGATCGTCCCGTTGCGCCTGGCGCAGATGCTGTTCGGCTACTCGCAGGGGGCGTACCTGCTCGTCCCGACGCTCGCGGCGATCGGGCTCGCGGTCGCCGTCTACGCCCTCGGTGTCCTGCTCTTCAACCGCACGGTGGGCTTCGCGGCGGCGGTCCTCACCGTGGGCAACAGCATCGTCTTCACCGACCTCACCGCACCGCTACCGGACCTCCTGGCGACCGCCCTGCTGTGTGGTGCGGTGGCGCTCACCCTCGCGATCAGACAGGGGCGTCACGTCGTCACCGCGAGCGCACGCCGGCAGGCCGGCGCCCTCGTCATGGTGGGCATCCTGCTGGGCTGGAGCTACCTCACCCGTGAGTACATCGTCTTCTGCTGGCCGCTCGTTCCCTTCCTGCTCTGGAAGCGGCTGCCGTACCGACGGCTGCTGTGGATCGTGGCTCCTCTCACGGCCATCGGACTCGTGGAGCTCGGCCTCAACGCCGCCGCCTCGGGAGATGCGCTCGCCCGGCTGCACGCCTCGGCCTCGCACGGCCAGTCGCCGAGGAGTACCAGCTTCATCGGGCACAGCCGGCAGTGGTACCTCTCCCGGCCCGCCGCGATTCTCGGTGGTACCCCTAAAATAAAAAAGCTCAAGGCGGCGCTCCTCGCGACAGTGGCGGCGCCCCTGATCTCCCGCAGGCTCGCGTTCCTCGCCGGTTGGGCGGCGATTTTCGCCCTGCCCCTGATCGCGTTGGGCGGGTTCCTCGACCCCGACCACCCGATGCTGCGGATCACCAAGGAGCGGTACTGGATTCCCCTGATGCCGGCGGTCTGCCTGTGCGCGGTCGCGGGTGTCTGGCTCCTGGCGCGTAACCGTGCCACGGTCGTGCCGGCGCTGCGCGGCCGTTCGCGGGTGGTCGCCACCTGGGTGACGCTCGCCGTCGTGGCCGTGCCGGTCGGCATCGCGCAGCATGCCCGGATGACCGAACCCACTCCGCAGAACGCGAGCTTCGCCGCGAACGGTGGCGTGCAACTCGAGCACCTCCGCCCCTGGCTCGACCAGCATTCGACCGGAGTGACGACGGTATGGGCGGAGCCGCGGACGTACCGCCTGGTCAAGCTCTTCGCCACCGGAACCTTCGGCGGCCCGGTCTGGTCCGGAGAGTTGAAACTCTGGCTTCCCGGCGCCAGCCACCCGCAGCCGCTTCCCGGCGACTACGTGGTGCTCTACAGCCCACGCTCCGGGGTCTGTGGACCGTGCCGGGACAACGCCGAGGCGCTGCTGGGCAGTCCGGTCCACGTGCCGGCGTCCTGGCAGCCGGCGTTCATCAGTTCCCGCCGCGTGGTGGAGATCTACCAGGTCCGGTGACGGATCGACGGGCTGACGAGGACGGCGGTGGTCCGGAGTCGTCTCGCCGTCCGCAGCCGCTTTGCCTGTTCGACAAAACTTCCGTCCCGGGCGTTTAGTCTCCGCTGTGCTGAGCCATAACGGGCAGGGGAAGCAACGCAACGGGAGACCCTGATCTTGTCTACTGCCACCTCCCCGCCGAACGTCGTGTCGGCTGCGGCCGCTGCCGGACCTGTCGGGACCGGCGCGGGCCCAGCCGTTCCGACCGCCGGGGGCACGCCACGCACTCCCACCCGCGTGGACCGCTGGCGGCATTCGCGCCCGCTCACCGTCGCCATCGGCTGCCTTCTCGCGGTCGGCGTCGGCGTGGTCGAGGTGCTGTACCGGTTACCGCCGGTGCCCTTCGACCAGGTCAACTACTTCGACGCCGCGTGGGGCTTTCCCAGTCATACGTCGTACATCAGTGATCATCAGGTGCTCCGGCACGGCCTGACCGTCCCGATCCGGATGGCGCAGGAACTCTTCGGCTACTCCCAGGCCGCCTTCCTCGCGGTCCCGATCCTGTCCGGCGTACTCCTGGCCGTGAGTGTCTACGTCATCGGGCTGTTGTTGTTCAACCGGACGGTCGGTTTCGCCGCGGCCGTCCTCACGGTCGGCAACTCCGTGGTCTTCCCCAACCTGACGACTCCGTTGCCCGACGTGCTGGCGACCGCGCTCATGTGCGCCGCGCTGGCGGTCGCGCTCGCCCTCCGGCAACGCCGACTCCTCGTGGCGGGGACGCGGCGACGGGAGATCGTGGCGCTCCTGATCGTCGGCGCCCTGCTCGGATGGAGCTACCTGGCCCGCGAGTACATGGTGTTCGTCTGGCCGCTGATCCCGCTGATGCTGATCCGGCGGGTACGCATGATCCGGCTCGGCTGGCTCATCGTCCCGCTGCTGGTCGTGGGCGGCGGGGAAGCCCTCCTCAACACGCTCGCCTACGGCGATCCGCTGACCCGGCTGCACGTCGCCGCACACCATGGCGACGGACCGCCGCTGAGCGACGAGCCGTGGCGCAACGAACATCTCGGACACAGCGCCCAGTGGTACCTCACCCGGCTCGCGGCCATCGTCGGCGCGGCTCCGGAGGCGCTGTGGCTCAAGGCCGCCGTCGCGGCGACCGTCGTCGGTGCGTTCTTCCACCGCAGGATCGGGTTCCTGCTGGTGTGGGCGTTGCTGTTCTACGTGCCGCTGGTCGCGCTCGGCGGCCTGCTCGATCCGTACCAGCCGCGGCTGCGGATCAACGTGCAGAGGTACTGGCTGCCGCTGATTCCCGCCATCGTGCTCGCTTTCGTGGCCGTCACCTGGCTGCTCGTCAGCAACCGCGCCAGGGTGGTGCCGTTCCTGCGTGAGCGGGCCCGGCTCCGCTCGGCGCTCGCCTCGCTGGCGGTGCTGGCGGCCGTGGCGGTGCCGGTCGGCCTCGCACAGCACGCCCGCGCCACCGGGGACACCGATCCGTACGCACGCTACGCCGCCAACGGTGCCACCGAACTCGAGGACTTCCGATCCTGGCTGCAGCGGACGGATTCGGTCGACACCCTCTGGGCGAACCCGAGTACGAACCGGGTCGTGGGGATCTACCTCAACCCGACGTTCGGCCGGCCGGCGTGGGACGGCGAGCTGACGGTCTGGCATCGGGTGGATGATCCGCAGCCCGGTGATCACGTCGTGCTCTACAGCGCCCGGACGCCGACCTGCGGCGCCTGCATGGTCCACGCGCAGAACATCCTCGGCGATCCGGTCCGGATCCCCGCCTCATGGCGGCTTGTCTTCCAGGCCAACGACCGGCAGGTCGAGGTCTACCGAGTTCGCTGAATCAGGTTCCGTCTTCCCGGCCTGCTCTGCCACTCCCCTGGTCCGTTGTACTCGTGCCACGTCGACTATTCTCGGCCCGTTTCCGATCACGCCGCCATCGCCTTGATGGTGCTCCTTTTTCGGAAGGGACGGTCCGCCGATGCCTGTGCGCGCCCGCGAACGGCTCCACACGCTTGTCGTCGGGGGTCTGCTCGCGATTGCCACAGTGCTGGTCGAGATCGTCTACCGGCTTCCGCCGTATCCCTCCGACCAGCTCTATTACTTCGATTTCGCCGAGAGTTTTCCCGCTAGTCCCCTGGCCGACAACTCACTTTTTCTCCAGCGATTCGTTCATCAGTTCCTGCGGTACGGACTTGTCTTTCCGATGCGTCTCGCCCAGGAGGTTTTCGGGTATTCGCAGGGGGCCTATCTGTTGGTGCCTGTCGCCGCCGGAGTCGCTCTCGCCGTCGGCGTTTATCTGCTCGGCGTCCTTCTCCTCAACCGCACGGTGGGGGTGGCGGGCGCCGTCCTCACCGTCGGCAACTCCATCGTCTTCCCGGAGCTCACCCAGCCTCTGCCCGACCTGCTCGCCACGTCGCTCTTCTGCTGGGCCGTCGTCGTCGCGGTCGCGATCCGGCAGCGTCGGCGCGTCGTGACCGTGACCCGGCGGCGGGAGACCGTTGCGCTGCTCGTCCTGGGCGTACTCCTCGGGTGGAGCTATCTCACCCGTGAGTACATCGTGTTCTGTTGGCCGCTCATCCCGCTCCTCTTCCTCCGGCGGGTTCCGCTGCGCAGGTGGCTGTGGGTGGCGTTGCCGCTCGTGGTCATCGGCGGCGGCGAGGCCATCGTCAACGCGGTCCTCTTCGGCGACCCACTGGCGCGCCTGCACGCCTCCGCCGCACACGGGAGCGTCGCGCCGGCGGTCACGGACTTCCTCGGGCACAGCCGCCGTTGGTATCTGACCCGGGTGCTCGCGGTTCTCGGCGCGGCGCCCGAGGGTCAGTGGCTCAAGGGCGCGCTCGTCGTCACGGTGCTCGGTGCGGTGTTCTCGCGCAAGCTGGTGGTCCTCGCCGCCTGGGCCGTACTGTTCTACGTCCCGTTGGTCGCGTTCGGTGGCGTCATCGATCCCGACCATCCGATGGTCCGGATCCTCAAGGAGCGCTACTGGCTGCCGCTCATGCCCGCGATCATGCTGGGCGCTGTGGTTGCCGGTTGGCTCGTCGTTCATGCGGTGGTGCGGCGGGCGCCGCCCGTTCGTGCGTACGCCGGAGTCGTCGCGGGTGTCACCGCTCTCGCGGTCGCTGTGGTGCCCGTGAGCATCGCCCAGCACGTCCGCATAACCGATCGCGACGATCCGCTGAACGCGACGTACGCCGTCAACGGTGGTACGCAGCTGGAACAGTTCCGCTCCTGGTTGGCCGCGGACGGCGGCGACGTCGACACGATCTGGGCCGACCAGCGCTCGGTCCGGCTGGTGCGGGTCTTCGTCAACGGCACGTTCGGCGAGCCCGTCTGGCGCGGTCGGATCGCCACCTGGTACACGCCGGAGCAGGTGCCGGCCGGCATGGCGGCGGGGGCGCCGAAGGCAGGCGATCACGTCATGTTCTACAGCCTCCGGTCCACGATCTGCGGATACTGCCGGGGCAACGCCGAGGTCCTTCTCGACAGCCGGCCGGCGAGCCCGCCGGCGACCTGGCGGCTCGTGTTCACCACCGACGACGACGTGGTCCAGGTCTACGAGGTCCGCTGACAGGCGGGCCCGCGGGCTACCAGAGCGTGAAGGAGTCGGCCAAGACCTCACCCAGGAGTCCGGCGGTGGCCTCGATCGGCGCGAGCGCGAGGATCCGCTGCTGCTTGAGGGCGCCGTCGACCAGGGCGTCGACGTCGGTCGGCTCGTAGCCCACCGCGCCGAGGCCGTTGGGCAGGCCGGTTTCGCGCATCAGCCGGCGAATCGCCTCCGGTAGCCGTTCCCTCGCGTCGGCCATGGTGTCCGTGGCGGGATCGAGTACGTGCGCCGCCTCGAGGTGGCGATCGGGGCTGGATTCGTACGTACGCCGGAACGCCGCCGGAGCGGTCAGCACGACCGCCATCCCGTGCGGGACCATCGCCTCGCTCTCCGGATAGTCGGCCGGGCGGAAGTCGCGTACCTGTCCCGCGATCGGATAGGCGCACGCATGCGGGAGGTGGACACCCGCGTTCCCGAAGCCCAGACCGGCGAACAGCGCCGCCTGCAACAGGTCGGTCCTGGCCGCGACGTCGTTCCCGTCACGGTAGGCGACCCGCAGCGAGCGGGCGAGCAACGGCAGCGCCTGCCGGACCCAGATGTCGGAGATCGGGTTGGCGCCGCAGTAGGCCACCCGTTGCTCGGGCCGGCGCCTCGGGAAGCTGTCGTACGGCCTTGCCGTGAACGACTCCAACGCATGGCACAACACGTCGAACGCCGTCGCCGCCGTGACGCCGGGCGGCACGGACAGGGTGACCGACGGGTCGACCACGGCCAGCACCGGTCGCAGCCGCGGATGACTGATGCCGGTCTTCACCCGTTCGGCCAGCAGGTCCATGACGCAGACAGCCGTGCTCTCGGCGCCGGTGCCGGCGGTCGTCGGGACCGCGACCAGCGGTTTGACCGGTCCCGGCGGCGCGAGCCCGCGGCCGATCGGCGGATTGACGTAGCCGAGCAGGTCGCCCGGATACGAGGTCAGCAGGTTGACGGCCTTGGCCGTGTCGATGCTCGAACCGCCGCCGACCGCGACGAACCCGTCCCAGCGCCCGCCGGCGGCGGTGTCGACGGCGGCCTGGATGCTCTCGTCGGTCGGCTCGACGTGGACACCGTCGTAGAGAGCGGCGACCAGCCCGGCCGCCCGCAACTGCTCGACGACCCGCTGAGGTGTCCCCGTGGCGGCGACGCCGGCATCGGTCACCACCAGCACCCGCGTCGCACCCAGCGCGGCGACGTCGTACCCGATCTCCTCGATGGCACCGGCTCCGAACTTCAGTGCCGGTCCGCCCCAGGTGAACACCGTCTCCTGCATGCCTACCGTCTCCCGCATGCGTTACCGCCTCCCGCGACGTTCGGAAATGGGTTTGCGCGCCGGCGCTGCCTGCTGTGACCGTGACCCACATGCCGCCGGAACGCAAGGCGGCGGCAGCCAACGGATCGTGCCGGACCCCTCAGGAGCACCGATGACACGACCCATACCGAACACACCGTCGGAAGCCGCGTGCTGGCGCCGCGATGCCGTTCAACCGCTCATCGACGTGTACGCCGGAGAGCCCGACGTCGAAGCGGTCATGCTCAGTGGCTCGGCCGCCCGTGGAAACGCCGACCGCTGGTCCGATGCCGAGATCGGGGTGTTCTGGTCGCGTCCTCCGGCAGAGGACGAGCGTCGGCGGCTCGCCCTGGCAGGCGGCATGCGGGACGCCCATATCTTCCCGCTCTACGAGCCCGAAGCGGTCTGGTGCGACGACATCTATCTCGGCGGGCCGATCGGGTCCGGCCTCCTGGTGGAGGTCGTCCACGCCGAGACCGTGGCCACCGAGAAGGCACTCGCCGACGTCTTCGACGACCACGATCCGGACCCGGCCGGGCTGAACCGCGCCCAGGGTGTCGTGGACGGGATCGCCTACCACGGTCAGGAGCTACTCGCCGGCTGGAAGCGACGGGCAGCGGCGTACCCGCGTGAGCTCGCGGTCGCGGTCGTCGAGCGGGCTGGCGTGATCGACCACTTCTGGCGCTGGGAGATGTACGCCGAACGACGGAATCCGGCGATGCTGGCCCAGCACTTCGCCGCCGTCTGCGAGCGGGTCGTCATGATGCTCCTCGCGCTCAACAGGCGGTACGGACCGAACCTGAAGTGGCTCCCCACGATCGCCGCGTCCCTCGACCACGCGCCGCCTGGTCTGGCCGACCGCATCGGCACCGTGTTCGCGTCGGAACCGGACGTCGCGGCAACGCTGCTCACCGACCTCGTGCGGGAGACGTTCGACCTGGTGGAAGCCGGCCTGCCCGAAGCTGACGTGGACCGGCTCCGGCGTGTCTTCGGCCACCGTCGCCTCCCCCTCGACGAGCTTCCGGCGAGCTGACCAGCGGCGACTCGTGGTGGACGTACCGGTCACGCCGCGTTCGGTTGCCGTTTTCGCCTACCAGGTACCGTCGGAGGACGTGACCACGACGACAGGCGGCCCGGGCCGCACGACAGCCGCCCTCACCGCGGACGCCGTCCTTCTCGACCTCGACAGCACCCTGGTCAACTCGCTGCCATCCCTCATCCGGTCGTGGAGCCAGTGGGCCGAGGAGCACGCCCTCACCCCCGCCCAGGTGCGCGCGGCCCTGGGACATGGGCTGACCGCGGCGGCCATCGTCGCGCGGCTGCTTCCGCCGGAGCGGAGAGCAGCCGGGCTCGCGCGGGTCGGCGAACTCGAGACCGCTGACGTCGCCGACGTCACGGCGTTGCCGGGCGCGAAGGCCCTGGTAGCCGCCCTCCCACCCGACCGCTGGGCGATCGTGACGTCCGGTAACCAGCTGGTCGCGAGGGCGCGGCTCCGGGCAGCCGGCCTCCCCGAGCCGACCGTCCTGGTCACCGCCGACGACGTGGGCAGGGGCAAGCCCGATCCCGAGCCCTACCTTCTCGGCGCGCGGCGGGTCGGGGCTGACCCGGCGCGGTGTCTCGTCGTGGAGGACGCGCCGGCCGGCCTCGCCGCCGCCCGTGCGGCCGGGATGCGGGCGATCGGCGTGACGACGACGCACCCCGCGGCCGACCTCGACGCCGACGTCGTTGTCGAAGGGCTACAGAACCTTCGCGTCGAGCTTGACGGTGCCGCGCTCACCATCGTGGTGAACGGCGAGGCATGATGGGTCGTCCTGTTCAGCCCGTGTGATCGGCGAGGAACCCGGCCCTGTCGTGGCCGTGGCACCTGTCGGCATGCAGGGCACACCCGCAGGAGGTCACTCATGGGGGCATCCCCTTTCCGGAACGTCGACGCCCGAGCAGCCGCCACGGCGGAGGCGCCCCGCCGCGTCGCGTTGCCGACGCTCCACACTGCCGTGTCCGCGTGCGTCCTCGCACTCGTCCTCGCCCTCACCGCGTGCACCGCAGGCAGCCGGACCGGATCGAACACGTCCGGCCCTGGCCCCGGACGCGGGTCCGCACTCGACGTCGGTTTCATCGCCGAGCCGGCAAGCCTGGACTTCACGAAGAACGACGGCGCCGCGATCCCCCAGGCGCTGCTCGTCAACGTCTACGAAGGGCTCGTCAAGCTCGACGGCGACGGCGAGATCGTGCCGTTGCTGGCGAAGGCGTGGGAGGTCAGTCCGGACCGCCGGACCTACACGTTCACCCTGCGGGAGGGGGTGAGGTTCAGCAATGGCGATGACTTCACCGCCGAGGACGCCGTTTTCAGCATCAACCGCGTCAGGACCGACTGGACGGTCTCGCTGAAGTCGGGCATGGACGTGGTTGAGCGGGCCGATGCGGTCTCGCCGACGACGCTGAGGGTCGCGCTGAAGCGGCCCAGCAACTCCTGGCTCTTCGCGATGACGACCCGGATCGGCGCGATGTTCTCGACCGACGGCGTCTCCGATCTCGCGACCATCCCCGTCGGCACCGGACCCTACGTGATGTCGCGGTGGACGCGCGGCGACGCCCTCGTGCTGGAGGCCAGGAAGGGCTACTGGGGACGTCAACCGGACCTTGACGCGGTGACGCTGCGGTATTTCAAGGACCCGACGGCGATGAACAATGCCATGCGTACGGGCGGAATCGACGTCGTGAGCACGGTGCAGACGCCGGAGAGCCTGGCGGAGTTCGCCGACACGTCGAAGTACCGCGTGATCGAGGGGACGAGCAACGGCGAGGTGGTCCTGTCGTTCAACCATGGCAAGGCACCGTTGACAGACCGCCGGGTGCGGCGGGCGCTGTGCCTCGCGATCGACCGGCAAGCCATCCTTGACACCGCCTGGGCGGGTCACGGCACGCTGATCGGCTCGATGGTGCCACCGACGGATCCGTGGTACGAAGACCTGTCGCGGACCTATCCCCACGACCCCGCCCGGGCGAAGCGGCTGCTCGCCGATGCGGGCGTCGGGTCGCTCCGGCTCCGGCTGCGGATCCCCAACCTGCCTTACGCGGTGGCGGCCGCGCAGGTCGTCAAGAGCCAACTCGCCGACGTGGGCGTGACCGCGTCGATCGATGTCCTGGAGTTCCCGGCCCGCTGGCTCGACGACGTGTTCACCAAAGCCGACTACGACATGTCGATCATCGCCCACGTCGAACCGCGCGACCTCGCCAGCTGGGGCAACCCGGACTACTACTGGCGCTACGACAATCCCCGGGTGCGGGCGCTGCTTGCCGAGGCCGACGCCGGCACCCCCGCCGAGCAGGTTGCACTGCTACGCCGGGCAGCGCGGATCCTCGCCGACGATGCCGCGGCCGACTGGCTGTTCCTGCTGCCGAACCTCATGGTGACCACACCCGAGGTCAAGGGCCTGCCGACCAACGTCGTGTCGGAGTCGTTCGACCTGACCTCCGTGTCGGTCCGTCCGACCTGAGCCCGCCGCCTCATGCTGTACCGCATCGTCCTCCGTACCGGTGTCTTCGCCGCCAGCCTGGTCGGCGCGAGCGTCGTGGTGTTCGCGTTCATGGCGGTGCTTCCCGGCGATCCCGCCCGTGTCGCGTTGGGTGTCAACGCCACGCCGGCGGCAGTTGCCCAACTGCAGAAGGAGTTCGGCACCGACCGGGCGCTCACGGCGCGGTACCTCGACTGGGTGGGCGGACTCGCCGTCGGTGACTTCGGCCGGTCCTACGTCACGCACGAGGCGATCGGCCCGCAGGTCGTCGACCGGCTCGGCGTCACCTTGTGGCTGGTGGGGTCGGCGATGGTGGTGGCGCTGGTGCTCGCAGTGCCGCTCGGCACGGTCATGGCGCTCCGGCACCGCCAGCTGTCCGGCCTCGCGTTGTCGGCAATGAGCCAGCTCGGCATCGCCGTTCCCGCGTTCCTGGGTGGGATTCTCGCGGTCGCGTTCTTCTCCGTACGCCTGGGCTGGTTGCCATCGGGTGGGTGGGTGGCACCGGCCGAGAGTCCGGTGGACTTCGTCCGTCACCTGGTCCTTCCGGTGGCGGCGCTCGGTGTCGCGCAGGCCGCCGTGCTGGCGCGGTACGTGCGTTCGGCGATCCTCGACGTGCTCCGGGAGGACTACCTCCGCACCGCCCGGGCCAAGGGACTCACTCCGGGCAGGGCCCTTGTCCGGCACGGGTTCCGCAACGCCGCGATCCCGGTCGCCACCGTGCTCGGGCTGCAACTCGCGACCCTGCTCGTGGGCGCCATCGTGATCGAACGCGTCTTCGTCATCCCGGGGCTCGGCAGCCTGTTACTCGACGGCGTGGCCAACCGTGACCTGCTGCTCGTGCAGGGCGTCGTCATGGTGATCGTCGTCGTGGTCCTGATCGTCAACTATGTCGTCGATCTGTGCTACACGGCCCTCGACCCGCGGTTGCGGGTGAGCCAATGAAGCCCCTCGAGACACCATCGGTCGCGCCCGCACCTGCGCCGCCGGGGCGGGGGCCGCGGCGACGAGCTGTCAACCCGTCCTTGCTCGCCGGCGGAGTCCTCGTGGGCGCGATCGTCGTCGTGGCCTTGCTGTCCTACGCCTGGACTCCCCACGACGCGTTCCGGATCGACAGCGCCCTCCGGTTGCTCGACCCCACCGGGACGTACTGGCTCGGCACCGACAAGTTCGGCCGCGACATCGCCAGCAGGCTGATGATCGGTGCGCGGACCACCCTGTTCGTCGGGGTCGTCGCCGTCGGGACTGCCGCGCTGGTCGGCGCCCCGCTCGGCGTCGTCGCCGGGATGGCTCGCGGCTGGCGGAGCGGACTCCTCCTGCGCGCTTCGGATCTGGCGCTGGCGTTTCCCGCGCTGCTGCTGGCCATCATGTTCGGTGCGGTGTTCGGAGCGAGCACGCTGACGGCGATGGTGGCGATCGGGCTCGCCAGCGTTCCGGCGTTCGTCCGGATCGTGCGCGCCGGCACGCTGCGGGTGATGGCGACCGAGTACGTCCTTGCGGCGAGGGCTGCGGGACGCCGGCGGTTCGGCATCGGGCTGCGGCACGTGCTCCCCAACGTCATGGGACTCGTCATCGTCCAGGCGTCGGTGTCGTTCGCGATCGCCGTACTCGCCGAGGCCGGCCTTTCCTTCCTCGGTTTCGGCACGGCCCCGCCGACGCCCTCGTGGGGGAGGATGCTGCAGGAGTCGCAGGAACTGCTGTTCATCCATCCGCTGCTGGCGGTCTGGCCAGGACTCGCGATCGTCGCGGCCGTCCTCGGCTTCAACCTGCTGGGTGACGGCCTGCGCGACCGGTTCGACCCGCGGATGGAGGAGCGGTGAGCACACCTCCAGCGCTGACCGACGACGCCCCGGACGTACGCAAGGACGTCTTGACTGTCACCGGGCTCGGTGTCGGGCGGCGGGGCGACCCCCTCGTACGCGACGTGACCTTCACCGTGGCCCCCGGCGAACGGGTCGGACTCATCGGCGAGTCGGGCTCCGGAAAGTCACTGACGGCACTCGCCCTCATGGGCCTGCTCCCCGACGGCCTCGCACCGGTCGGGTCGGTGCATCTCGCCGGTGCCAGCCACGAGTTGCTCGGCGCCGGCGAACGCGCACTCTCCCGGCTGCGTGGCCACCGCATGAGCATGGTCTTCCAGGAGCCGATGTCCGCGCTCAACCCGGTGCTGCGGGTCGGCGACCAGATCGCCGAAGCCGTACGCATCCACCGGCCCGAGGCCGATCGCGCGGTGGCGCGCACCCGGGCGGTCGACCTGCTGGACCAGGTGCGCCTACCCGATCCGGCGCGGACGGCGCGTGCGTACCCCCATCAGCTCTCCGGCGGCGGGCGCCAGCGGGTCATGCTCGCGATGGCACTCGCCAACGACCCGGCGGTGCTCATCTGCGACGAGCCGACGAGCGCGCTCGACGTCACCGTGCAGGCCCAGATACTCGACCTGATCGCCGACGGGCCCCTGCGCCGGGACGCCGGCCTGCTGTTCATCTCGCACGACCTCGCGGTCGTCGCGGCCGTGTGTAGCCGGGTGATGGTGATGCGGGCGGGCGAGATCGTCGAGGACGGGCGGGTCGCCGAGGTGCTGTCCCGGCCGAACCATCCCCACACGCAGGCGCTCATCGACGCGACTCGTCACGGCGGTCGCGAGCGGCGCCGTCGCCATCCGGTACGCCGTAACAGCGGTACGGAGACGCGGGTGCTCGAGCTCCGCCATGTCACCCGTACCTTCCCGCGGCGCCGCACGACGCTGCTGGCGAAACCACCCCGGGTGCGGGCTCTCCACGACGTCAGCGTCCAGATCGCACCAGGAGAGCGGTTCGGCATCGTCGGTGAGTCCGGCTCGGGAAAGTCCACGCTGCTCCGGTTGCTCGCCGGCCTGGACCGACCGAGCGGTGGCTCCGTCCACTTCGCCGGCAAAGACATCGGCCACCTTCCGGAACATCGACTGCGGTTCGTGCGGGACGACGTCCAGGTCGTGTTCCAGGACCCGGCCGGTTCTCTCGATCCTCGGATGCGGGTACGTGAGATCGTGGCCGAACCGCTGGTCGCCCGCGGCGGCGGCCGGCGGTCGCGGGTCCGCGCGCACTCCGGTCGGGTCGACGAACTTCTCGCCGCGGTCGGACTTCCGCGCGATGCCGCGGACCGCTATCCGCACCAGTTCTCCGGTGGGCAGCGCCAACGCATCTCCATCGCTCGCGCCCTCGCACCCTCGCCCACCGTGCTCCTTGCCGACGAGCCGGTCAGCGCGCTCGACGCCTCGATCCGGGCGCAGGTCCTCGACCTCCTGGCATCGCTCGCGGATGCGTACGACCTCACGCTGGTCCTGGTGTCCCACGACCTACACGTCGTGCGGCAGGTGTGCGACACGGTGGCCGTCCTCCACCAGGGTGAGATCGTCGAACACGGCCCGACCGAGGAGGTCTACGAACGGCCGGCGCATGCGTACACTCGGGCCCTCCTCGCGGCGGTTCCCACCCTGCCTGGGTGAGGAGTCAGGCCCTAGTCACCGCGGCAGAGGAGGTCCGCGCCGCGCATCCGGCACGGCATGCTGCACGGGCATCCGGCACCGGCGTTCACCACCGTGTCAGGTCCGCGGCTGACCTTGTTCGGCTTCGCTGATCGCCCAGGCGGCGTTCACGAGACCGATGTGGCTGAACGCCTGCGGGAAGTTGCCCAACAACTCACCGGTGGCCGGGTCGACCTCCTCCGCGAGCAACCCGACGTCGTTGGCGCAGGCGACCGCGCGCTCGAAGGCGGACCGGGCGCGCTCGACCTGGCCGGACAACGCCAGCGCCTGCGCAAGCCAGAAGGTGCACATCACGAACGTCCCCTCCGTACCGGCCAGGCCGTCCACCCCGTGCTCATCGACACCCCGCGCTGTCCGGTAGCGGTACACCAGCCCTCGCTCGTCCGTGAGCCGATCCTCGATGGCGTCGATGGTGGCGAGCATGCGCGGATCGTCCGCGGGAAGGAAGCCGACGACCGGCATCATCAGGGCGGAGGCGTCCAATGCTGTGGACCCGAAGTACTGCGTGAACGCGCCCTCGGACTCGCACCATCCCTCGCCTACGACGGTCTGCCAGATCTCGTCACGCACCTGCCGCCACCGGTCGATCCGGTCCCCCGCCTCCAAGGCGTCGGCAAGCTCGATCGCCCGGTCGACGGCGGCCCAGCACATCACCTTGGAGTAGAGGAAGTGCCGCGGTTCGCCGCGTATCTCCCAGATTCCCTGATCTGGTTCCCGCCAACGTTCGGCCGCGACGTCGGCGCAGGTCCGCAGGAACCTGCGGGTGTCGACGTCGATGTCGACGATCTGGTCGGCAAGCCGGTGCGCGGCGGTGAGAAGTTCGCCGTAGACGTCGATCTGCCGCTGGGTCCATGCGTCGTTGCCGATGCGTACGGGCCGGCTGTCGCGCCAACCGCGAAGGTGCGGCAGGGTGCGTTCGGTGAGGTCGTGCTCGCCACCGACACCGAACATGATCTGCAGCGCCTTGTCCGTGTCGAGCGACGGTGCGGCGGTGGCAAGGAAAGCGAAGAAGTCGCTGGCCTCGTCGGGGCAGGCCGCCACCCAGAGGGCGTCCATGGTGAGACTCGCGTCGCGGACCCAGGAGTAGCGGTAGTCCCAGTTGCGTTCACCGCCCACACCTTCGGGCAGCGAAGTGGTCGCGGCCGCCACGATCGCGCCGCTGGGTTGGAAAGACAGTGCCTCAAGGACCCGACCACTGTGGTGGACCAGGTCACGCCAAGGACCGACGTACGCCTGATGGAGATCGGACCACGAACGCCACGCCCTGACCGTATCGGTCAGCCACCCGGCGATCTGCCCCTGCTCCCAGACCCGTGCCGGGGTCTCGTCCAGGGTCGAACGATGCAACGCGAATCTGAGTGTTTCCCCCCGTCGGAGCGTGGTGGAACCGCGCACGGTTCCGGCATTGGGCGTGAGCGCCACGGGCGTCGTCAACACCAACCACTCCGCACCACCGCGGCTGGTGACGCCGTCGTCGACCGCGGACAGCAACGGAGTGATGAGGCCGTACTCCGGGCGCGGGCGGTACTCGAGTTCGATCTCCGCCGTACCCTCGACACACGTGACCTCCCGGGCGAGGATGTGCGGCGCGCCGACACCGAGCAGGTGGTCGCCGTTGTGGCGGCCGAGCAGGAGGGCGTCGGTGAGGACGACAGTCCCGCGAGGCGTACGAAATGTCGTGTCCAGCACCATCGTCCGTTCCCGGTACTCCCGGGTCACGGCATAGTCGCCGACCGGGCGGATCGACCAGTGGCCGGCATCCTCGTCGAGGAGCCGCGCGAAGACCGACGGGCTGTCGAAGCGCGGAAAGCAGAGCCAGTCCAGCGACCCGTCACGGCTCACGAGCGCGGCCGAGTGCCGATCCGAGAGCACGGCATAGCTGGCGATCGGCGTACTGCTCATGCCGTGCCCCTTTCGCATGACCACTGCGGTGCCTCACTCCGGCACACCTCGTACCTCGGCGTACCTCCGCGGGGGCTCCTCGCGCTCATGCCGTGCCCCTTTCGCATGACCACTGCGGTGCCTCACTCCGGCACACCTCGTACCTCGGCGTACCTCCGCGGGGGCTCCTCGCGCTCATGCAGGCCAGGCGACCACCGACGAAGGTGGGACCGCCAGACCCAAAGGTCCTCCCGTCAGGAACCGAGGCGTTCCTGGGAGCCGGTCCACCGCTGGAGATCCGCGAGCACCTCCGGCTTGTCGGCGTATCGTCCGGCCAGGTCGGCAAGCATCGCCCGGCCCGCCCAGGCCAGGCAGGACGCAGGGATCGATCGCGCCTCCTCGCCGTATCCCGTGGCCCAGCCGTCAGCCAGGGTGGCGAGCAGCTCGCGTTCGTACGGCTGCAATGTCGCGAAGGTCGGCTCCACGGTGAGCAGGGTGTGGCTGCGGGCGAGGTCGAGCAGAGGATGCCCCGCCCGGGCGTTGTCCCAGTCGAGGACGCCGCTGATCCGGTCGCCGTCGACGAGGAGATTGAGCCCGTGCCAGTCCAGGTGGAGCAGCGAGGTGCCCTGCGGTAGTCCCTCGATCGGGGGTACGCCAGAGGTGGGCCAACCGCCACCTTCGCCATCGACGACGGCGCTGAGCGCCGGCGGTGCCGCCAGTGCGTGCAGCCGCCGTTGCGCCTCGCCCATGAGGGCGCCGATCCGGTGGGCATCGGCGGGATTGGTGCGTACGGCGTCGAACACCGTCGCACCCGGAAGCCAGGACAGCAGCAGCACGGCGTCGAAGCCCATGTCGACCCGCCGGAGCACCTCCGGCACGGGGAGCCCGGCCCGGCCCGCGACCCCCATGACCGACTGCTGGCGCCCGATGGTGAAGGCGGATCCGGTCCGAAGCGCGAACGGACCACCCGGTGCGGTGACCTTCCACAGCTGGCCGGTGGCTCCGCCGGCAGGTTCGGCCGTCGCGTCGGCCGGGAGTCCGACGCTGGCCAGGAGTTCCGGCAGGTCGTGCTCGCGCCGTGCGTTCCGGGATGCCGCGCCCGTGCTCACCGGCCCGCCCGCTCAACGCACGACATGGCCGGCCTCCCGCAGGCGCGCCTTGACATCCCCGATCCGCAGCTCACCGAAGTGGAAGACGCTCGCCGCGAGAACCGCGTCCGCTCCCGCGTCGACGGCCGGCGGGAAGTCCTCCGGCGTCCCGGCACCACCGCTGGCGATGAGCGGGATGTCGACGACGGCCCGGATGGCCCGGATCATCTCCAGGTCGTAGCCGGCCTTCGTGCCGTCGGCATCCATCGAGTTGAGCAGGATCTCCCCGGCACCCAGCTCGGCTCCCCTGGCCGCCCACGCGACGGCGTCCATGCCGGTGCCGCGCCGGCCGCCGTGTGTGGTGACCTCGAAGCCGGACGGGAGCTGGTCGGCGGTGCCGACCGCGCGCCGAGCATCCAGCGAGAGCACCAGCACCTGCGAACCGAACCGCTGCGCGATCTCGGCGACCAGCTCCGGCCGGGCAATCGCCGCGGTGTTCACCCCCACCTTGTCCGCACCCGCCCGCAGCAGCCGGTCGACGTCCTCGACCGCCCGGACTCCGCCTCCGACCGTGAGCGGGATGAAGACCTGGCCGGCCGTCCGGCGTACGACCTCGTAGGTGGTCTCGCGGCCGTGGGCGGAGGCCGAGACGTCGAGGAAGGTCAGCTCGTCCGCACCCTCCGCGTCGTAGATCGTCGCCATCTCCACCGGATCACCCGCGTCGCGCAGATCGGCGAAGTTGACGCCCTTGACCACCCGGCCGGCGTCGACGTCAAGGCACGGGATCACCCGCACCGCGAGGCTGTTGCTCATACGGCGAACCTTAGCCGCCCCCGGTCTGGCCTCCCCGCCGAGCGGGGTGTGCCATCCTCGCGGCGCAGACTCGACACCGCCGCCGCGGTGGCTCGAGCCCAGATGTCATCACCGGGAGGAGTCAGATGCCCGCCCCTACCCGGAGCGGACCGGATGGTGCTGCGCCAGGGCAGAAGCCACGGGATGTTGGCGACCTCTGGAAGGCAGGGGTGAGCGCGCGATGCGAAATCCCACGTCGTCGATGCGGAAGGTCGGGTGGCTGCGCCGCCGAACCGAGGCCCGGCAGCTCCAATGCTCGTCGGCCCATCCACCGCCACGGAGCACACGGTAGGTGCCGTACACCTCGGCGTCGTAGACGTCCCAGCACCAGTCCCACACATTGCCCAGCATGTCGTACAGACCCCACGTGTTGGGCTCCTTGCCGCCAACGGGGCGGATTTGCCAGTCCGAGTTGCCCCGGTACCAAGCGATCTGGTCAAGCTGGCCATACCGAGGGCCGGCGGTACCCGCACGGCAGGCGTGCTCCCACTCAGCCTCGGTTGGCAGCCGGTACCCATCGGCAGAGGCGTTCCATTCGACCGCCTCTTCGTCGGCATGAAGTCGATAGGCGGGTGTCAGCCCCTCACGCCGGGACAACGCGTTGCAGAACCGGACCGCGTCCCACCACGAAACGCCCTCAACAGGGAACCGGTCGCCTTGGGCAGTGCTCGGCCGTAGACCGGTGACCTGTGCGTACAACGACTGAGTGACTGGCATCGCTGCCATCTGGAACGGTGCAACCTCGACCGGCCAACTCGTCTGCGTCCGCCGGTCTGTGATGGTCACCTGTCCTGGCGGGACCGCGACCATCTCGTTGTCTGGCCCCGATTCCACCAAGCCACCCTACCCGGCGTCATCATCTGCTCTGTCGATCTTTCTGGAGTGAACTGAGGAGGCACCCACTATCGGAGCAGGAACGTCGCGTCAGGCCACAGCCTGACGCAATGCGTAGACGATGCGGCCAACGCGACTCGAACAGACACCCGAAGCCGGCCGGGATGCCGCGCCCCTAGTACGGCGTGGCGTTAATGATTGGACGGTTGTTCCTGGGAGGATGCTGGTATGGCTCATCCTCCTGCTGCGGCGTTGGTGTTGCATGACGGTGATCGGGACGTTCTTGGTTCGTGGGTGCGA
>NZ_JBEFTW010000031.1:0-104326 GCF_040196095.1 Actinopolymorpha sp. B17G11
CAGAAGCCAGATCAGCCCGCAACGTCTTCACCGCAACCGTCCGACCAAGACGCCGATCAATACCGATACGCACCTCGGCCATACCCCCGTGACCGAGCACCTCGCCAAGGTCATACCGACCGCCGAGTCGGGGTAAGCCGGTCTGCTCGGCAACCGGTGTGCCGTGGTTCTCAGCCCGGTGACTGGGGGACATGGTTACCGTCCGATCGTCTGCCGCCACTGTGTGTGGCCTGGGCGCCGCCACTGTCGCTGTGCATCCCCGCCAATAGCGGTGCAAGCATACGCAGCCTGTGCCCGTCCGCCGAGACGGGCAGAAGCCCGCCGGGGTCTTCGCTCAGGAAGGGTCCGCACCAGCCACCGGTGGTCCGCCTGCTCGGATCGTGGTCGGTGGCGGACAGTACCGTCCGCGGCATGACTGAGCCGTCCTATCTCCTGGCCACCCGGGCCGCCTACGACACCGTTGCTGTCGACTACGCCGAGCTCCTCGAGGTCGAACTTGGCGAGAAGCCGCTGGATCGGGCGTTCCTGGCCGCGTTCGCCGAACTCGTGCAGGCCGGCGGCGCCGGTGCGGCCGGCGCGCCGGGCCCAGCCGCCGCGGGCGCGGCTCCGGTCGCCGATCTCGGGTGCGGACCCGGCCGGGTGACGGCGTATCTGGACGGTCTCGGCCTGCGCGTGTTCGGCGTGGACCTGTCGCCGGCGATGATCGAGGTGGCCCGGCAGGCGCACCCCCACCTGCGCTTCGAGGAAGGCTCGCTGGCCGATCTGGACGTGGCCGACGGCGTGCTCGGCGGCATCGTCGCGTGGTACTCCATCATCCACACGCCACCGGAGGACCTGCCGCGGATCTTCGCGGAGTTCCACCGGGTCCTCCGTGCGGACGGCCAGGTGTTGCTCGCCTTCCAGGCCGGTGACGAGCGGGTACGCCTCGAGCATGCCTATGGCCACGCGATCGAGCTCGACGCCTACCGGTTGGCGCCCGACCGGATCGCCGCGTTGTTGGCCGCGGCCGGGTTCGTCGTGTACGCACGGACGCTCCGCGAGCCTTCCGGGCCTGAGAAGACCCAGCAGGCCTTCCTCATGGCCCGCAAACAAGGGACGACGGCGTGAGGCTCCGCCGCCGGGGCGCGCCAGGACTCGCACTCGGTCGCTCAGCGGTAGGCCCGCGCCTGCAGCTCGAACAGCTCCGCGTACCGGCCGCCGGCCTTCGCCAGCTCCTCGTGCGTACCGGCTTGCAGGATCCGGCCGTGGTCGAGGACCACGATCCGATCGGCCATGCGTACGGTCGAGAATCGGTGGGACACCAGCACGGTGATCCCGCCGGTCGCCGCCGACGCCGCCTTCGAGGCCGTTGCGAACCGGTCGAACAACGCGTGTTCGGCTTCGGGATCCAGCGCGGCCGTTGGCTCGTCCAGTAGCACCAGCAGTGGCCGCTCTCGCATGAACGCCCGCGCCAGTGCCACCCGCTGCCACTGCCCGCCTGAGAGGTCGATGCCACCGGCGAAGCGGCTGCCGAGCTGGGTCCGCACGCCGCTGGGCAGCGACTCGACCACGGTCCGGGCGTCGGCGCGGTCCAGTGCCGCCCCCACCGCGGCGAGGTCGTCGATCCGGTCGACGTCGCCGATCCCGACCGCCTCACCGGCGAGGAACTCGAAGTTCACGAAGTCCTGGAACCCCGCCGAGATCCGTTGCCGCCACCGGGTCGGATCGATGCTCCGCAGGTCGGCGCCGTCCACCAGCACGGCGCCCTCGGTCGGGTCGTACATCCTGGCCAGCAGCTTGACCAGCGTCGTCTTGCCCGCCCCGTTGTCACCGACGAGGGCCACGGTCGAACCGGCGGCCAACGACAGGGAGATCCCGGAAACCGCGGGACTGCCGGAGGCGGGATAGGAGAAGCCGACCGACCGGAGCTCGATGCCGGACCGCAGCCGGGCCGGCGCGGGCTCCGCGGTGTCCCCCCAGGAGTGTTCGTCGGCGTAGCGCCGGATCCAGTCGTACCGGACGAACGTGCGAAGAATATCGGCGAGCCATGCGGAGTGCCCGGCGATCCCGCCGGTCAGCTGGTCGATCTGTGGCGCGACCAGAATCACGAGCGCGACGTCTCCGGCCGTCAACTGGCCCTTGCGTGCCTGCGAGATCACCCACAGGACGGCAAGGGCGTAGGCGACGCCGAAGCCGATGCGGGCCGACGCCTCCACCATCCCGCCACGGACCGCCGCACGGGTCTCGAGAGCGCCCCGGTGTTCCTGCAGCCGCGTGAGCCGGTCGACCAGGACGGTACGCAGACCGAAGACGCGCAGCTCGAGGGCATGCCTCGGGTCCTTGACGATGTCGATCAGCCGACTGACTACCCTGCCCTGCGGCATGCCCGCCTCGTGTGCGCTGGTGTTCCACCGCGTGCTCACGTAGGCGGCCCAGACCCGGCCGACGCCCAGCAGGGGCAGGAGCAGCAACGCCGGGTGGACGCTACCGAGCAGCACCAGAACGGCGATGGTGTTGGCCATCGTGGCGGCCATGTACATCAGGATCTGGAAGCTGAAGCCAAGGTTCCAGGAGTGCTCGCGGACGTACTCGATCCGGTTCGCGACGGTGGGATCTTCGTGGTGCCTGATGCCGGGAACCGACGTCGTAGTACGCAGGAGGTTCTGGAACACTCGCCCGAAGACCTTCTCGTCGGTGGTGTCCTTCACCTGGCCGGTGACCACGGACGCGACGAACAGCACGCCGAACCCGGCGAGAAGGACGCCGATGCCCCACGCGATCGCCGAGCTGGACTCTGCCGTCAGGCCGTCCACCAAGAGCTTCACGCCGTACACCTGAACCGGCGCGGCCACCGACTCGGCGACTGAAGCAAGGCACTGCACCAAGACGAGAAACGGGGCCGCACCGAACGCCGTCGTCAGACACAGCCGGAACGCCCGGAAGGCCTCAGACATCGCCCACTCCGGACAGGTATCGCTCGGCCTGCAGCCGGAACATCGATGCGTACCGACCGTCGGCGGCGATGAGTTCGTCGTGGGTGCCGGACTCGGCAATCCGCCCGCCGTCCAGCACGCAGATCCGGTGCGCATCTCGTACGACGGAGAACCGGTGGGAGATGATCAGCGACGTCACTCCCGTCGTGAGGTCGAGGTAGCGCTCGACCAGCGCGGCCTCGGCGCGCACGTCCAACGCCGCGGCCGGCTCGTCCAGGACCAGGACCGACGCACCAGCGGCGACCGCGAACAACGCACGCGCCAGCGCGACCCGCTGCCACTCGCCGCCGGACAGGTCGACCCCGCCGTCGTGGGTCTTGTCGAGGATCGTGTCCCAGCCGTCCGCGAGTTGCTCGATCGGTTCGGTGATGCCGGCCTGCGCCGCGACCCGATGCAGGGTCCGGACGTCGCGGGCGTGTTCCGCGGCACCGAGCACGACGTTGTCGCGCGCCGACAGCGGGAAGCGGCAGAAGTCCTGGACGATCGTGGCCACCTGTCGCTGCCAGGCGGAGATCTCCAGCTCGCGCAGGTCGATACCGTCCACCGTGATCCGGCCGGCCGTCGGTTCGTACACGCCGGCGAGAAGTTTGACCAACGTCGACTTGCCGGCGCCGTTGACCCCCACCAGTGCCAGCGCCTGGCCGGCAGGCAGCTCGAAGTCCAGGTCGTGGAGCACGTCCAGATCCGTGCTGGGATAGCGGAAACAGACGTTCTCGAAGCGGATGCTGTGCCGCGGCAGGGACGCGATCGCCGGGGTCGTCGGCGCCGACGGGGCGGGCTGCTTCGCGCGGATCGTACGTACGGGATGCCGGCTGGCGATCAGTTCGGGCAGGTCGCTCAAAGCGCGAAAGGCGGCGACGGACCGTTTGGCCTGGATGGCGGCCCACCCGTTGTGGGACGTCCCCACCGCGAGGATCGCGGGCACGACGGTGGCGACCTCGGTCAGTGGCAGCTGCCCGGCCAGTACGGCCCGCCCCACCAGGAGGATCGCCATGGCGTGGACGCCAAGGTGCGCAAGGCTCACCGGAAGGGTCTTCCAGAGCCGGCGTCGGCGTGCCGTCCAGATCGGCGTCCAGTTGGCGAGGAACGCGGTCGTGTGCCGCTCCACCAGCCACGGCCCCAGCCCGAAGACCCTGAGCTCCTTGGGCGCATCCCTCATCCCGAGGTCGAAGACGTAGTCGGCCTTGCGGGCGTTTTCGGTGTAGCCGAACATCGAGTCGAGTTCCGTACTGACCAGGCGACCTTGGTGCCACTCCATGAAGAATGTTGCCGCCGCCAACCCCGCCGCGACCCACCACGAGAACGTCAGCCCCACCAGCCCGGCGCTCCCCAGCAGGAGCAACCGACTCGCCACCAGATCCGGCAACGTCTCCAGCCCGGTGCGTACCTGGAAGCCGAAATGATCGTTGTCCCCACTCGCCCGTGCGGCCTGGTCCAGGACGACGGGATCCTCGAGGTGGGCCATCCCGCTGGGACCGAGCAACGGGTCGGTGAGCCTGACCGTGACGTCCCGCCGGACGTGGTTGACCATCGCCTGGCGGGCGGGATGCCGGAACGCCGGCAGGACGCTCACGACCACGAAGACGAGCAGAAGGCAGGTCAACCACGCGGCGAAGACGGGCAACGACATGGCACCCGGCCGGTCAGCGACCACCGAAGGAACGGCGCCCACCACCTGCCCGACGAGCAACGTCATCGCGACCCCGAGTGCTGCCGAGAGGACCGCGAGCCCGAACGCGAGGAGCGTCGGCGTACGGCCGACCCGGTAGGCGTAACCGATCAGTGTGAGCATCGGCGGCACGATACGGAGGAAAACCGGCCACCCCTGCGTCCTGTTTCCTCGCTATCTTGTGCTTTCATGCGTGCCGACCGCCTGGTGGCCATCGTCCTGCTCCTCCAGGCTCACGGACAGCTGACCGCCCCTGCGTTGGCCAGCCGGCTCGAGGTGTCCGAACGAACGATCCGTCGTGACCTCGATGCTCTGCTCCTCTCCGGGCTGCCGTTGTACTCACAGCGCGGTCGGGGTGGCGGGTGGGCACTGACGGACGGCTACCAGGTCAACCTCTCGGGCCTGACCGCCGACGAGGCCCAGGCGCTCTTCCTCGCGACCGGTCCCGAACTCCTCGCGGGTCTCGGGATCGAACAGGGCGTGTCCTCGGCCCTGCGCAAGCTGCTCGCCGCTCTGCCCAAGGAGACAAGGAGCCACGCCACGAAGGCGCACCGAGCTGTCCACGTCGACCCGACCCGGTGGGGTCAGCTCGCCGAGGAGACGCCGAGAATGCTGGCGAGCCTTCGCGCCGCCGTCGTCGCCGGCCTTCAGGTGGACCTGACCTATGCCAAACCAGGGCGCGAGGCGTCCGTACGCCGGGTCCATCCGTACGGGTTGGTCTCGAAGAGCGGTGTGTGGTACCTCCTCGCGGGCACGGAAGCCGGCCCGAGGACGTTCCGAGCTTCCCGGGTGGCCGACGTCGCCGCCACTGCCGAGCCGGTCGAACGCCCGGACGACTTCGACCTGGCTCGCGCCTGGGAAGAGGTCAACCACGAGTTGCCCCACTGGCCCGACCAGATCAGTGTGGAGTTCTCCGTCGAAGCGGACGCCGTACCCGAGGTGACCGGGGTCCTGGGCCCCTGGAACAACGTTCAGGCACTCGACCCCGGCGAGAACGGGTCAGCTGGGCCGCGGCGGTTCCGTGCCCGCTTCCCGTCCGTCGGCGATGCCGCCTTCGAGCTGATCTACTTCGGCGAGGCGGTCCGGGTCCTCGCTCCAGCGTCCGTACGACACGAGCTGGCGCGGATCGGGCGCAACCTCGTGAGCGCCTACGCACTACCGCCTGTTCGGGATCGTTCCGTCGGGATCGGCGGCGGCGCCCAGCAGCCGGCGTACGCCGTCCCTGACGTGTGAGTGACTGCCTTGGTGCGGCGCCTGCGGTGCGTCGCTGGCCGATGCGTTGGAGAGGGGAGAGGGGTCGCAGTGCCGTTGCCGACGCTGGTCGTGGTGAGTGGGCCGCCAGGTGGATTCGGGAAGACCACGCTGGCGCACGAGATCGCCCGCGCGGTGGGTTGCCCGGCGATCTGTCGCGACGAGATCAAGGAAGGCATGGTGCATGCCAATCCCGGCTTCGTGCCTGGTCCCGGTGACCCGCTGACGGAGCGGGTGTTTCCGTTGTTCTTCGACGTTCTCGCGATGCTGGTGGGTGCCGGTGTGAGTGTGGTCGCCGAAGCGGCCTTCCAGGGCCCGGTATGGCGCCCTGGCCTCGAACGACTGGCGAGGCTCGCGGACCTCAGAGTTCTCCAGTGCATCGTCGATCCGGACATCGCCCACGCGAGGAACATGCAACGTGCGAAGGAGAATCCGCTCCGCCGCGCTGCCCATGGAATGAGATCGGCGCAGCGGTCGGGGGAGCCCAGGCCGTATGCGTACGACCCGATCTCGATGGACGCACCCGTGCTCCACGTCGACACGACCAACGGATACCGGCCCGCCCTGCCCGGCATCGTCGCCTTCGCCGGTGGCCGACACCACGTGCCAGGATGATCGGACGTACGCGGAAATCTCGAGGAGGTCCCGACCCCGTGAACAGTGGCGTGACGGACGTACGACCGCGGCCAGCCGTTGTTCCCGGCCTTGTGTCGGTGACGTTCCGCCAGCTCGCGCCGGCCAGGGTCGTCGAGCTAGCTGCCGACGCCGGGCTGCGGGCGGTCGAGTGGGGTGGCGATGTCCACGTACCCGTGGGAAACCTGCGGGCCGCTGAGCACGTACGAGGACTGTGCGCCGGCCACGACTTGGCTGTGGCGAGTTACGGCTCGTACTTCCGGCCGGGTTCCGACGCTGCCGCCGACTTCGTACCCGTCGTCGAGACCGCCGTCGCACTCGGCGCACCCTCGGTAAGGGTGTGGGCCGGGCGGCTCGGTTCGGGGGAGGCAACCGAACGCCAGCGTGCGGACGTCGTCGACGGGCTGGCGAAAGCAGTCGTGCAGGCGGCCGAGCATGACCTGAAGGTCGCGCTGGAGTTCCATCCGGGCACCCTGACCGACACGGTCGACTCGACGCTCGCGTTGCTCGACGAGGTGCGTGTGCTGCTGGGTACGTCTGGCCCGGCAGCGTGGACCTACTGGCAGCCGGGACGTGGTACGCCGACGCCGGCCCAGGCACGCGACGAAGTGCGCGCGCTCGGCCGCCATCTCATGACGGCCCACGTCTTCTCCTGGAGCGCCGACGGTGCCCGGCTGCCACTCGCGGACCGCGCGGACCTGTGGCAGGGCGTACTCGCCGATCTGCGAGGCGAGCAGGGGGCCGAGCCGCGGGCTGAAGGCGATGCGGTGACCCGCTTCGCCCTGCTGGAGTTCGTACGCGATGACGACCCAGGAGCGTTCCGGCAGGATGCGGCGAGCCTGCTCGACTGGCTTGACGGTTAGTCAGAGGCCAAGCGGGCCATCCCCGGCATGCTCATTACCGCAGGTGTGAGAGCAGCTCCGTGAGCGCGGCGATCGAGTCCTGCGGGATCGCGCCGTCCTCGGCCCGCATCCAGGCATGCTGCGCGGACGGGAACCGGCCACGGTAGAGCTGCGCAAAGGCGAGAACGTTGTCCCGGGCGTTCTGCGCCGGCGTGACCTCCTCGCCGACCAGGCGGCGCGCGGAGTACGACAGCGCGATCCGGTCCTGGAGCCACTCCGGTACAGCGTCGACCATGGCGGAGACGCACTGAGGGTGCGCGTGCGCTGCCGTCATGAGGCGAGCGGCAAGCTCGGGATCACCGTGCCGTCGCGCCCGCGCTTCGAAGAGCGTCCAGTACCGTCCGAGCGAACCGGCCCGTCGACCCCAGCGTTCGGTGGCGACCTCGGCGAGAGCGCCCCCGGCCTTTCGGAGACTGATCCAGGCGCCCGCGGTGTCGCCGCTGTGCACCAACCGCTCGGTGTCCCGGAGTAGTTGCTCGGCCAGGTCGCACCAGGACTCGCGACGCCTCGCGACCACACCGGCGTCGAAGCGGTGCCGAGACGACCAGTCCAGGAAGACCGCCGCCACGTCGTGTGGGTCGTGGATCGCGACACCGCCGTAGATCTTGTCGATGCCGTGCAGCCAGCGCGGGTCGTCCATGCGTTCCACCGTGGCGGGGAGACCACCCGAAGCCGTCTGCCGTACCTCGGCCTCGTCGAAGGTCAGCCGCCCGGCGTCGACCGCGGTGTAGATCCCGCTGCTGCCCCACATCTCACTCAGCTGGTACGCCGCCCGGTCGACGTCGGCGGCTGCCTCCCGCACGTCGCGTCCGGAGCACAGGGCCATGAGGTCGATGTCGGACATGGGCCAGTGCTGGCCGCGGCCGACGCTTCCGCCCAGGACGAGTCCGGTGACGCCGGGAACCGCGGCCAATGCCTCGACCGCCTCCGCGCATCGACTGGCCAGCCGCTCCTTCCACCCGAGCAGGCGGGGATCGACATGCTGCGCTGGTTCGTAAATCTGCGGCACGAGGCAAGCCTCCTACACGGGCACGAGCAGGAACGACCGCAGCAGGATACGTGTCAGTGGGCGGCTCGCCGGAGCTTGAACACCGGGTGGTGGCCTGCCTCTGCCTCCCAGTCCGCGAGGGGAGCATCGGGTGAGGTGGAGAAGTACGGCGCGAACGCCTTGCGCAGCATGGGGCTCGCGTTGGCCACGGCGTCGCGGAGGAGGGGTGCTCCCTCCGCCGGCGTCAGCTCGTGGGCGGTCACGTCGAAGGTGCTCCCTCGCCAGGTGAGGGTGGCAGAGCCTGCGGCGCGGAGGTTCTTCACCCAGTCCACCACTCCGTAGGGCGCCATCAACCGCCAACCCTCGCCTTCGCCGTCGTTGTCGGGGAGCAGAGCGATGGGAGTGGTACGAGGCAGTCCGCTCTTGCGGCCCGGGACCGTGAGCAGGGCCGTGGGAACACCGGACCCGCGGACGGGTAGGCCGAGCTTGATGAGGATCGTCATGACTCGGTTGGCGATTCGCAGACCCGTCGAGTGGTGGTAGGTACGCACAGTCTCCTCCGAACGATGATCGCACAGTGGTTCGCAACCCAGATAATACGAGATTCATAGTACAGCTCTCGCGGATGCTCCTGAGCAGGCGGGGGCGCCCACCGAGAGATCAGGACGCCCGAATGTCGATCCGGGCGGGCGCCGATCGTGTAGACGATGAGAGCCGGGCCGAACAACGCCGCAGGAACCACACCCATGGAGGCGTACGAGATGAAGCACTATCTGCTCAGCATCCAACAGCCCGACGGAGCCGGCCCGCCGCCGCCGGAGTTCCTCGAGCCGATCATGCGCGACGTGGACGCCTTCAACGCAGAGCTCAGGGCCGCCGGTGCCTGGGTCTTCGCCGGCGGGCTACACGAACCGAGCACCGCCACCGTCGTACGGGTGAAGGATGGGGACCTGCTGACCTCCGACGGACCGTACGTCGAAGGCAAGGAGCACGTCGGCGGGCTCTCCATCGTGAAGGCGGCCGATCTCGACGCCGCCCTCGAGTGGGGTCGCAAGCTTGCCGCGGCGACCACGCTCCCGGTGGAGGTACGCCCGTTCCAGGGCGAGACCGGCGACCACCTGGCGTAGGCAATCGGGTCGCGTCGGACCCCGGCGTTCTGCGACAACGCCGTCTACGTCGAACCGAACGTCTGGATCCACCACGACCTCGGCGCAGCGTGATCGTTGGCTCGGGCCGAGCCTTGACTGTCGGGCGTCGCCGGTTAAAGTGGCGCCAGCGCGTTGGGGTCGCGCCGAGACTCGCCGGAAGGCTTGAAGCCACCTCGCTGCGCTTGGGTTTGAGCGGCAGACACCCGAAGCTCTGAATCGTCCGTGCGGGTCCGGGCGAAGAGCGAGGTGTTTTTCATGAGGACGCTCCCCGACAACCCCAGCCTCGACCACCTTCGTCGACAGGCCAAGGACCTTCTCGGCGGGCTGCGGGAGTCTGAGCCGGGAACATCCCTGTCGGATGCACAGTCGGCGTTGGCCAAGCAGTACGGGTTCCGCACCTGGACCGACCTCAAAGCAGAGGTCGACCGGAACAGGGGCAAGGCAGACGTCGCCGACAAGACCCTGGCCGAAGCCGTGGCAGCGCGCTACGGGCTCGGCAAGGTGACCGCTCCGATGCGCTCTGTGGCCCGGCCCGACAACATCGGGCAGCGATGGTCGCTGGAGACCGAGCAGGGCCGCTGGACCGTTCGTACGATGGACAACTGGACCCCGATCACCGCTGCGGAGACCGACGTCGCCCTGCAGGAGGCGGCGGCCGCGGAGGGGATTCGGATCCCGGCGCCGGTACGCAGCCGGACCGGCGCGATCGTCGAGTCGGTCGGTGGGCACAGCTGGCGCGTCTACGAATGGGTCAACTCCGGTCCACCACTCGCATGGCCGGTGAGCTCGAAGGACGCGTACGCGGTGGGCGAGATCCTCGCCAAGGTCCACCGCCTCGCCATGCCCGTGGACCGCATCAGCCCGTGGCACGCCAGGTTCCTGTTCCGAGCGCAGTGGCCTGGACTGGTTGCGGCGGCACAGGCCAGGGGAGTCGACTGGGCGCCCCTCCTCGCCAAGGCCACACCGGCGATGGTCGAGTGGGAGACCATCGGTGCCGACGTCCCCGTGCCGGCACCGGTGATGTGCCACAACACGTTGGGCCCGGCCAAGGTGTGGCGCGGAGAGGGCGGTCGCCTCATCGTCGTCGACTGGGACTACGCCGGTGGACAGCCACCAAGCTGGGAGTTGTGCGACGCCCTGATGCATTTTGTGCACACTGCGTCCGGCCACCGCGCGATGATCGACGGCTACCGGGCACACGCGGGATCGCTCCCGCCCCTGAGCCTGGCCATGTTCCGCGGAGCGCTCAACAGCCTCGCGAACTACATCGCCGAGCAGGTCGAAACAGCACTGAACGCCCACGGTGGCGAGGATCAACGCCTGGCGGACCGCAGTGTCCGACATCTCCTTTCCGGGCGCCTGCCCTCTCCCGACAGGCTCGAACAGCGCCTCGCCGCGGCTCTCTCGTGATCGTGGCCCGTTGGCAGTTCAAGCCCGTGGCCGTTCGACCCGGGGCCGTGAGGTCCGGGGGCCGAACGGCCCACGGGTGATGGACCTCCGGACGGTCGGATTCCGACGTGACCAGAGATCTCCTTTTTGGTGGAGGCTGGGAACCGAGAGGAGTACGAAATGACCGAGAGCGGTGCCAAACCCACGAGCAGAGCCGAACCCGGTGCGCTCGACGTACCCACGGACCTCAGCCACGGAGGTGTCGTGGAAATCTCGGGAGAGCTCCGAAAGCTCCTCGCCGACGTCTTCGCGCTCTATGTCAAGACGAAGAACTTTCACTGGCATATGACCGGCCGGCACTTCCGTGACTATCACCTGCTGCTCGACGAGCAGGCGGAACAGATCTTCGCGATGTCGGATGACGTTGCCGAGAGGGCGCGCAAGATCGGCGGCACGACCATTCGTTCCGTCGGTGACATTGCCAGGAACCAACGTCTTGTGGACAACGACGTCGAATTCATGCCCCCGGACGAGATGATGCGGGAACTACGCGACGACAACCGGGCGCTGACGCACTACCTGCGGGCGACGCACGAGGTCTGTCAGAAGTTTGACGACGTGGCGACGGCCAGCCTGATCGAGACCTGGATCGACGAGACGGAACGACGCACCTGGTTCCTGGCCGAGGTCGTCACCGCGGTCTGAGCCTGGTTCCGGCGGCGCGGACCGTTCGTCGGCGGGTGATCATCCTGGCGGTGGTCAGCCGCTGAGGTCGACGACGACCTTCACGTCTCCGGCAGCTTTGTGAAGGGCGTCGGAGAATCCGTTCATCGGAACCCGGCGGGTGATGAAGCGTTCCAACCATCCCCGGTCGGCCTTGGCGAGTGCGTCGGCGGCCTGTTCGAAGTTGCGGCGGGCGGCGTTGACGGAACCGAAGAGCACGGTGTTCTCCAGCACCATCTCCTTGTTGACCTGGTCCAGCGCCACCCTGACCTCGCGGGTCCCTGCGGAGAGCCCAGTGAGGCAGATCACGGCATTGGGCGGAGCGACGTCGGGGAGATCGAACACCAGCGGTCCGTGACCGGTGCACTCGATGACGACATCTGGTTCGACGTCGATGTCCGTCACGCTGCCGGTGTGGAAGGTCGCACCGAGGCCGGCGACGAGTTGTGGTTTCGGTTCGGCGTCGTTGATGTCGAGCACGTGCACGTCAAGGCCGCGTTGTACCCCCAACAGAGCGGCCAGCAGTCCGATCGGGCCCGCGCCGGTGACCAGCGCAGCCTTGGGCCGCGACCAGGAGCGAGTGACGAAGCGGTCGGTCTGCTCCCAGGCCTTGGCCAGAACGGATGCCGGCTCGACGAGTACGCCAAGGTCCCGCAGGTCCGGGTCCACCTTGACCGCGTACTCCGGTTCGATACGCCACCGCTGCGAGCCGAATCCGTCGAGCTCCTTGATGCCACGCTCGGTGTACCGGCCGTTGCGGCAGAAGTCCATCTCGCCGTGCGCGCACGGCTCACACGGCACCGGGTCGGGCCGGCGCACGATGCCGACGACAAGATCGCCGGGCTCGAAACCGCTGTCTCCGGGTGCCTCCAGAACCTCCCCGAGGGACTCATGTCCCACCAGGAGGCGGTCCTTCCCGGGAGGCGGCCATCCGTATCCCTGTTCGACGATGTCGACGTCGCTGCCGCAGACTCCCAGCAGCCGGCCGTCGACCAGGATCGATCCCTGTGTGCCCGGCGGCTCGTCGACGTCGCTGACGCGTACCTCGTCGGGTTTGCCCGGAACAACCGTAATTGCTTTCATGATCTCCCCAAGGGGCGTCAGCGGAAACGACCGTACGAAAGCATGTGCCGTCCCTTCTCTGGTATCAGGGCGAGCTTTGTGTACGACCGGGCCATTCGAATTTCTTCGACCATGACCTTCGGCGGTACGCGCGCCGACGCGGGGCTCCCGGTGCCGGGCGGCGTCGGGCAGGCTTCATGAGACTTTTATGGCTGAGTAACCACCAGCAATTCAGTGGACAGTGGCGGCACAGAGGAGTACGTATGAGCGACGACCACATGGGGGGAGGCTCGATGGATCCGGTTTGGATGCTGGTCGTGATCGTGATTGTTGGCTACGTGTTGTCAATACTCCTTCATCCGTATGCAAAATGTGATCGCTGCAAGGGTTTGGGCCGCCACCCGGGCTCGTTGTTCACCTACTCACTGCGGCCATGCCACCGGTGCAATGGAACCGGCCAGAAACAGCGGATCGGTGCCGTTCTGCTCGGACGCGGGAAGCGGCGGAAGCCCACGTCGCGGATTCAGCCGCCGTCGCGCTACTCCTAGGACGCGTGCCCGCGGGTAGGTGTGCCGGTGTGCACATCCAGGGGCCAGTTCAGCCGATGTTGGCGAAGAGTGTCGATCGCCTACCGGCGCCGCGTACGGGAGGGTGGGTTTATGAGCCGAAGCTGGACGGATATCGCGCGCAGGCCCACATTGACGACAACGGTGTCGTGCACATTTATACGCGGCGTGGCGTACTCCTTGATCAGGTATTTCCCGAGTTGACGGGTGCGGTCGTCGCGGGTCTTCCACCGGGCACAGTCGTCGACGGAGAGATCGTGCGCTGGGTGGGTGGTCGGCTGGATTTCGACGCGCTGCAACGGCGTTACGCCCAACGCGCCAGGTCCAGGGATCTCGCGGTGACCGATCCGGTGCATCTCGTCGTGTTCGACGTCCTGGAGACCGCGGCGGACGGGGACCTTCGACGCCGGCCGTTGACGGTGCGCCGGAAGGTGCTGGAGCGGCTGCTCGCGCGGGTGCCTTCCGGCTCCCATCTGTCACTGGGCATGCAGACCGACGATCCGGAGTTGGCGCAGCTCTGGTACGACGAACTACCCGCCTCCGGAGTCGAGGGGTTGATCATCAAGCCCGCGGACAGCCGCTACTCCGAACGCCGCGAATGGTTGAAGTACAAGGCGCACAGGACCACCGAGGCGATCGTCGGCGGCGTGACCGGCAGTATCGAACACCCAGAGGCGCTGCTGTTGGGTCGGTACGCCACGGAGGCCGGCGAGTTGCGCTACGTCGGGCGGACGACCCCACTCAGCCCCTCCGCCGCCGCGACCCTGGCGTCGCTCCTCACCTTGGCGGGCCCTGATCATCCCTGGCCGGAGGCCATGACAGTGACGTGGCGGGCTGGCCCGGTGCGTTACGTTCGCGTCGAACCCACCGAGGTGGTGGAGATCCTGGTCGACGTCGCCACGGATCAGGGCGGCCGGTGGCGGCACGCGGTGCGGTTCCTGCGGATACGCCCAGACTTGCGGCCGGAGGATCTGACACCCATCGACGCCGAGGCTTGATCCGCCGACACTCGAAGGACCCCCTCGACTGGTCGAACGCGACCGTCGTGAGCGGCGACGCCCTCGACGTCGTAGCCCGGCTCAAGGAGGAGTCCAAGGTGCCGTTGTGCTCGCACTGCAGCCTGTCGGTGTCGTGGGTGGTCACTGACGCTTCCGCTCAGACCAGCGCAGGACGCGGAGGGCGCGCAGGGTGTTCCATCGGCTCGGCCTGCCCTGGCCGTCGTCCATCTCGAAGTGCACGTCGCCGGGATGGGTGTTCTCCAGCAGCCATCGGCCGTCGGGGCGGCGCTTGGACTCCACGAGCGCGAGGGCTTCGGACATGCGGTCGTCGGGTGTGACGTCGGCGGCGCGCAGGTGGTCGAGGGCTCGGAGTACGTCGTAGAACCAGCGCGGCGGGAACGAGAACCGGGTCCACGACGGGTCGGTCACCTCACCGGTGGACAGCCGGCGGAGCAACCGGCGGTCGAGCAGGTACGCCTCCCCACGCTCGCGCGCCGCCGTCACCGCCGGCGAGCCTCCGGTGGCCCGCTCGTACTCCAGCAGCCCTTCGAGCACACAGATCGTGCTGTGGAACGAACCACGCGTCGACCCGTTCTCCTGTTCGCAGTTCCAGCCGCCATCGGCCATCTGCTCGTCGGCGAGCCGGTCGACGATGGCGCCGACATCCTCACCGAAGTAGGCGCCGATGGCCACGGTCCTGCCGTTGATGCACGGCTCCACCTCGCCTGAGAAGAACGGCTGACCGGCATGCTCCCAGCGGCTGTTCTCGCGGACCAGGGCCACAGCGCGGCGGGCCTGGGCGGTGGCCGGGTCGAGGCCGAAGTGGTACAGGAGCATCAAGGTCCAGGCGGTGGAGGTCCAGACGGGAAAGAGCGTTCCTCCGCCCCACTGACCGTTCGGTGCCTGCAGGGCCAGCAGTCGAGCGCCCCAGCCCTCGCCCGCCACCCGAGCCCGTTCGGCACCGACGTCCGCCTCGGACGCACCGGTCAGGTCGCGCATGACCTGCCACCGGAGTGCCGGGTCGGAGTCGAGCAGCCAGTCCTCCACAGTCATGTTCGCCCTCCTCCAGCGACCGCGACCCTCGACGGTCTTCGACTGCGCACGCTACGACCTGTTCCGGACGCTCCACTTCCGGATTCGACACCCGTGGAAGGGCGCGTCGACAGGTCCACCGAGTGCCTGGTACCGACCACCCCGGTGGGTTATGCCGCACCGTGACCAGGTTGGTCAAGGCCCAGGTCAGAGGCGGTTTCGCGGGTCCGTACGCCCACGTCGGACCATCGCGGAGTCGACCTTGTCCAGGTATGCTCATCGCGCCTCAGCCAGGGGCACAACGGGACGGGAGGCCGCTGTGCGGACTGTGACGGTGGACCAGGTGTCTGTCAGCTACGGCAGCCGGCCGCCGGTCCTGCAGGACGTCACACTGACCGCGGAGCCCGGACGCGTGGTCGCGATCAGTGGCCGCTCCGGCGCCGGCAAGACGACGTTGCTCTCGACCATGGCGGGACTCCTGCAACCGGCGAAGGGCACAGTCGCGGTCGACGGCGAGTCCCTGCGTGACCGCGACCACGCGGTGGCGCTGCGCCTCGTCCTCGTCCCGCAGGGCAACGGCCTTGCCACATTCCTCACCGCGGGGGAGAACCTCGAAGTGGCGTTGCTCGCCAACGGGATCGAGCCCTCCGAGGCCCGCCGGCTCACCGCCGAGTCGCTGGAACGGCTGGGCCTCGCGGGCCAGCGTGACCAGCTGGTCGAGGAACTCTCCGGCGGCCAGCAGCAGCGCACCGCGATCGCCCGCGGCCTTGCGCTGCGCGGCGACGTCCTCCTGGCCGACGAGGTGACCAGCGAACTGGACGCGGTTTCCCGCCAGACCGTTCTGGATCTGCTGCGCGCGGAGGCCGAACGTGGGGCGGCGGTCGTGTTCGCCACGCACGACCCGGAGGCCGCCGCCGTCTGCGACGCCGAACTCCACCTGGTCGACGGAAGGGCCGAGTTGGTCAGGGCCGAGCTCGACCCGGCGGCCCTGTCCGTCGTACGCGAGCGACAACCCGTCAACCAGCCTGCGGCCAGGTAGGGCACCTGCATGTGGGTGGTGTTGGGCAATGTCCTCGCGGCTCGCCGCAGGCAGGCTGTCATCGTCGCGCTGGTGGCGTTGCTGGCCTGCGCCGCCCTGGCGGCCGCGCCGTCGTACGCCGTCAGAGCCACCCAGCAGGCCGGGGTGTCGGCGGTGAACGGCGCCACCGTCGAGGAGCGGCTGATCTCGGTCACCTGGCTCGCCGGGTGGCGCGGCAGCGGCGACACCACGTCCGCGGTGGCGATCGACGGGGCGCGTGAACAGTTCAGACCGTCCGGCTTCACGTCGGTCGTCGGTGGCTCCGTCTCCGGTGAGCTGCTCCCCGGTGCGTCGGAGAAAGAGCCCGCCGAGGTGCACCTCGCTGTGCGCGAGGACGTCTGCGAGCACCTCGTGGTGGCCGGGGACTGCCCGACCAGGAAGGGCGACGTGGCCCTTCCGTCGACCCTCGCGGGCGAGCTCGCGCTCGAGGTGGGCGACCGGCTGCAGATCGAGGCGACGAACGACAAGCCATTCTCCGCACGGGTCTCGGGTATCTACCGGGTGATCGACCCGGGCGAGCCGTACTGGGGCGACGGCGACCTCATCAGCGGGGGCTCGGACACGTCGAGCGACCGGGCGACCGTCTTCACCGTACGTACGACCCTGCAGGGGCAGGAGCGGGTCACCTACACCTACGACCTGCTCGCCTCTCCCCGGGCGTTCGCCACCATGGACATGGAGAAGCTGGCGACCAGGCTCGACACCGGGCTGTCGCAGCTGCGCGAGGAGGGCTACTCCGCGAGCACGATGGAGCTGGACGGGTTGATCGACCGGATCGCCCGGGACCGGCGCAACGTCACCGCGGGGGTCGGCGTCGGCATCATCGTGCTGCTGTTGCTGACCTGGTTCGCCCTCGCCGTCGTGGTCCGCGAGGGCGGTGTCCAGATCCGCGGCGACGTCGGCTGGTGGCGACTTCGGGGAGCGCCGTCCGGTCGCGGTTGGATGCTGGTGCTGGGCCAGAGTGTGGTTCCCCTGCTGGCCGGCGCCGTGGTCGGTGCCGCCGTCGGGCTCGGCGTCGGCCAGGTCATGGCCGGGACGCTGGAGGGTGGCGCCGGCGGCACAGCGTTCCTCCTCTCGCTCCTTCTCGTCGGTCTCACGCTCGCCGGTGGCCTCGTGGCGGTGGTCGCGGCGCAGGTCGGCACCCTCTTCACGCCGGTGCGGGACCTGTTGCGGCGGATTCCGATGCGCCGGCCGCGGTGGCGCCGCTCCGTGGTCGACCTGGTGCTGATCGGGCTCGCCGCGTACGGCGTCGTGCAGGCCCTGGTGATCCAGCGCGACGTCGAAGGGCTGCCGCTGCTGGCGCCCGCACTCGCCGCCCTCGGTATCGCTCTCATCACCGCCTGGGCGGTGCCGCCCCTTGCCACCTGGCTGGCCGTCCGCGCCCGCCAGTCGGGCCGGCTGGCGGGGACGCTGATCGCGGCGTTGATGGCGCGTCGGCCGGAGACCCACCGGCTCTTCGCGCTGGTCGTGGTCGCGGTCGCGCTGGTGACGACGGCCTTCGTGGGTTGGGATACGAGCGCACGTACGCAGTGGCAGCGGGCCGCCCTCGAGGTCGGCGCCGACCGGGTGGTCACCGTTGCCGCCGATGACGTGGTGGAGCTGATGGAGGGTGTCCGGGCGGTGGACCCGGACGGCACCCAGGCGATGGCGGTGGTCGACCAGCCGGGCATCAGTTACGACCCGTCGATCCTCGCGGTGGACAGCAGCCGGTTGGGGGTGGTCGCCGGCTGGCGCGATGGGTACGGCGGCGACGTCCACCAGGTCGCCGCCGCCCTGCGCCCGGCCGAGCCGAAGCCGGTCGTGATCAGGGCGGACCAGTTCGGGCTCGAGGCGGCGGCCACCCACCCTGGCGGGTCCACCGTCGTACATCTGCGGATCCGGCTGCGGGCGCTGAAGACCGGTGAGCCGGTCGACGCGGTTGTGGGCCCTTTGAGGGACAAGCCCGAGACCTACGCCACGGAGGTCCCCGCGTGTGCCTCAGGATGCCGGCTGGTCGGTGTCCAGATCCTCGGGCCGGAGCGACCTGACGCCATCAGCGCGCGCTCCGACGATGCCGCCGCGGTCGGTCATGGCCCGCCGCGCGGCGGTACGCAGGTCGAGCTGTATCCGACGCCCGCGGGCTCGACCGGCGCGGAGTCGGCGACGACGTTGGCGCGACTGCTGTCCGAACCGACCCGGTGGCGGCCCGCGGTGGGTCCCCGGGACCTCGGACCGGCCATTGCCGCAGGCGAGGACGCCCTGCGCCTCACCGTGTCGCAGCCTCCCAAGGGCGTGCCGGTCGACCGCTCCGACTGGGCGTACGTCGCGGACACTCCCGCCCCCCTGCCGGTGGTCGTCGCGGGCTGGCGGCCCGATTCGACCGCGGAGGTACGCCTTCCTCCGCTGCCCGGGGCGTCCGTGCCGACCGAGGTCGTCCGTACGGCGTCTCTCGTGCCGCGGCACGGCAAGGTCGGTGCGCTGGTCGACCTCACCTACGCGGATCGGCTGGTGCCGTTCCCGCTCGTCGGCGGCAGTACCTCGCAGGTGTGGCTGTCCTCGACCGCACCGGCCTCGATCGTGGACGACCTGCGCGAGGTGGGACTGACGCCCCTGCGCGAGGAGTCGTTGTCCGATCGACTGAGCCAGCTGCATGCCCAGGGCAACGCGGTCAGCGGCCGGTTCCAGGCCGCGGTGGCGGTGGTCGGGCTGTTGCTCGCCGCCGGCGTGGTGCTGGTCGACGCGTCCCGGGACCGTCCGGTGCGGGCGGCAGAACTCGCCGCGCTGCGGGCACAGGGTGTCAACCTTCGCATCGTCCGCGCCGTGGGCTATGGCGGTCTCGCGGCGGTGGTGGCCACGGCGATCGTGGTCGGCGTCCTCGCCGGGCTCGCCGGTGCCGCGATCGGCCGGATCCTGTCGCCCGGTTTCGTCGACGGATGGGACATCCTTCCCACCGTCTCCCTCCATCCGTATCCGGTCGTGGCTGCCGCGGGCGCCACGGCCGCGGTGCTCGGTGCGGTTGTGTTCGCCGCCGGCGCCGCACTGGTCCGCCGGACCCGGGAGCGCTCGTGATAGGCCTCGTGTTCACGCAGCTCGCCGCCCGATGGGGCCAGGCGCTGACGCTGTTCGTCCTGTCGATGGCGGCCACCGTCGCGGCCGTGAGCGTCCCGGCCTTCGCGGTGGCGATCGACCGGGCCGCGGTCGACAACGAACTCGCCACCGCCGAGAACATCGAGCTCGTCGTGTCGCTGACGCCGGTGTCGGTGGACTCCTCGGATTCCGACGACGGGGCCGCGACGGCCGCCTCGGAGGACCTCGCCGCCTACGCGGACGCGCGGTCGAAGCTGGCCGGGTTCACCCCCGTCACGACCGGCCAGATCCAGGTGCAGGGGCTCGAACCGGGCCAGCCGACCAATGAGGCGTACAGCCTGCTCGCCAGGGACGGGTTCTGTCCGTACGTCACGTTCGCCGAGGGCCGCTGTCCGGTGGGCAACCGGGAGGCCGCCCTCCCCGCCGACCTCGCCCGCGAGTTCAAGCTCCACGCCGGCGACGGGGTCGTGCTCACACCGGTTCGGCGTACCCAGGACGGCCTGCAGCCGGACGGACCACCGGCCTCGATCACTCTCGTCGGGGTGTTCGAGCCGAAGGACGCCGCGGCACCGTACTGGGTCCTCCAGGACCCGCTGGGCAAGCTGGACACCCCCAAGCTCTTCACCAACCGGACCACGCTCCAGACACTCGTCCACGGACACGAGACGATCTGGGTCGACTCGGTCCTGCCGGCCGACCGGCTCACCCCGGAACGCGTCCCGCAGATCCGCCGCCAGCTTGATGCCGTCGAGGAGCGGCTCATGCAGGAGGACCCGTTCAGCGCCGGGCCGCTCACCACCCTGCCGCGGCTGCTGGATCGCATCGAGGGTCACGGCGAGAACGCCCGGGCGCTGCTCCCCATCGCCGCGGCGCCGCTGATCGCCCTGTGCTGGTTCGTCATTCACCTCGCCGTCGGCCACGGCATCTGGGGCCGGCGGCTGGAGATCGGCGCGGTGGTGCTGCGCGGGGCGAAGTGGCCGACGCGGGCCGCCACCGTCTCCGCGGAGAGCCTGCTTCCGCTACTCGCCGGTGTACCCGCGGGTCTGGCGCTCACGCCGCCGCTTGTCTGGCTGATCGCGCCGGGTGGAGGCGAACCCGTCCCGATCGACCGCGCCCAGCTGCTGGCCGCCGGACTGGCCGCCGCCGGGACGCTCGCGGCCGGCCTGCTCGCCCTGCGGCGGGAACTGGCCGGCCCGATCGGGTCGCTGCTGCGGCAGGTCCCGCCACGCTCCCGGCGACTCGCGGTGGCGGCGGTGGAGGTCCTCGCCATCGCTCTCGGCATCGTGGTCGTGGTCGAGCTGCGCTCGCTCGACGGCAACCTGGTCGGCGTCATGGTCGCCGCACCCGTCCTGATCATCCTCGCGGTGGCGATGCTGGCGTCGCTGGCGGTCAAGCCGCTCCTCGACCTCGCCGGTCGATGGTCGCTGCGGCGGGGCCGGATCGGTCCCGCGGTCGCGGCGTTCTATCTCGCCAGGCGGCCGGCGGGATCCGTACGGCTGCTCGTCGTTCTCGTCCTCGTCTTCGGGACGCTCGGGTTCGCCGCCACCGCGACCGACGTGGCCGCACAGGGTCGGCTCGCCGAGGCCCAGCAACTCCTCGGCGCGGCGCGGGTGCTGGAGCTGCAGCAGGTCGGCCGGCAGGACTTCCTGCGGGCGGTCCGCGCGGCCGACCCGGAGGGTACCCACGCGATGGCCGTGGTGCCCGCCCGCAGCACCACCGACGACGACCCGCCCGTGGTGGCCGTCGACTCCACCCGGCTCGCTCGCGTGGCGCTGTGGTCCGAGCACTACGGCGCGGTGGATCCTGCGAAGATCGCGGCGTCGCTGCGCCCTCCCGCGCCGGATCCCACCATGGTCGGCGACGGCGACCTCACCGCCGACCTGCGGCCGGATCCGTTCACGAAGGACGAGTCCCTGACCGTCACGGTCCGTCTCCTGTCGCCGTCAGGTGACCGGGAAGTCGCCACGTTCGGGCCGGTGACCGCGGACCAACGGGAGTACACCGACGAGATCGCCGGCTGCGAGGACGGCTGCCGGCTCACCGGCGTCACCGCCACCACCAACGACGAGGACGTACGACGGTTCGGCGTCACGCTCGGGTCCCTACGCCAGGACGGCCGTGATGTCCTGACGTCCCAGCAGCTCGCCGACGACAGCCGGTGGCGTGCCCCGGAGGGAGCGCTCGTCACCGAGCAGCTCTGGGCCAACGGCGCGGCCGACGGTCTGCTCCTGTCCCAGCCCGACCCCTGGCCCGACACGGAGTACGAGCTGCTGGCCGTCGACGTGCCGTACCCGCTGCCCGCCGTCACCGCCGGCCAGCTGCCCGGCAAGCTCCTGACGAACGTCGACAACCAGCCGGTCAGGTTCGACGCCAAGGCGAACCTCGACGGTCTCCCCGGCGTCGGCACGACCGGCGCCCTCGTCGATCTGGAGTACGCCGAGCGCCTCGCACGGGATCCCGGGCTGGCCGGGTACCCCCAGGTCTGGTTGACCGCGGACGCTCCTGCCTCGGTCGTCGACCGGCTCCGCGAGGAGGGCCTGGTCATCACCGGTGACCGGACGGTCGCCAGCATCCAGGCATCCATCGACAGGTCCGGGGCGGCGCTGGCGTTGCAGTCCTACCAGCTCGGTGCCGGCGTGACGGTACTGGTCGGGCTCGGCGCGCTGGCCCTGATCGTCGTGGTGGACCGGCGTACGTGGAGCCCGGGGATGCGCGCCCTGCGGGCGCAGGGGACGGCAGAACGGACGACGACCGGGGCGGCGCTGTGGTCGTACGGTGGCATCGTGGTGACCAGCGCGGTGACGGGCATGCTCGCCGCCGCCGGGGCATGGTTCGCCGCGGGTGAGCGGCTGCCCCTCGGTGTGGACGAGGCGCTGCTCACGGACTGGCCGCGATGGGCGCCTGTTGCGGTGGCGGAGCTGCTGGTCGTGGCCGTCCTCTTCGCCGGGGTAGCCGCCGGCGGCTGGTGGCAGCGGCACGTGATCAGACGACAGCAGGAGGTGGGCTGATGGGCCTGACGGTGGTGTGCCGGAGAGTGGTGCACATTTACCGGGTCGAGGGCTCGGACGTGGTGGCACTCTCCGGTGTCGACCTGTCGATCAGTTCGGGCGAGATGGTCGCGCTGGTCGGCCCGTCCGGGTCGGGCAAGTCCACCCTGATCTCGCTGCTGGCCGGGTTGATGCGGCCGGCGGCGGGCCGGATCGGTGTCGGCGGTTACGACATCGGCAAGCTGAGCGACGCGGAGCTGAACCGGCTGCGTGGTACCGAGATCGGCGTGGTGCTGCAGGGGGTCGGCCGCAACCTGCTGCCGTACGCAAGCCTGCACCGCAACATCTGGCTGGCGCAGCGACGGGCGGCTGGCACCCGCGGGATCGAGCTCGCGGAGGCCGACGAGATCCTCGACCTGGTGGGGCTCGCCGGTCTGGGCAAGGCGAAGCCGGCCGAGCTGACGGCCGGCCAGCAGCAGCGTGCGGCGTTGGCGGTGGGCATCGCCGCCGGACCGGGACTGCTGCTCGTCGACGAGCCGACCAGCCAACTCGACACGGCCGGCCGCGACGAGGTACTGGCCGCGCTGAAGGCGGTCAACGCCAAGCGGGACACGACCATCGTCGTCGTCACCCACGACCCGGAGGTCGGGTCCCAGCTCGGCCGGGTGGTGACCATCCGCGACGGCCGGGTCGGTGCGGAAGGACGCGACGGGCAGGACTTCGCGGTGGTCGCGGGCGACGGCACGGTCCAGTTGCCACCCGAGGTGCTCGGCGAGTTTCCGCCCGGCACGCTGTTCGTCGTGGACCATGACGACGACGGGTCGGTACGCCTGCAGTCCGAGCCCCAGTAGCCGTTCGTTCCAGCGTCCAGCCGTTCGCTGGTTCCCGCCGCTGGGCCGGCTAATCCGGTGGCCTCTCGCGGCCTGCGTACGCGAGGATCTTCGGGATGAAGCTGGTGGTCACCTTCCTGCCTGGGCTGGCTTCCTTCGTACGTTCGGAGTTGGGGGAGCTCGGCGACGTGACCCGGGTGCGGGAGGCGGACGGGCGCTCTGAGATCTCCTTCACCTACGGCGGATCGCCGCGACGGCTGTTCGGTCTGCGGACGGTCCTGGCCGCGTACCTCGTGCTCTGCTTTCCGGTCCCGCGGCCGCGGTCGCTGCTGAGTTCGGAGTACCTTCCGGCGATCGCCGATGCCGTCGCGCGGGTCCGGTCACTGAATCGGTCGCTGCCCCCGCGCGGCATCCGGATCGGTGCCGCCGGCGCCGACTCGGCGGTGTTCGCAAGGATCGCGCGCGAGCTGGAGTCGCTGACCGGACTGCCGCGCGACCAGGACGAGGGAAACTGCCATCTGAGGTTCCGTCCGTCGTGGGCGAGGGGCGGATGGGAGGTTCTGGTCCGCCTCAGCACCCGGCCACTTTCGCTGCGCGAGTGGCGTACGGCGCCCTACCCCGGTGGCCTGAACGCGACGATCGCGGCGGCGATGGTGCGGTGGACGCGGCCAGATCCGCGGGACCGTTTCCTCAACCTGATGTGCGGATCCGGGACCCTCCTTGTCGAGAGGTTGCTGGTGGCTCCCGTGCGACGCGCTGTTGGCGTCGACCACAGCGATGAGGCGATCGCCGCGTCTGTCGAGAACCTGCGTTCTGCCGGCCTGGCGGGGCGCGCGGAACTGATCTCCAGCGACATTCGGGTCGGTGAGTCCCTTGACGGTGTCGGGACGTTCGACCTGCTGGTCGCCGACCCGCCCTGGGGCGACAAGCATGGATCGCATCGGGAGAATCGCGAACTCTACAACGCGTTGCTGCGTCGCTCTACGGAGCTTGCGACGGAGCGGGCGACGATGATCGTGGCGACGCAGGAGTTGCGGCTGATGGACGCACTTGTGTCAGCGAGCCCGGACTGGCGTGGTGACGAACGCATCCAGGTGTTCGCCAAAGGCCACCGTCCGTGCCTCTATCTGCTGAGGCGCACCCCCTGATGACGTCGGGCCGCGAGTGGGCTGATCGCTTCGTTGCGGGGCTGTACGAGGTGGTCGTGCTCGGGGACGGCGGTGCCGCCGTTGGTCGGTGCTACACGCCGTCGGTGGAGTTCGGTGCGTACGTGCCAGGGGAGGTCGTTCACGCCCATTCGCGCGACGGGGCGCTTGCCGTCCTAGAACGCTGGCACGGGCAGCCGGGGGAGCTGCTGCACAGGTCGTCCCGCGTCTTCTCCGACCAGGCGGGCTCGGTCGTCGGCGTGGTGGCGGACCTGGAGTGGCGCGTTCCCTCCGCTGCGGATCAGCGCGCTCAGCGGACCGTGCATCGACGTACGCACTATCTCCATGTGGGCGAGGAAGGCGTCCATCGCCACCTGGTGGTCTCGGACCATCCGCGGTCTGAGCAGCGGCGTCCCGAGGGCGAGCCCGGCCCGGTGTTGCGTGGGTTGTATGGGTCAGCCGTCAAACGCGACGCTGCCGAGCCGGGCGCCAGCGGAACGCCGATCGAGCGAGTGGAGACCTCGGGCGGGGAGACCTTCTTCGTCAAGTGGTGCGTACCTGGTCAGGACTGGCAGGGCCGACTGACCGGGGACACCGGCCGCGAGGCAGCGCTGTGGACACAGGGGTGGCTCGATCGACTACCGGACGGCCTCTCGCATCCGATCGTTGCCGCCGAACCGTTCGGGGCCGACATGTGGGTCACCATCTCGCGTGACCTGACGCCGTACCTGCTGCGCGGTCGCCGCCTTTCGCTGGCGGAGATGCGCGGCTATGTCTCTGCCCTCGATGCGATGTACGCCGCGTTCAAGGGCAGCGGAGTTCCCGACTGCCTTGCCAGCCTCGAGCAGCGGTGGGCGCTCCTGTGGCCGTCGGCGGTGGAGCGGGAGTACAACCAACCCGACCAGTTCGTCAAGGAAGTCGCCCGAGGATGGGGTCTGCTGGACCAGGTGGTCCCCTCCGATGTCGTCGACGTCGTACGCGGAATCGTCGCCGATCCGGTTCGTGTCACCGGTGGGCTGGAGCCAGCATTCCTGCACGGGGACGCGATTCCCGCGAACGCCGCGATTGTCGGGTCGGAGCTGGTGTTGTTCGACTGGAGTCTGGCCACGGCCGGCCCACCCGAGGCCGAAGCGGCATGGCTTGCCAACTTCGCGCAGTTCTATGCATTCGGTACCGACGAACTCCTTGGGTTGTGGCGTTCCCTTCGGGATGGCCGGCACGACGAGCGGGCGCTCGGGCTGTGCCTTCTCGGTCAGGCGTCCGGTCTGGTACCGGCGCTGACCTGTTCGGCGGTCGACTTCCCTGATCCGGTTCACCGCCGATTCTCCCGCGGCAAGCTCGACTGGTGGTGTGAAACGGTCCGCCGCTACGCCCACCTGCTCTGACGGTGTGCGCGCTGCAGTGTCGTGTCCTGCGGACAGTCGTCGATGTGGTCGTGGTGTCGGCCGGTCATCGAGCGGAGTGCCGCCACCGGTGCCCGGTTCCTGGTCCGGCCATGTCGGATATTCACCACGCCAAAGCCTTGAGATTGGAAAAATTAAGATCTAGGGTGCTCATAACTTAAAAAATCTGAGATCACGATTAACCCGACTCATTGGCGGAGGTGAGGCGAGAGTGGACTGGCAGGATCTGACCAACCTGACGCGCGGCCAGGCGTTCGTGGTCGAGCGGGTACGCCTGGCGAGCGGAGTCGCGATCGAGGGCGAGTTCGAGTTGCCACAGCTCGCCGCGCTGGGCGCCGAGGACCAGGTGTTCGTCACCGCGTTCGTCCGGTGCCACGGCTCGATCAAGGAGATGGAGCGGATCTTCGGGGTCAGCTACCCGACGATCAAGTCCCGGCTGAACCGGATCGCCAGCGGTCTTGACTTCGTTGACACCGACCCGGCTCCGTCCAAAGCCGACGTCCTCGACCGGCTGCGGCGTGGCGAGATCAGCGCACAGGACGCGGTGGAAGAGCTGGAGGCGTCCCGATGATGCCGCAGCTGGTGACCGTGAGATTCCGTCGCCGACAGGGCGGTTGGGTGCGGTTCTGGGTACCGATCCTGCCCGTGGCCCTGGTGTTCTCGCCGGTGCTGCTCCTCGCCGCAGTGGCGGGGACTGTCGCCTGCCTGGTCTACCGGATCAGCCCGACTCGGGCGTTCGGCGTCGGCTGGCGGCTGCTGTATGCCCTCGGCGGAACTCGGATCGAGATCGAGCAGGCCCGTATGGGACTGCTCCTCCACTTCAGATAGCCCACTGACGACACCTCACGACGTTGACGCTCACCACATCAAGACAGCCCCACCCATACCAAAATGCGGAGGAAAGGCGACCATGAACGACCGCAAGCAGATTCTGCAGATGCTGGCCGAAGGGCAGATCACCGCGGACGAGGCCGAGCAGCTGATCGCCGCGCTGGAGCGGGACCGGCCCGTCCAGCGATCAACGGCAGTGGAGCCGGGCGCGAAACGTCGGCCGAAGTTCCTGCGGGTCCTGGTGGAGAACACGCCGGACCACGGCAACGGGCCCGGCCGGGTCAACGTGCGCATCCCGCTGCAACTGCTGCGGGCAGGGGTCCAGCTCACCACCCTGATTCCGCCGCAGGCACTCGGTCAGGTCAACGAGGAGATGCACAACTCAGGGATGCCGATCGACCTGAGCCGGCTCAAGCCGGAACACATCGAAGACCTGATCGAGCAGCTCGACGAGGTGACGGTCGACGTGGACCAGCCCGATGCCAAGGTCCGGGTGTTCTGCGAATAGCACCGCGCCCCGGCCGAACCTCTGCATCACCTCAGTTCCATGATCTGTGGCGTAGCGGGCCACGAGAACGCTCCTGTGACGTGGCCGGCGCCGGTCAGTGGCGGCGGCCACGCTGGGCAGTAGAGTGCGGCGGGCTATTCACGTCGACGGGAGCATGCATGCCGCGATACCAACGCGTCCTCATCAAGCTCAGCGGTCAGGCCGTTGCCGGGCCCCATCAGTCTGGCTTCGACGCGGGCGCACTCGACCACCTTGCCCGCGAGGTCCTGCAGGCGCGCGACATCGGTATCCAGGTCGGGATCGTCGTCGGCGGCGGCAACGTCTTCCGCGGAAGCTCGGCTGAGGAGTGGGGTATCGACCGAGTGGAGGCGGACAATATCGGCATGCTCGCCACAGTGATCAACGCGATCCTGTTGCGCGGCAAGCTGACGGCCCTGGGCGAGCACGACATTCGTGTCATGACGGCGATTCCGATCAGCTCGGTCGCCGAACCGTTCATCAGACTTCGGGCGATGAGCCACCTCGACAAGGGCAAGATCGTCATCATCGCCGGGGGGATCGGTCAGCCGTTCGTCACCACCGACTACCCCGCGGTGCAGCGGGCAGCCGAGATCGGCGCGGAGGCGATCCTGGTGGCGAAGCACGGGGCGGACGGTGTCTTCGACAGTGACCCGGCGGGGAATCCCTCGGCGCGGCGCTACCGGTCCATCACCTATGACGACGTGCTTCGGCAGGGGTTGCGCGTGATGGACCAGGCCGCGTTCATCCTGGCCCGGGACCAGAAGCTGCCGCTGCATGTGTTCGACATCGACCGCACGGGCGTGATGGCGGGAATCTGCCGCGGCGAAGCGCACGGCACCCACATCGCCAGCGACGTCTCCACCAGCTGGTCCTGAGGTGCCGCATCGCGGTCGTTGCCGAGGTCACGGGTCGCAGGTGGCGGACGGCGCCTCAGGCGCCGCCGCGGTTCGGTCGTACGTATGCGGATCGAACACGGTCGCACAGCAAGCCGGGTAGCCGAGGTCGAGCACGGGGTAGGGGACTGTCGATGGGGCCTGCGATCGGATCGAGAACCCGGTTCGGATCGACAGGGCCGGCTCACGGCGTATGACCATGCGGCGGACGCAGCACGACCTTGCCCTGCATCGGATCACTCGCGGCTGAGCCGGTCGGCTTCCAGGAGGCCGGCGCGACAGGCGAGAGCGTCGCCAGACCTCCAGGGGTGGCCCCGGTGAGTGGATCAACCAGGGGAGGGACTCGCCGACGATGACCGCCCGCAGGAAGGTACGTCACACAGGTACGCACGGGACTCCACGGCGCAAGGTCTGGATCGCCACCGCCGCTCTTCTTTCGACAGTTGTCATCGGGTTCGCGCTCGCCGACTGGTTCGGGTTCGCCGTACCTTCAGGCCAGGTCGTCGCTCCGAACGCCGACCTTTCCGACCGGCCCACCGCCCAGTTGGCCCAGAGGGGTACGAACGACCAGAAGGCAACGGAGAACGGGGCGAACCCGCGCGCCAAGGACCGAGGTCCGTTCCCGGTGGAGGCCACCGGCAGCGCCACGCCATCGGCGACAGCAACACCGCAGCACCCACAGACGACGAGGCCGAGGCCGCCGGTCAGGATTGTCGAGAAGGGCTCGGGTAACTTCGCCGTCGCCCTGGGACGTTCCGGACGCAACGGCATCGGCAAGCTGATCCGCTACCAGGTCGATGTCGAGCGGGACCTGCCGTTTCCTCCGGTCAAGGTCGGTCAGGCGGTACACGACACGTTGAGTGATCACCGTGGCTGGGCATACGGCGGCTGGGCCTCATTCGAGCGGGTCGACAGTGGACCGGTCGATCTGCACATCCTGCTCGCGACACCGATGACGGCTGATCGGTTGTGCAGGGAGGCCGAAAGTGACGACCACCTGACCTGTCGCGTGAAGGATCGCATCGTGATCGATGCGCGAGCATGGGCAGCCCCGGCCGAGACGTTCGGCGCGGATCTCGACAACTTCCACGACTACGTCCTCAACCACGCGATCGGTCACCTGCTTGGCAAAAGTCATGGGGCATGCGCGGGCGGCGGAGTGCCCGCGCCGGTGATGATGCCGCAGAGCGAGGCCATCGGCGAGTGCCGACCCAATGCGTGGCCCCTGGCGTCAGAACTCGAGCGGCCCGCGAGCACCGCACCGGTCGAGGAGTAAATCCTCGCTGTTGCACAGGATGGCGGAAAGCTCAGCGGCAGGGATGTTCGAGGGGCCAGTGATTCAGCGAGCTGGCCCCTGAAAGCGCTCCGGTCGGCGCCAGTCGTCCAGGCGGGTGCGCAGATCGCGCTTGACCTCCGGTGGTGCCGCTGACCCTTCGATACTGTGGCCCGCCAGGGTGGCGAGCTGGTCGTCGGACAGGCCGAGCAGGTCACGACAGATGGCGTACTGCCCGGCCAGTCCGACCCCGAACAGCAGGGGATCGTCGCTGCCGAGCGCCACCGGCACGTCGGCGGCGAGCAACCGCTGGACCGGCACCTCGTCGAGTGCGTGGACGCCGAACGGCGGGTACGACGTGGGGCAGACCTCCAGCGTCACGCGCCGTTCGGCCAACAAGGCGAGGGTCTCGGGGTCGCCCACCGCGGACGTGCCGTGGCCGATCCGCGCCGCGTCGAGCAGGTGGACGCACTCGCGGACATGAGGAGCGGCGGTGTAGAAGCCCGAGTGCGGGCTGGCGAGGAGCCCCGCGTCCGCGACCAGGCGGAAGGCGGGTACGAAAGCGGCCACCTCACCGTGCCGCTCGTCGTTGGACAGTCCGAACGCCACCACGCCCGCATCGGCGTACGCAGCTGCCAACCGGGCAAGGCGTTCGGCATGGTCGGGTGATCTGGCCCAGCTCGACGCCACCATGACTCCTACCGGGATCGGCGCCGAGGCGGCTGCGGTGAGCACCGCTTCGAGGGCCGCGCGGACCCCTCCCATCGTCTCCGCGTAGGACGTCGGGTCGACCTGGAGCTCCAGCCAGCCGCACCCGTCCGCGGCGTCGTCGGCGGCGGCCTCGGCGACCACGCGACCGATGTCGTCGGGAGTACGGATCACCGCCCGCGCGGCGTCGTACAGCTGCTGGAACTCCGCCCAGTCCTTGACGCCGCGCCCGTCGTGCGCCGGTGCCGGGACGCCGTAGCGGGCGGCGAGCTCCCGCAGTGTCGCCGGTCGCATCGCTCCGGCCAGGTGCAGGTGCAGGTGTGCCTTCGGCAGCGAGGTGAGGTCGCGACCGGCTCCATCTGGTCGATGTACTGGCGCTCGATGCGCCCGAGCCGACGTGTCCCCCACGCCGAACAGTCTCTCATCGCGTGGGGCGAGGAACGGACCGCACGTTCAGAGGCGTCGGGTCGGCTGGCCACGTGGCTGTTGCTGGAGTACGGGAATCAGGAAGCGGATGCGGGTGTCGAGCTCGGCCGCCGTCCGGCGAAAGGCCGGGTATCCCGTACCGCCGGGGTCGGAAGCCGTTGCGGCGTTGGGATCGGGAATACTCCAGTGCACGAACCTGGGATGGTAGGCAAAGTCGGGGCACACCTCCCGTGCCCGGTCGCACAGGCTGATCACGTAGTCGAACCGTTCACTGGTGAAGGCGTCCACGTGCCGTGGCCGATGGTCGGACAGGTCGACGTCGTACTCCCGTAACGCGCGTACGGCATGGGGGCTCAGGGGCTTGGGATGGCTGCCGGCGCTCGTGGTCTCGACCTTGCCGTGCGTCCGGTGGCGAAGGAGCGCCGCGGCCATCGGGGACCGGGCCGTGTTTCCGGTGCAGAGGAACAACACCCTGACCCGGCGGCTTGACGCGCGCCGCGGTGGGGCGGGAGAAGGAGCGTGGGCGAGCCCTGGGTGCAGGGCCGCGCCGGTCCCTGCGAGGAGCTCGGCGCACCTGGCCAGGTCGAGGTGGTAGTAGATGTCGCGACCGTCGGCGCTGCTGCGGCGCGTGGTGACCAGCCCGGCGGAACGCAGCTTGCCCAGATGGTAGGAGACGAGGTTCTGCGGCTCGTCGATCTCGGTCACGAGCTCTCGAACCCGCCGATCACTCTGTGCCAGCTCCCGCAGGAGCCGCCACCTCAGCTCGTGGCCGGCCAGTTGGACGAACGGCGGCGGCGCCACATCCGGGTCAGACACCATGGACCGATGATACATCAATGTGGTTTGATAGAAGCTCTCTGTCGCGAATGGGAGAAGGGTCATGACTGAGACCGCCACCGTGCGCTACATCGTCCATGACGTCTCGGCCGCCGTCGACTTCTACGTGAACAAGCTCGGGTTCACCGTCCAGGCCCATCCGGCACCCGGCTTCGCGATTCTCGCGCACGGTGCTCTGCGGCTGGCCCTGTCCCAACCGGGCGGGGAGGGCGGCGGTGGCCAGGCCATGCCCGACGGGCGCGTACCGGAACCAGGCGGCTGGAACCGCATCACCGTCCAGGTCCCAGATCTCGAAGCCGAGGTCGAGCGCCTCACCGCTGCCGGCACGTCGTTCCGCAACACCATCGTCACCGGGCGCGGAGGCAAGCAGATTCTCCTCGACGATCCCTCTGGCAATCCGGTCGAGATCTTCGAGTCCTTCCGCTGATGACGCAGCTGCGGCGACGGCTCGGCGTCGGCGACGCCGTGGTGATCGGTCTCGGGTCGGTGATCGGCGCCGGCATCTTCGCCGCGCTCGCACCGGCGGCCCATGCGGCGGGCTCCGGGTTGCTGGTCGGCCTGGCGGTCGCCGCGGTGGTCGCGTACTGCAACGCCACGTCATCGGCGCGCCTGGCCGCCCGCTATCCGGCCTCCGGTGGTACGTACGTCTACGGCCGCGAACGGCTCGGCGACTTCTGGGGTTACCTCGCCGGCTGGAGTTTCGTGGTCGGCAAGACGGCCTCGTGTGCGGCGATGGCGCTGACCGTCGGGCTGTACGCATGGCCGTCGCAGGCGCACGCGGTCGCGGTCGCGGTGGTGGTGGCGTTGACGGCCGTGAACTACGTCGGCGTGGAGAAGTCCGCCTGGCTGGCAAGGGCGATCGTCGCCGTGGTCCTCGCCGTACTCGCCGCCGTCGTCGTTTCCTGCTTCACTTCCGGCGCGGCCGAACCGGCGCGGTTGGACGTCGGAGCGGACGCTTCGGTCGGCGGCGTGTTGCAGGCGGCGGGCCTGCTGTTCTTCGCATTCGCGGGATACGCGCGCATCGCCACCCTGGGGGAAGAGGTCCGCGATCCTGAACGCACGATTCCCCGGGCGATCCCGCTCGCGCTCGGCATCACGTTGGTGGTCTATGCGGCGGTCGCCGTCGGCGTGTTGAGCGTGCTGGGAAGTAGAGGCCTGGGCGAGGCGGTGGCACCGCTGGCCGACGCGGTACGTGCGGCCGGCCTTCCGGAGTTGGCCCCCGTGGTGCGGGTAGGTGCCGGGGTGGCGGCTCTGGGGTCACTGCTCGCCCTGCTGCTGGGCGTGTCGCGGACGACGCTGGCGATGGCACGCGACCGGCACCTGCCACCTGCGCTGGCCGCGGTCCATCCTCGGTTCAGGGTTCCGCACCGTGCGGAGCTGGTCGTGGGCGCGGTCGTTGCGGTCCTGGCGGCGACGGTGGACGTGCGGGCCGCCATCGGGTTCTCGTCGTTCGGCGTCCTTGTCTACTACGCGATCGCCAACGCCAGCGCGTGGACTCTGGGGCCCGACGAGGGCCGGCCGCCGCGCCCCATCCCTGTGCTCGGCGCGATCGGCTGCGTGGTCCTGGCGTTCGCGCTGCCACTGTCGTCGGTGATCACAGGGGCGGCGGTACTGGTCGTCGGCGTCGCGGTCTACGCCCTGCGCCGTGCTGTGTGATCACGCGTCACGAGTTCCTGCTCCGCGGCCGAGAAGCCGGCGATGGTGACGCATAAACCATGCAGGGAGGCTTCGACCCCACCGAGCTGGACCTCAGCGGGTCGCGTTGCCGTAGCGGACGACGGTGGTGGGGACGACGATCCGCCGCGGCTGGACCTCAGGTTCGGTGTCCGTACGGCTCATGCGTTCCATCAACAACTCCGCCGCCCGCCGGCCGAGCTCGCGCGGGTCGTACGCCACGATCAGTGGCACGCCCAAAACGTCGGCAAGCTCGAAGTCGTCGAAGCCTGCCAGTTCGACGTCAACGCCGAGTCGGGTGGCCGCGCGATACGCGCCGAGCGTGTTGCGGCTGTTGGCGCAGAACAACGCGGTCGGCGGGCGCCGCAGGCGGAGCAGCTCGCGGGCCGCGTCCTCGGCGGCCGGGATGGTGCGCTGCTGCAGCCGGACGTACCGCTCGTCGAGGCCGACGCCCGCCTCCTCGAGTGCGACGCAGAAACCCCGGAACCGTTCCGAGCTGGTCCACACCGACGGCGGCAGGCCGAGGAAGCCGACCCGGGTGTGGCCGGCTGCCAGCAGACCGGCGGTCGCTTCGCGGGCGCCGCCGAAGTCGTCGACGAGTACGCAGTCCAACGCGAGGTTGGTGGGTGGACGCGCGCCGAGGACGACGGGGACCGATCCGGGCGTCTGCGGGTCGAGGTGGGAGTGGTCACTGCCCGCGGGGACGACGATCATGCCGTCGACCCGGCGCGCGGTGAGCTCCTCGACCAGCCGGCGTTCGCGCCCGACGTCCTCGTCGGTGTTGGTGAGGACGACCTTGAGGCCGTTCTGTCCCGCGACCGACTCCACCCCGAGGGCGAGCTGTGAATAGAAGGGGTTGGCGAGGTTGGTGACGACGAGCCCGATGAGGCCGCTGGTGTGTCCCAGCCGCAGGTTGCGGGCCACTTCGTTGCGGCGATAGCCGAGCGCATCCACGGAGGCGAGGACGCGTTCCCTCGTCTGCCCGGACACGCGTGGGTCGTCGTGCAGCACCCGGGACACGGTCATCGGGCTGACCGACGCGTGGTCGGCCACATCGCGCATCGTCGGCGCCCGTCGCGGGGTCGGTGCGTCGGTCACGGTCGCCGGCCCTGCCGGATCGTGTGGATTCCCGCCCCGATGAGGGTGGCGTCGTCGCCGTGCCGGGCATGGACGACCGCGGGACCGTACGTTCCACCCAGGCCAGTACGCAGCGGTCGGGCGATCAGATCCCACGACCCGGCCATCGAGCCACCCACCACCACCACGGTGGCGCCGAACCGGTTGACCCACGGCCGTAGCGCCTCGCCCAGAGCGCGGAACGTCCCGCTCAGCACCGTTTCCGCAAGGATGTCGCCGTCCCGGGCCCGTTGTGCCACGTCGTGGACATCCAACCGCGGGTCGTCGCGTCTGGTCATGGCTGAGTATCTCGCCAGAACGGCTCGCCGCGAGACGGTCTCCTCCAGCGGCTGGCCATTGAAGGTGAGCAGGTCGGCACGACCCTCGGGTGGTACGGCAGGCCCTTCCTCGATGATCCGCCCACGGTCGAGAAAGGCCGACCCGACGCCGGTGCCGAGGGTGAGGGCGAGCGCCCTGTCATGCCCAGCCGCCGCGCCCGACACCCATTCCCCGACGGCGAACGCGTTGGCGTCGTTGAGGAAATGGACCTCCGCCGGCGCCGGTCTCACAGCGTCGAGAAACGCCTGGCGAAGGTCGACACCTTTCAGCGCATCGAACTTCCCCACGCCTTCGTACAATCCGATGCCGCCCTCGTAGTCGAACGGTCCCGGCAAGGCGACACCCCAGGCCGCGTCCGGTGGTGCGGCGACGTCGTTGGCGCATCGCACGAGGCGCTGCACGATATCGGTCGCGGAGGCCGATGCGTCGAGCGGGCGACGGTGGCGGCGCTGACGCGCGCTGTCAAGGACAGCTTGCGCGGCCGGGTCGAAGAGCGCGGCCGTCACATGCGTACCGCCGATGTCCATCACGGGAACCAGAGTGCGGACGGGCACGCGGAGGGAGGCGGGGACGGTCATGACGTCACGAGCGACTTGACGATCCGGGCCCGGTCAGGGCCGAGGGCGCGGACGAGATAGGGACCCACCGAGGCGGGGACGACCATCGTCTCCGCGTAGGCGAGGTCGTGGCGGTGCCCGCTCGCGGTTTCGACCGCGACGCCGTTTCCCTCGACGACGTTGAGCACATGGAAGCGTCCGTCGGTGTCGTCCTGGGCGGCTCTGCCCGCCTCGACGACCAGGCGGCGTACCTCGAAGAACATCTCCGGCGACGACCCGAGCAGCTCCTCGTGCCAGCCGGTTCCGGAGCGAAGGACCCGCGGCTGCTGCACCAGCTGCTCGCGGACCGCCGGACCCCTCCGCCGGCGGTCCAGGTTCGCGAACGCATGTCGCACGTGCACAGGTCGCTGGCGCTCCTTCTCGTCGCGCCGCAACCAGTCGTAGAACCGCAGGCTGTAGAGGTACGGCGTCGCGCTGACCTCGAGGACGACGTTCCCCTCGCCGCTGCCGTGCGGGGTGCCGGCGGGGATCAGGAACAGCTGGTGTGGAGTCGCCGGAAACGTCTGGACGTACTCCTCGATGTCGAACGGCACGCCGTGGTCGTCGGCGGTCCGCGCCCGGTGGTGGAAGACCTCCAGATCCGTGCCGTCCTTCAGTCCGAGGAAGACCTGCCGGTCCTCACCGCCGAGGAGGATGTAGTAGGTCTCGTGCTGGGTGTAGGGCCAGCCGAAGACGCGTCGCATGTAGTCGGACTGGGGATGGCAGTGGACCGAGAGGTTGCCGCCGCCCACGGTGTCGAGGTAGTCGAACCTGATCGGGAACGACGTGCCGAACTGTGCGTGGACCCGCTCGCCCAGGATCTCGACCGGACGCTGGCTGACGACGAGCTGGAACGGCAGCTCGACCTGCGCGCCGGTCGCCTGGCCGATGAGTACTCCGCTCTCCGGCGCGATGAGCTCGTAGCCGAGTGCCGTGTTGCGGGCCTCCGGGTTGTGGCCGAGTTCCTGCTGCGCCCAGTGGCCGCCCCACGAGGAGGTGTTGAACGTCGGGCGGGTACGAAAGGGCCTCGTCGCGAGAGCGGCCGCCGTACGCCGAAGCGTTTCGCCGTCGAGGGAGCTCGGGTTGGCTGAGTCCCGGGTGTCGATCCACCGGTCGATCCGCCCGGCGATCGCGTCCCGGTGCCGGTCGAGAATCGGCCAGTCGATGTAGAAGAGCCGCTTCGTCGTGCCCGCGCCCGCGTCGTCGGTCTGACCGAGGTTCCGGCCCGTCCCGTCGACGACGGCAGCCTCGGCGTGCCGCTTGGGCAGGTCGGCGTACCACAGGACGTCGTGGTGGACGAGTGCTGCGCCCGGCCCGAAGACGACGAGGGCACTACGCCCGGCCGTCGGATCGGCCGTCGGATCGGGCTCCGGCAGCTCCTCGAAGAGGTCGCCGAGTTCGTGCGTGGCGAGGGTGGCGAAGTCTGGATCCTCCGGGAGCGCGGCCGACTCCGTGGCGGCGACGATCTTCTCCCACGGTGCGAAGTGTGCCCGCAGGTCGAGCCACTCTGCGGAAGTGCCAGCGCCCGACAGCGCCTTGGTGATACCCGTGACGAGCGCTGACCAGTCGAGGATGGCCGGGCCGTCGATCGCCAGGACGAACGGCGCGGAGGGCAGCGTCGCGACCGCGTGGGGCCAGCCGCGCAGGACGGTGGCGCCGGGGGCGTCGCCGAGCGGCGGATAGGCCGGGTTGGCCTCGTACGCAACTGTCCCCGTCACCGCTTGTCCTCCTCGACTCCGATCCCGCCTGTGGTATCGACACCATGCCGGTAGCCGGGCCGCCCGCGCAAGGGTACCTGGCCGCCCCAGGTCGGGCAGATCAGCGAGGCGCCTGCTGTAAAAGGCCGATTCCGGTCGAAGTCGTGGCGCGACGTGCCGTGAGGCGGTGGCTGTCTTGTACGGTCATCGACCACACAGACATGTTATCGATACCTCACCTTCGAGGCCGGCGCCCGTTGCGGTCGACCCCAGCCCCCGCACCGCTCCACTCTCGAACCCTTCACCGGCGATGGAGAGGCAACTCATGAAGCATCGAAGGTTCTTGGCCGCGTTGGTCGCGGCTGGTGCCGTGCTGCTAGGCGCATGTGCCCAGGGCACGGAAACTCGCGGGGACGACGGTTCAGGCGCCGGCGCTGGCTCGGGTGCGACGCTGACCCTCAACGGCGACCGCGCCGACTTCGTACCGGCGTACGAAGCAGCAGGCGCGAAGCTCGCCGAGATCACCGGTTCCGGGATCAGGCCGCGCAACGTCCCGAGCACGGAGAACTACCAGCAGGTCATCCGTTCGTCGCTGCAGACCAGTAGCACGACCGACCTGATCAAGTGGTGGAGCGGCTACCGCCTGCAGGACCTCGCCCAGACCGGAGGCATCGAGGACCTCAGTGCCGAATGGGACGCCGCCGTCGAGAAGGGCTGGGTCAACCCTGAGACCGAGGCCAGCTTCTCCTACGACGGCAAGGTCTACGCCATGCCGATGTACAAGTCCTACTGGGTCATCTACTACAACAAGCAGGTCTACGCGGACCTGGGCCTGTCGGTGCCAGGGACCTGGGAGGAGTTCCTCGGCAATGCCGAGAAGATCAAGAAGGCCGGCATCACTCCGCTGTTCGCGACGCAGGAGGCGGGCTGGACGTCGTTCATCTGGTTCGGCGAGATCCTGAGCAAGCTCGACCCGGACTTCTACGTACGCCTGATGAACGGCGAGGCGAGCTATACCGATCCCACCGCCCGCGAGGCAATGGAGGTCTGGGCCGATCTCTACGCCCGTGGCTACTTCACCGCACCTGACACCGCCTGGGACAACGAACCCGCGCTCTTCGCGGAGGGCAAGGTCGCCATGGTGCCGATGGGCACCTGGCGCAACGCGATCTTCGTGGAGAACGGACTGACCGAAGACGACTACGGCGCCTTCATCCTGCCGATGGTCAAGGAGGGAACGAAGCCGTCCGTCATCGTCGAGAGTGGCATCTTCGCGGTCCCGAAGAACGCACCGAACAAGGACGCCGCCAAGAAGGCGTTAGGTGAGTGGCTCAACCCAGAAGTGCAGAAGGCCTGGGTGGAGAAGATCAACGACATCTCCGCGAACCCCTCGGTCGGTATCGAGAACCCGTTGCTGACCTCGGTCACCGAGCAGGTGGGAGAGGCGAAGCCGACCGAGCTCGAACGCTACTGGGAGGCGAGCCCGCCGGCTCTCATCGAAGGCAACGTGCAGGATCTCGCGGCCTTCATGGTCGATCCGACGCCCGCGAACATCGACGGCACCCTGCAGAAGATGCAGGACCGCGCCGACACCGAGTGGGCGAAGTGGAAGGGCCGGGAGTAGATCCCATGCCCACAACAGCCCTGCGGGAGACGCAGACGACACCACGGGTGCGGGCGAACGACAACCTCCCGCGGCGTCCGCGGAAACCGCACCGGCACTGGGCAACGCAGGCAAGCGGAGCCTTCTTCCTCTCGCCTGCGGTCGCCCTGGTCTGCGTGCTCCTGCTGGTGCCGTTCGCGATCACCGTCTATCAGAGCCTCACCCGCTATGACGGCCTCGGACCGGCGACCTTCATCGGTCCAGGCAACTACGCCGCTCTGCTGCGGGACCCGGCGTTTCTCGCCTCGGTGCTCAACACCGTGCTGTGGACGGTCGGGACCCTGCTGCTGCCGGTGGCGTTGGGACTGCTCATCGCGGTCCTGACGAACACGACCGGCTGGGCGGCGTGGCTGCGGTACGCCTTCGTCCTTCCGTACGCCATCTCCGGCACGGCGACCGCGGTGATCTGGGGCTTTGTCCTGCGGACCGACGGTGCGCTCAACCAGGCGCTGGGACTCGTCCAGCTCGACTCGCTCCAGACACCGTGGCTGCTCGAGTGGCCGACGAACACGCTCATGATGATCCTCGCCAACACCTGGCAGGCCGTTGGTGTCGCGGTCATCCTCTTCGTGGTGGGCCTCCAGACCGTGCCGCCGGAGACTGTGGAGGCCGGCACGCTGGACGGTGCGAGTGGGTTCCGGCTCTTCCGGAGCATCGTCTTCCCGCAGCTGCGGGCCGTGACCGTGGTCGTCGTCGGTATCTCCATCGCCAACAGCCTGCGGGTCTTCGACCTGATCTGGCTGCTCACCGGCGGCGGTCCCGGCCGGGTGTCGGAGACGCTCGCCGTCACGATGTACCGCCAGACGTTCGTCGTGAGCGACTACGGATTCGGCGCCGCGGTGGCGGTCGTCCTCGCCGGCATCGTGGTCACGGTCTCGTGGATCTACCTGCGCCGGCAGATGCCCCGGGCCGGATGAGGAGGCGCTTCATGACAAGGTTCATCCGCCATGCTGTGCTGGTCGTCCTCGCGGCGATCTGGCTCGTTCCGACCTACCTCCTCGTGGTCAACGCGTTCGTGCCCGCTGATCGCTACGCCGGGAGTCCGGTCTGGTTTCCGCAGGCGTTCGGGTTCTTCGACAACCTTGCCCGCGCGTGGACAGCCGCCGACCTCGGGCTCGGTATCGCCAACAGCCTTCTATACGCATCGTTGTCCGCGGGGGCCGCCGTGCTCACCGCTGCGATGGCGTCGTTCGCGGTCATCGTCATGCCGACCCGCCGGCGTGGCCTGTGGTTCTGGATCATCTACGCCGGCACGCTTCTGCCGCTGCAGATCTTTCTCGCTCCACTGTTCAAGGCGTACGTCGGGGTGAAGGTCTACGACACCCAGATCGGCATGATCGCCATCTACGCGGCGCTGTGTGTGCCCTTCGCGTTCTTCGTGGTACGCAACTACCTGACGACGGTGGCGGTCGAGATCAGTGAGGCCGCCCAACTCGACGGCGCCGGATGGGTCCGGCTGTTCCTGCAGATCCATCTCCCGATCGCGCGGTCGTCGTTGCTCGCCGCGTTCATCTTCCAGTTCACGTGGGTGTGGAACGACCTGCTGTTCGGAATCACCCTGTCGACAAGCCCCAACATCCGCCCGGTGATGGCCGCGCTCGCGGAGCTCAACGGCGGCTACTCCAGCCTCGGACCGCCGATCGTGTTGGCCGCGGCGCTCGCCGTCTCGCTGCCGACGGTCGTGCTCTTCCTGGCGTTCCAACGATTCTTCGTCTCCAGTCTCAAACCAGTTGGCTGACCGCGGAATTGGAGTGTGGTCATGATCTCTTCGACGTTCCGGCGCATGGCGGCCGGGCTGACAGCAGCCGGGTTGGTAGCCGGACTGCTCGCCGGCGCCGGCCAGATGGCTACGTCCAGTCCGGCCGTCGCGGCCGTCCAGACCAGTCGCGACTACGTGAGCCTGGTCAACCCGTGGGTGGAGGCTGACATCGGCCGGTTCTTCTTCTTCCAGTCGGCCAGCAACCCGTTCGGCTTCGTCAAGCTGCGTCCTGACACGAGCACCCACGCGTCGTGGGGCACCGGTTACCGCAAGAACGAAGACATGGTCCAAGGTTTCAGCCATCTGCACGAGTGGCGGCTGTCCGGCATCCAGGTGATGCCGACCTCGGGTGACAGCGTGTCGAAGCTGGAGGGCTCGTCCGGTTGGCAGTCGCACGTCGAGCACGACGACAGCGAGATCGCCCAGCCTGGCTACCACAAACTGCATCTGGACCGGTACGCCATCGACGCCGAGCTCACCGTCACCGACCGGGTAGGACTCCACCGCTACACCTACGACCGGTCCGGGCCCAGCGAGATCATCGTCAACCTCGGCGGCAAGCTCGGCGAGGCCGAGATGGAGAACGCCCACGTCACCAGGGTCAACGATCGCGAGCTCGAGGGCTTCGTCGTCCAGCACGGCGAGGGCTACGGCGGCATGCACGAGACGAAGCTGTTCTTCAACATCCGCTTCGACCGGCCCTTCGACTCGCTGCACGGCTGGGCCGACGGTGAGCTTGTGGACGGCGGGGCCGCGGTCGGCAAGGTAGCCGGCGACAACAGCGGCGCGTACGTCCGCTACGACAACGTCGACACCGGCGACCAGGTGCAGATGAAGGTCGGGCTCTCCCTCACGAGCCTGGACGGTGCACGCAAGAACCTCGAGACGGAGCTGCCTGGGTGGGACTTCGACGCGGTGAAGGCTGCGTCGCAGCAGCGGTGGAACGACATGCTCGGCCGGATCGACGTCCGCGGCGGGACGCACCAGCAGCAGGTGAAGTTCTACACCGACCTGTTCCATGTGCTCTGCGGGCGGAGCTTGGTCAGCGATGTCGATGGGAAATACATCGACGACACCTGGAACCACAACAAGGTCAAGCAGATCCCGCTGGGAAAGGACGGCAAGCCGACGTTCGCGATGTACAACTACGACGCGCTGTGGCTGACCCAGTGGAACGTCAACTCCGTTCTGGGTTTGGCGTATCCCGAGATCTACTCGAGCTTCGTGCAGTCACAGCTGCAGATGTACAAAGACGGTGGACTCCTGCCGCGTGGGCCGGTCGCCGGCAACTACTCCATGGTGATGACCGGTTCGCCCGTCACGTCGTTCATCACTGGCGCCTACAACAAGGGCATCCGCGACTTCGACGTCAATCTCGCCTACGACGCCATGCTCGACGCCCAGTCTCTGGGCGGCCTTTATGACAAGGCGTGGTTCGACTATGCCGGATGGGGTACGGGAGGCAACCACGAGTACCTCGACCTCGGCTACGTCCCGAACAACCTCACCGCTCAAGGCGCCGGCCAGACGCTGGAGTACGCCAACCAGGACTGGGCGCTCGCCCAGCTGGCACGTCAGCTCGGCAAGGCCGGTCTCAACGCCTCACAGTTCGCCGACGTCTCGGTGACGTCGCAGCTGAACGACACGGGCTCGTCCGGCGAGCGCGCTGTCGACGGGCGGCCGCTGAGAGCACCGGCGCCGCACGAATGGATGTCGTCTGGCGAGCAGAACCCCTGGATCAAGCTGTCCTGGGATCGGCCTCGACGGATCCACAAGGTCGTGCTGAGCGACCGGGTCGATTCCACGTCCAATGTCAACTCTGGCGTTCTGACGTTCAGCGATGGCAGTCGGATCACCGTCGACAACATTCCGACAACCGGTGCTGAGAAGGTCGTGGCATTCCCGTGGCGTCGGGTCGACTGGGTGAAGTTCCAGGCGACTGGCGGCTCGGGCCAGGACGTCGGCCTCAACGAGATCGAGGTGTGGGACGACACCGACACCGACAGCTACCTGCTCGAGCGTTCGCGCAACTGGCGCAACCTGTTCGACCGGGAGACCGGATTCATCCGCCCACGCAACGCCGACGGCAGCTGGCGTGACCCGTTCGACCCCCTCGCGCCGAACGACTTCGTCGAGGCCAACTCCTGGCAGGCGACGTGGTTCACCGTGCACGACGTGATGGGGCTGGCCAACGTGCTCGGCGGCACCGACGCGTACGCCGACAAGCTCAACCACGCCTTCGAGCAGTCGGTGGACGCGAACTTCATCGGCGAGTACGGCCACGGCTATGTCAGCTACGGCAACCAGCCGGGCCTGGAGGTTGCGCACCTGTTCAACTATGTCGGCAAGCCGTGGTTGACGCAGTACTGGGTACGCCAGGTCAAGGAGAAGACCTTCGGCTCGATCTCGACCACCGACGGCTACGGCCACCACGACGAGGACCAGGGCCAGATGGGCGCGATCAGCGCCCTCATGGCGATGGGACTCTTCGAGGTTACCGGCGGTGGTCTGGAGCGCCCTGTCTGGGACATCACGTCGCCGATCTTCGACGAGATCATCATCGAGCTGAACCAGGACTACTACTCTGGCAAGCAGTTCCGCATCGTCACCCACGACAACTCCGCGGAGAACACCTACATCCAGCGCGCCACGCTGGACGGGCGCACACTGAACAACGCCTGGTTCCACCACGACCAACTGGTCGATGGCGGCACCCTCGAGCTCTGGTTGGGCCCTGAGCCCAACACGCAATGGGGCGTCGACCAACTGCCACCGTCGGAGTCCACGCGGGCGCCGGCCGTCCCGTACGTCACACCCGACAACACGCGAGTCGATCCAGGCGGTAGCACCACGGTGAGTCTTGGTGCCCAGAACCTCACCGACCAGCCGGTGACGGTCGGCTGGCAGGCCACGGCGACGAGCGGGCTGCAGTTCAGCCCTGGCAGCGGCAGCGTCGAGGTGGCGCCGAACGGCTCGGCGTCCCAAGACGTGACAGTCCGGGTGCCCGACGGTACGCCGGAGGGTGTCCACCGCGTCGTGTTCACCGCGCAAACCGCGAACGGCACCCGACTACCCGAGGCGATCGCGTACGTACGAGTAGCGCCGGCGGTGTCGGCGACCACAGCACCCGGACGGCTGAGTCTGCTGCAGGGAACACCTGCGGACTTCCAGGTGCGACTGGCCAACAACGACGCGGACAAGGCCCACGCCGCCGAGGTCAGCGTCCAGGCCCCGGACGGCTGGACGGTCGAGCTCGCGAGCCGGTCGGTGGACGTGCCGGCGGGCGCGACGACCACGACGACATTCAGGGTCACTCCGCCGGCCGACGCGTCAGGAACGGCGTCGCTCACGCTCAACAGCAGCGGCGACTGGGGCAGCTCCAGCCGCGAGATCGAGGCGAACGTGAGCCCGAAGGTGGCACTGGTCGGCGCCATCGACCTGAGCACAGCCGAGTTCGCGTTGTCCCCGAACCGATTCGGGGCCTACCCGTCGACGTTCCCCGACGACGTCGACTTCACCGTAGGCGTCGACGATCCGGCCACTGACTGGAGCTACATCCACCCGGGTCCAAACGACGGATGGGCGGGCACCAGGTCGCACACCTTCACGGTGCGGTTCGACCTCGATGCCGTGCCTGACCGAGATCTGGCGTTCACCCTTTGGCTGATCGACACCCACAACGCCGGGCCTCCCACCCTGCAGCTGTCTCTCAACGGTGGAGCGTCCACGACGTTCGGGCTGCCTCGGGGTGGCGGTGAGGGCTACCACTGGGGCGACGGCGGATCCACCAGCGGCAGCAGCATCCGGCCCACGGTGCTCGACGTCAGGCTTCCCGCGAGCCAGCTTGCGGCAGGCGAGAACACCGTCACGATCACCAGCACGGGCGGCTCGTGGATGGTGTACGACGCCTTCGGAATCCGGGGACCGTCATGACAGGTACCACGGCCGGCGACGCGGTCATGCCTGGCTGACCCGAGGAGCGACCCACATGTCCCGACGAGGCATCCGTTGCCTGCTCGCCGTGCCGGTCGTCGCCGGCCTCGTTGCAGCGCTGCTGGCCGGGGCTGGCTTACCCGCCAGTCCCGTGCCGGCGGCCGAGGCAGCAGCTGAGGCGGCACCGGCCGAGCCGGATTACGTGAGTCTGGTCAATCCTTGGGTCGAGGCCGACATCGCGCGGTTCTATTTCTTTCAGTCGGCCAGCAACCCGTTCAGCCTCGTCAAGCTGCGACCTGACACCAGCACCCACAGCCCCTTCGACACCGGCTACCGGCGCAACGAGCACTTCGTCAAGGGATTCAGCCATGTGCACGATTGGAAGTTCTCCGGCATCCAGGTGATGCCGACTTCGGGCGATCCGGCGCCGAAGCTCGAAGGCGACACCGGCTGGCAGTCGTATGTCGAGCACGATGACAGCGAGGTCGCCGAACCCGGCTATCACCGGCTCCACCTGGATCGGTACGGCATTACAGCCGAGCTGACGGCGACGGATCGGGTGGGGCTTCACCGCTACACTTACGACCGGTCCGGGCCGAGCGAGATCATCGTCAACCTGGGCGGCGTCCTGGGCGAGGCGACCATGAAGAACTCCCATGTCACCAAGGTGGGCGATCGGGAGCTCGAAGGCTACGTGGTCCAGTACGGCGCCGGCTATGCCGCCTTCCACGACACGAAGCTGTACTTCACCATCCGCTTCGACCGGCCGTTCGACTCGTTCCACGGTTGGGCCGACGGCAGCCTGGTCGATGGCGGTGCCGGGGTCGATGAGGTTGTCGGTGACGACATGGGTGTGTACGTCCGCTACCACGACATCGATGCCGGCGACCAGGTCCAGATGAAGGTCGGTCTCTCTCTGACCGGGCTGGAGGGGGCGCGCAGCAACCTCGAAGCGGAGCTGCCGGGATGGGATTTCAACGCGGTGAGGGCCGCCTCACGGCAGCGGTGGAACGACATGCTCGGCCGGATCGACGTCCAGGGTGGCACGCATCAGCAACGGGTGAAGTTCTACACCGACCTGTTCCACATTCTCTGCGGCCGGGGCAAGGTTTCAGACGTCGACGGGACCTACATCGACGACACCTGGAACCAAGGTCGCGTCAGGCAGGTGCCACTGGACGACCATGGCAAGCCGGAGTTCGCGGTCTACACCCATGACGCACTCTGGTTGACGCAGTGGAACATCAACACGGTCTTCGGCCTCGCGTACCCAGAGATCTCGAGCGAGTTCATCCGGTCGGCCCTGCAGATGTATCGCAACGGCGGCATCCTGCCCCGAGGCCCGATCGTCGGCAACTACTCGATGGTGATGACCGGTTCGCCGATCACGTCGTTCATCATCGGTGCCTACAACAAGGGCATCCGCGACTTCGACATCGACCTGGCCCATGACGCCATGCTGGACGCGCATTCGATCGGCGGCCTGTTCGACAAGGCGTGGTTCGACTACGCCAACTGGGGGACCGGCGGCGGCCGAGACTACCTCGACCTCGGATACGTGCCGACCGGCACGACCGGGCAGGGCGCCGGGCAGACGCTGGAGTACGCCCATCAGGACTGGGCACTGGCCCACCTGGCCCGGCGACTCGACAAGAGGGGGATCAACATCGCCCAGTTCGCCGACGTAGCCGTCTCGTCGCAGTTCGATGCCGGCCATGCGGCCGCGCGGGCGATCGACGGCCGTCCCGAACGGGCGCCTACGTCCACCGAATGGGCGTCGGCCGGCGAGCAAAATCCGTGGATCACCTTGACGTGGGACGAGCCGCAGCAGATCCGCAAGGTAGTCGTGCGTGATCGCACCAACCTTGTCGACAACGCGAACTCCGGCCGCCTCACCTTCAGCGACGGCACCACCATCGATGTGAGCGGCATTCCTGTGAACGGCACGGCCAAGGTCGTGCGGTTCGCACCCAAGACCGTGACCTGGGTGAGATTCGACGTCACCGGAGGCACCGGGCCCAACGTCGGCCTCAACGATGTCGAGGTCTGGGACGACCGCGATGTCGCGGACTACCTGATGAAGCGGTCCGGCAACTGGCGCAACCTGTTCGACCGGGAGACGGGCTTCATCCGCCCACGCAATGCCGACGGCACCTGGCTCGAACCGTTCGACCCGCTCTCCCCGAAGGACTTCGTGGAGGCCAACTCGTGGCAGTCGACCTGGTTCACCTCCCACGACGTGATGGGGCTCGCCAACCTCATGGGAGGCGAGGCGGCGTACAAGGACCGGCTCAACTACGCCTTCGTCAGCGCCGAGCCTGACAACTTCATCGGTAGCTACGGCAAGGGATATGTCAGCTACGGCAACCAGCCGGGCGTCCAGGTGGCGCACCTGTTCAACTACGTCGGCTACCCCTGGTTGACCCAGCACCGGGTCCGTCAGGTCAAGGAGAAGACCTTCGGCTCGATCTCGACGACCGACGGCTACGGACGCCATGACGAGGACCAGGGTCAGATGGGTGGGATCAGCGCGCTCATGGCGATGGGCCTTTTCGAGGTGACCGGCGGCGGGCTCGAACGACCGGTGTACGACATCACCTCGCCGATCTTCGACGAGATCACCATCAAGCTGAACCAGGACTACTACTCAGGCAAGCAGTTTCGCATCATCACACAGAACAATTCGACACAGAACGCCTACATCCAGCGAGCCGAACTCGACGGCCGTGACTGGGACAACGCCTGGTTCCACCACGACCAACTCGCCGACGGCGGCACCCTCGAACTATGGCTCGGTGCTGAGCCCAACAAGCAATGGGGTGCGGAGAAGCTCCCGCCGTCAGAGTCTGAATCCGCGGGCAACACGCCCGTCCTCGCCACCGACATCACCATCAGCGGACCGAACCAGGTGCGGGAGCCGTACGGCTCGATCCGGCTGGGCGCCGAGTTCGTTCCCCACGACACCAGCTTGAAGAAGGCGTACTGGTCTGTCACCGAGCTCGACGGCTCGCCAACCAAGAAGGCCACGATCACCAACGATGGTGTGCTCACCGTCAACCACCGCGACGGCGAGGTCCTCGTCACCGCCGTGGCCGGCGACAGCGGCGGTGCGCGGGCGACAGCCACCGTCGACATCCAGCTCGATCCAACCCTGCTCCGGAGCAACGCCGCCCGCTGGCCAGACGCCACGGCGACGGCGTCGTCGGAGTTCAGCAACGCTTTCGGTGTAGTGCGCGTGCACGACGGCTTCGGCGACGGCACGGGGGACTGGGCCTCCGCCGGTGAGCAGAATCCGTGGGTGCAGCTGGATTGGGCCGATCCGATCCAGGCCGATCGCATCGTGCTTTACGACCGCACCAGCCGCGATGACGCCAACAGCGGCACGCTGACCTTCAGCGACGGCAGCTCGATCAAGGTCACCGGCATCCCGCCGACCGATCCGAAGACCGTCACCTTCGATCCCAAGACCTTCGCGTGGGTGCGCTTCCAGGTCGAGGGCGGCATTGGACCCAACGTCGGCCTCCTCGAGTTCGAGGTCTACGGCGTTCCCCGAGCGCCCGGCGTGCCGCGCGATGTGACGGCGAGGGCGGAGGACGGCTCCGTGGCGGTGTCCTGGACAGCGCCGGAGTTCACCGGAGGCGTGCCACTCACGGGTTACGTCGTCACGCCGTACCGCGACGGCACGGCACTCGATCCGATCAACGTCGACGAGGACGTCACGTCACTCGTCGTGCCCGACCTGACCGCCGGCCAGCCGTACACCTTCACCGTCACGGCAAAGAACATGACCGGACCAGGGCCGGAATCCCCGCCAAGCAACGTGGTCACCCCACACTGAGGAGCCTGCCATGCCCTATCGCGTTCTCCGGCGCTTCCTCGGCCTGCCCGTGTGCGTCGGTCTGGTCGCCGCTCTGCTGGTCGCAGGCGCCAGCCACTCCAGTCAGGCGGCGGCACCTCCGACGAACCGCGACTACGTCGCACTCGTCGACCCCTGGATCGAGGCCGACGTCGGGAGGTACTTCTTCTTCCAGTCGGCCAGCAATCCGTTCGGCATGGTCAAGCTGCGTCCCGACACCAGCACGAACTCAGTCTGGGGCACGGGTTATCGCAAGAGTGAGTCGAACGTGAAGGGTTTCAGCCATCTTCACGACTGGCAGATCTCCGGTGTCCAGGTGATGCCCACGACCGGCACCGATGTGCCAAAGCTGCGAGGTGACACGGGCTGGCAGTCGCACGTCGAGCACGACGACAGCGAGATCGTCGAGCCGGGTTATCACAAGCTGCATTTGGACCGGTACGCCATCGATGCCGAGCTCACCGTCACCGACCGGGTAGGACTCCACCGCTACACCTACGACCGGTCCGGGCCCAGCGAGATCATCGTCAACCTCGGAGGCGTGCTGGGCGAGGCGGCCATGAAGGACGCTCACATCACGCGGGTGAGCGACCGGGTGATCGAGGGCTACGTCGTGCAGGCCGGCATGCTGGCCGACGGCCACTACTACGGCCAGAGCGACGGCAAGCGCACCGAGCTCTACTTCACGATCCACTTGGACCGGCCGTTCGACTCGATGCACGGCTGGGCGGGCGGCGAGCTGGTCGACGGCGGAGCGGCGGTCCAGCAGGTCGAGGGAGACAATGCCGGCGTCTATCTCCGTTACAACCAGGTCGATGCTGGCGAGCGGCTTGCGATGAAGGTCGGACTGTCGTTCACCAGTGTGGACGGCGCCAGGCGCAATCTCGCGGCTGAGCTGCCCGGCTGGGACTTCGATGCCGTCAAGGCTGCCTCTCAGCAGCGGTGGAGCGACCTGCTCGGCCGGATCGACGTCCAGGGCGGCACTCACGAGCAGCAGGTGAAGTTCTACACCGACCTCTTTCACGCACTCTGCGGCCGCAGCGTCGTGAGCGATGTCGACGGCCGATACCTCGACGACACCTGGGGCCGCGAGCAGATCGGCCAGATTCCGCTCGACCGAAATGGCAAACCGACGTTCGCGATGTACAACTACGACGCGCTGTGGCTGACCCAGTGGAACCTCAACACCCTGCTCGGGCTGGCGTATCCGGAGATCTACAGCAGTTTCGTCAAATCACAGTTGCAGATGTATCGCGATGGCGGTCTCCTGCCCCGCGGGCCGGTCGCCGGCAACTACTCGTTCGTGATGACCAGCTCGCCTGCGACGTCGTTCATCGCGGGCGCCTACAACAAGGGAATCCGCGACTTCGACGTCGATCTCGCCTACGACGCGATGCTCGACGCGCACTCCCTCGGCGGGTTGTTCGACAAGGCGCCGTACGAGTACGCGACGTGGGGCGAGAACTATGGCGGTGGTCGCGCCTACCTCGACAAGGGTTACGTGCCGTACGACCTGCACAACGAATGGCGGTCGCGTGGCGCTGGCGAGACGATGGAGTACGCCTTCCAGGACTGGACCCTGGCTCAGCTGGCACGGCAGCTCGACAAGCGGGGTATCAATGCGGCCCAGTTCGCCGACGTCACGGTGTCGTCGCAGCTCGACAACCAAAGCCACGCCGGCGCCCGGGCTGTCGACGGGCGCCCACCACGGTCGAGCATCCGACCGAACGAGAACGTCGAGTGGGCATCGGCCGCCGAGCCGAATCCCTGGATCGAGATGAGCTGGGACGAGCCGCAGACCCTCCATCGGATCGTGCTCAATGACCGGCTCAGTCCGTCGTCCAACGCACAAGCCGGTCGGTTGTCGTTCAGTGACGGCAGCTCGATCGCGGTCGAGGACATCCCGGCCGATGGCAGCAGCAAGACCGTCAGGTTCCCGCCACGCAAAGTTGATTCAGTGCGCTTCACCGTCACCGGCGGTGAGGGCGACAACGTCGGGCTCAACGAGATCGAGGTCTGGGACGACACCGACACGTACGACTTCCTCATGGAGCGTTCACGCAACTGGCGCAAGCTCTACGACGACGAGACCCGCTTCATCCGGCCCAAGGGCTCCGACGGCCAGTGGATGGAACCGTTCGACCCGCTGTCGCCAAACGACTTCGTCGAGGCCAGCTCGTGGCAGGCGACCTGGTTCACCTCGCACGACGTGATGGGCCTGGCCAACCTGATGGGCGGCGAGACGGCGTACGCCGACAAGCTCAACTACGCCTTCGTCCGTTCTGAACCCGCGGAGTTCACCGGAATCGGCCAGAACGGCGACGAGAACGCGTTCGTCAACTATGGCAACCAGCCGGGCCTGCAGATGGCGCACCTGTTCAACTACGTGGGCTATCCGTGGCTGAGTCAGTACTGGGTCCGGCAGGTGAAGGAGAAGACCTACGGCGGCACGTCGACCACCAAGGGCTACGGCGGCCACGACGAGGACCAGGGGCAGATGGGGTCGCTCAGCGCCCTGATGGCGATCGGGCTCTTCGAGGTCACCGGCGCCGGGCTCGAACGACCGGTGTACGACATCACCTCGCCGATCTTCGACGAGATCACCATTGAACTTAACCAGAACTACTACTCCGGCAAGCAGTTCCGGATCGTCACCCACAACAACTCGGCGCAGAACACCTACATCCAAAAGGCCGAGCTCGATGGTCGCGACTGGGACAACGCCTGGTTCCACCACGACCAATTCGCCGACGGTGGCACGCTCGAACTCTGGCTCGGTCCGGAGCCCAACAAGCGTTGGGGTGTCGACGAGCTTCCCCCTTCGGAGTCCGAGTCCGCCGGCAACGATCCGGTCTTCGCGACCGACATCGCTATCACCGGCCCGGATCGGGCGGTCGAGCCGTACGGCTCGGTCGACTACGACGCTGAGGTCGTTCCTGACGACACGACACTCAAGGAGGTCTTCTGGTCCGTGACCGAGCCCGATGGCTCGCCGACGGAGAAGGCCACGATCGACCAGGACGGCGTACTGACGATCAACCACCGGGCCGGCGAGGTCCTGGTCACCGCGACGGCTGCCGACAGTGGTGGCGTCGCTTCCTCCAAGACCGTCACCATCGCGCCGGATGCCAGCTTGCTGCGGGGCAACGCCGCCTGCTGGCCGGACGTCACCGCCACAGCGTCGTCGGAGTTCAGCGACGCCTATCTCGTCGAGAACGTCTTCGACGGCTGCGACGGCGGCACTCGCGACTGGGCCTCCAAGGCCGAGCTTGATCCGTGGATGCAATTGGAGTGGAGCAAGCCGATCCAGGCAGACAAGATCGTGCTCCGCGACCGGGTCGGCGGCGACAATGTCAACGGCGGCGTTCTCACCTTCTCCGACGGTAGCTCGATTCCGGTCAGTGACATCCCGACCGACACCGATCCCAAGACCGTGACCTTCGACCTGAAGACCTTCACGTGGGTCCGGTTCCAGATCGAGGGCGGCACCGGTTGGAACAACGGCCTGCTGGAGTTCGAGGTCTACGCCGTGCCATCCGCCCCTGAGGCAGCACAAGAGGTGACGGCTGAGGCCGGCGACGGATCGGCGACCGTGTCGTGGAGACCACCTGCCTTCGACGGCGGCGCGCCAATCACTGCGTACGTCATCACGCCCTACCACAACGGCACCGCGCTCGACCCGATCGAGGTGGCCGGCGACGCCAGATCCGTCGTGGTCAGCGACCTGACCGCTGGTGAGCCGTACACCTTCACCGTCACGGCGAAGAACATGGCTGGTGCGGGTCCGGAAAGCCAACCGAGCTTGGAGGTTCGACCCCGATGACTGGCATCGTGAAGTCCACATCGCCAACAATGCGGCGGCTGTTTGTCACGACCGCGGCCCTGATCGCCATGATCGGCGCCACCCTGATCGGCGGAGTGATTCCCGGTGGGTCCACGGCGACGGTGGCGCGGGCCGCCGAGCCCGGTGCTGGGCGCGACTACGTGAGCCTGGTGAACCCATGGGTCGAAGCCGACATCGCGCGTTACTTCTTCTTCCAGTCGGCGAGCAACCCGTTCGGCTTCGTGAAACTGCGCCCCGACACGTCTACGCATTCCAGCGGGGGCACGGGCTACCGGACGACCGAGAACAACGTCAAAGGGTTCAGCCACATTCACGAATGGCAGTTCTCGGGCATCCAGGTGATGCCGACCTCCGGAGCGAGCGTCCCCAAGACCGAGGGCGACACCGGGTGGCAGTCGCACGTGGAGCACGACGACAGCGAGGTCGCCGAACCCGGCTACCACAAGGTCCACCTCGACCGCTATGACATCACCGCGGAGCTGACCGTCACCGACCGCGTCGGGCTCCATCGCTACACCTACGGCCGCGCCGGACAGAGCGAGATCATCCTCAACCTCGGCGGGACCCTTGGCGAGGCGGTGATGAAGGACGCCAAGGTGACGAAGGTCAGCGGCACGGAGATCGAGGGATACGTCAACCAGCGCGGCGGCGCCTACGCCGACCACGACACGAGGCTCTTCTTCGTGATGCGGTTCGACAAGCCCTTCAGTTCCTTGCACGGCTGGGCCGACGGCAGCCTGGCGCGCGGCGGCGCGGCGATCGACGGCCTCGACGGCGACAACATGGGCGTCTACGTCCGCTACAACCACCTCGACGCCGGCGAAGTGGTGCAGACGAAGGTCGGCCTGTCGCTGACCGGTACACAGGGTGCGCGGAAGAACCTCGACGCCGAGCTGCCTGGTTGGTCGTTCGACGAGGTGAAGGAGGCTTCGCAACGCCACTGGAACGACATGCTCGGACGCATCGACGTGCGCGGTGGAACCCACCAGCAGCAGGTGAAGTTCTACACCGACCTCTTCCACGTGTTGTGCGGGCGCAGTGTCGTCAGCGACGTCGACGGCAAGTACATGGACGACACGTGGAACCACAACCAGGTCAAGCAGATCCCGCTGGACAGGCAGGGCAAGCCGAGATTCGCGATGTACAACTACGACGCGCTCTGGCTCACCCAGTGGAACGTCAACTCCGTGCTCGGCCTCGCGTACCCGGAAATCTACAGCAGTTTCGTCCAGTCGCAGCTGCAGATGTACGAAGACGGCGGTCTGCTCCCGCGCGGACCGATCGCCGGAAACGACTCGCTGATCATGACCGGATCGCCGGTCACCTCGTTCATCACCGGCGCGTGGAACAAGGGAATCCGCGACTTCGATCCCGATCTCGCCTACGACGCGATGCTGGACGCGCACTCGGTGGGTGGCCTGTTCGACAAGGGAGCCCTGGAGTACAAGGGGTGGACCGGAGCCGGCGGGATCCGCAGCTATCTCGACAACGGCTACGTGGCCTACCGGCCGGGTGGCGGGCTCAACGGCGCCGCCGGCCAGACCCTCGAGTACGCCTTCCAGGACTGGACGCTCGCCCAGCTCGCCAGGGAGCTGGACAAGGAAGGCATGAACGTCTCGCAGATCGCCCGCGTGGAGGCGTCGTCCCAGGCGAGCGGCTCGCAGTGGGCGGCGGAGCGTGCCGTCGACGGCCGGCCGGTCCGGTCCGGCGGCGTTGCCGGTGAGGACGTCGAGTGGGCTTCCGCGGGTGAGCAGAAGCCGTGGATCACGCTCAGCTGGGACGAGCAGAAGACGATCAGGAAGATCGTGCTGAGCGACCGGGCCGACCCGACGTCCAACGTCAACTCCGGCCGGCTGACCTTCAGCGACGGCTCCTCGGTCAACGTCAGTGGTATCCCCGCCGACGGCACGAACAGAGTCGTCAATATCGGCAGCAAGGACGTCTCCTGGGTCAGGTTCGAGGCGACCGGAGGCGCCGGGGCCAATGTCGGGCTCAACGAGATCGAGGTCTGGGATGACACCAACACCGCGAGATACCTACGCGACCGATCCCGCAACTGGCGGAACCTCTACGACCCGGCGACCGGGTTCATCCGACCGAGGCATGCGGACGGGACGTTCCTGGAGGACTTCGACCCGTTGAGCCCGAGCGACTTCGTCGAGGCCAACTCCTGGCAGGCCACGTGGTTCACCTCCCACGACGTCATGGGACTGGCCAACCTGATGGGCGGGGAGGCCGCGTACGCCGACCGGCTCAACTACGCGTTCGAACGTGCGAAAGACTCGAACTTCATCGGCGTCTACGGTCAGGGCTATGTGAGCTACGGCAACCAGCCCGGCCTGCAGGTCGCGCACCTGTTCAACTACGTCGGCAAGCCATGGTTGACGCAGTACTGGGTACGCCAGGTCAAGGAGAAGACGTACGGCTCGATCTCGACCACCGACGGATACGGCCACCACGACGAGGACCAAGGCCAGATGGGGGCGACCAGTGCCCTGATGGCCATGGGACTCTTCGAGGTCACCGGCGGCGGTCACGAGCGTCCCGTCTGGGACATCACGTCGCCGATATTCGACGAGATCACCATCACGTTGAACCAGGACTACTACCCGGGCAAGCAGTTCCGGATCGTGACGCACAACAACTCCGTGCAGAACATGTACATTCAGCGGGCGAACCTCGACGGCAAGGCCCTGGACCGGTCGTGGTTCCGGCACGACCAGCTGTCCGATGGTGGCACGCTGGAGCTGTGGATGGGCGACAAGCCCAACCGGAGTTGGGGAGTCGGCGAGTTGCCACCCTCGGAGTCGGCATCGGAGGGTGGGCAGCCGGTCTACGCGACCGACATCGCCATCAACGGTCCCGACCGGGTGGAGGAGCCCTATGGTTCCGTGCGGTTCGAGGCGGAGTTCGCGCCGGAGAACACCACCTGGCAGCGGGCGTTCTGGTCGGTGACGGAGCCGGACGGCTCGCCGACCGACAAGGCGGTCATCGACGACGACGGCGTTTTGAAGGTCAACCGGCGCGACGGTGACGTGGTGGTGACGGCGACGAACTCCGACAGCGGTCCCACGGTGCGCGCGAGCAAGACCGTGACGCTCGACCTCGACGTCGCGCTGTTGCGGGGGAATGCCGCCCGCTGGCCGGGGGTGACAGCTACGGCGTCGTCGGAGTACAGCGACGGCTACCGCGCCGCCAAGGTGCACGACGGGGTGATCGGGTCGAAGGACGGCGGTGACTGGGCCTCCCGTGGCGAGCGGGCGCCGTGGGTCCAGCTGGACTTCGAAAAGCCGATCAAAGCCGACCGGATCGCGTTGTACGACCGGCCCGGCGATGATGACTCGAACGGTGGCACGCTGAGCTTCAGCGACGGCAGCACCGTCGATGTGACCGACCTTCCGCGCAACGGTTCGGCGAAGACGTTGACCTTCCCGATGAAGACCTTCGACCGGGTGCGGTTCCAGGTCGAGGGGGGCACCGGGCTCAACCCGGGCCTGTCGGAGTTCGAGGTCTACGCCGTGCCATCCGCACCGGATGCCCCGACGGACGTCTCCGTGGTCCGGGAGGGTACCGAGGCTCTCGTGTCCTGGGAGCCGCCGGCGTTCGACGGGGGTGCGCCGCTGACCGGTTACGTCGTGACGGCCTATCGCGACGGCGCGGCCGAGACGACGGTCGAGGTCGACGAGAACACCACGGAGGCGGTGGTCGGGAACCTGTCCGGGGCCGAGGCGTACGACTTCACGGTGGCCGCGCGGAATCTCATCGGGACCGGTCCGGAACGCGGGGAGCCCATCCTGGCGACCGATATCACCATCGTGGGGCCATCGGAAGTCGTGGAACCCTACGGTTCCGTGCGGTTCGACGCGGAGTTCACGCCGGCCGACACGACGCTGAAGAAGGCTACGTGGTCGGTGACCGAACCTGACGGTGCGCCGACGGACAAGGCGAGGATCAACGACGACGGCGTGCTCACGGTCAACCATCGCGACGGTCCGGTGCTTGTCACGGCGACCGCCGCCGACGCCGGGAAGGTCAGTGCGAGCACGACGGTGACCCTCGCGCTCGACCCGAGCCTGTTCCGGTCCAATGCCTCCCGCTGGCCGGGCGTGAGCGCGACCGCCTCGTCGCAGTTCAACGACGACTATCGTCCGGCGAAGGTGCATGACGGGTTCGGCGCATCGTCCGGTGAGTGGGCATCCGCGGGAGAGCAGAACCCGTGGGTACGCCTGGAGTGGAACGAGCCCGTCCGGGCGGACAAGATCATGCTGTACGACCGGCCGGGAGTCGACGATGCGACGGGCGGCACGTTGAGCTTCAGTGACGGCAGCAGTGTGGGAGTCGACGGGATACCTTCCGGCGGTGCTGCGAAGACGGTGACCTTCGAGGAGAGGGCCTTCACCTGGGTGCGATTCCAGGTCGAGGGCGGATCGGGACCGAACGTGGGCCTCGCGGAGTTCGAGGTCCACGCCGTGCCGTCCGCGCCACGGGCGCCGACCGACGTGGCGGCCGCTCCTGAGGAGGGTGGGGCCGTGGTGACGTGGAGCCCGCCGGCATTCGATGGCGGGGCGCCGGTGACCGGTTACGTCGTCACGCCTTACCAGGAAGGCGTCGCGCTGGACCCCGTTGCCGTCGATGCGGGCGGCGTCACCAGCGTGATGGTGCCAGGACTCACGGCCGGTCAGGCGTACGAGTTCAGCGTCGCTGCCACGAACATCATCGGATCGGGACCGGAGTCCGCGCGAACTGACCCGGTGGTTCCGTCATGACCGGTACGGAGGTCGAGAGGAAGCGCATGAGGCGATTCAGGGTGGGTCCCTTCGTGGCGGGCATCGCACTTCTGCTCGCTGGGCACAGCGCGGGCGGTGCCTCGCCCACCGCCGCGGCCGAGGCCATGTCGACGCCCCAGGAAGCTGGGACCGGGAGAGTTCTCACGTTCGGGCACTCCTATGTCGCAGGACTCGGCGCATCCAAGGCCAGCAAGGCCTGGCCATCGATCGTCGCTGCCAGAACGTGCCGGCCGCTCGTCAACAAGGCAAGATCCGGGGATCTCTCCGCCGAGACCGAGAACCAGCTGTTGATGGCGGCGAGCACACTCCGCCCCAGCGATGTCGTTGTCATCGAGACCGGCATCAACGACGTCCGGCTGTTCGGCCCGGACGCGGATCTGCTGCATCGGTACGGCCAACACCTCACCGAGATGGTGTCGTTCGTACGTGCCATGGAAACGGGTAGCCGAGTCCCCGTGGTATTGGTGGCCGATCCGGGTATCGCGGACGCCGCGTGGGCGAAGTATCCGCCGTACGACAAGGGCACCCAGGAGATCGCGGACGCCTACGCCCAGAAGCTGGAGAGCATCGCGGCGGAGTTCACGAACGTCACCGTGGTGGACGTCCGCTCCGAGTGGTCCGAGGCACATATCGCCGTGGACGGCGTCCACCCCAACGATGCCGGGCACGCCCTCGTCGCTGGTGCGGTCGAGGATGCCCTGCGCGCCGGCGGCCTCGGCCGGTGCCAGCAGGTGGAAACGATCGACATCGACGGCCCGGATCTCGTCGACGCACCCTACGCGTCGGTGTCGTTCACGGCATCGTTCACGCCGGAGAGGTCCCTCCATCAGGTCGTGTGGTCTGTCACCGAACCCGACGGCACACCGACCGACAAGGCGACGATCGACGAGGACGGGATCCTGACCGTCAACCATCGCGACGGTGACGTGCTGGTCACCGCCACCGCGGCCGACGGCGCCGGAGCACAGGCCAGCGTGCTGGTGCAGATCGCCCTCGACACCGCGCTGCTTCGTGGCAATGCCGCGCGGTGGCCGGGCTCGAGCGTGACCGCGTCGTCGGCGTACAACAGCAGTTATGGACCGGAGAACGTCAGGGACGGCGTCATCGGGCAACCCGACAACGGCGACTGGGCCTCGGCGGGCGAGCAGAACCCCTGGATCCAGCTGGAGTGGGAGACGCCGATCGAGGCCGATCGGATCGTGATCTACGACCGTGCCGGCATCGACGATGTCCGGGGTGGCACGCTGAGCTTCAGCGATGGCAGCACGGTCGATGTGACCGACGTTCCGCCAGCGGGTGGGGCGAAGACGGTGACCTTCGGCACGAAGACGTTCACGTCGGTGAGGTTCCAGGTCGAAGGCGGGACCGGACCTAACACCGGGCTTTCCGAACTCGAGGTCTACGCTCTGCCGTCGCCGCCGGACATGCCCACCGCGGTTTCCGCGCGCGCGGGGAAGGAAAGCGCCACGGTGTCGTGGGATCCGCCCGCATTCGACGGGGGAGCGCCGATCACCGGATACGTCGTGACGCCGTACGAGGACGGCACGCCGCTCGACGCGGTCAATGTCGGCGTCGACACCACCGAGGTCGTTGTCCCGGGGCTCACGTCTGGTCAGGCGTACACGTTCACAGTTGCGGCGACGAGCCTGGCGGGCCACGGCCGAGAGTCCTCGCCCACCGACCCCGTGATCCCAACCTAGCAACGCACAACGATCTACCTGGCCTGGCGAAGGTCGCTCGGAGACATCCCGAAGTACGCACGGACCTGCCGGCTGAACAATGCGACGTCGACATAGCCGAGCGCCCGCGCGATCTCACTGACCGACATCGCCGACTCGCACAGCATCGAGCGTGCCTGCTCCATCCGCGACCGCAGGACGTACGAACGAAAGCTCATACCGACCTCCCGGGCGAACAGCCGGCGAAGGTGGGTGGGGGACACTCGCGCCACCGCCGCGGCCGCCTGGATGGTCGGTCGCTCCGCGGGTCGTTCCCGGACGAACCGCATCACCGTCTGCACCCGCGGATCGACGATCTCCGGCGCGAGCCCGGCCGCAACCGCGTCTTGACAGACGATGGTGAGCAGCAGGTGGGCGAAGACGAGCCGCGCCTCGAGCAAGGCGAGCGGCCCGGCGCGTTCCATCAGGCGTACGACGGTCAACAGGGGTTCGTGGACGGCTCGGAAGTCGGTGAGCCGCAGGTGCCGGGAGGGCAGCCGGTCGGCGGGGAGATCGACGGGGAGGCCGGTGGCCGGCGCGACCAGGGCGAAGTGGGCGAAGGTCACCGTCAGCCGATCGTCGGAATCCTGCGCCATCCAACCCGTGTCGCCCGGCCGCAGGACGAGCAGCGTCCCGGGCGAGACCGTGACCGGCTGGTCGCCGATCGCACCCCTTCCGCGGCCCTTGCAGACCAGCCAGAGATCGAAGTCCTGCAAGGAGAAACGCCACGACCACTCCGGCCCACACCTGACGTGGCCGGAGTGCCGACTGGGCTCGGGAACGTACGTACGACCAAGGGAGGCGGCGAGCTCGGTCCAGACGTCCCGGCCGCGGTAGTCCAGCCGATCGCCCATAGCCGGAGAGTGTAGGGGCGCCGGCGGCGATCCGGCCGGTCCTGGGCGGTGGCGGGCGCCTCGTCGCGGTGAGTCCCGGATCAGCCTTCGATGTAGTACTGCTCGGGGTTGGTCGGGCCCGGCGTGTTGTACAGGTGCGACTCCGGCATGGACTTCGGGACGTTGTGCATGCGATCCGACATGATGCCGTACCCCTCCTCCTCGAGGATCGTGCCGATGACATAGAACTCCTCGCGTGCCATCGTGAGGATCTGCCTCATCAGCTCGGCGCGGCCACCTTCGTCGGGCGTCTGGCGCAGTTCGCGGTACAGCTCCATCTGCCGGCGGGTCGTGGCCGGTGGTCGCAGGCCACTCTCGCCGTTGCTGGTGAACCAGGTGGCCCACGGAATCGCGAAGTTGGACTCGACGCTGAACGGGAAGAACCAGCGCGGGTCGAGCATGACGTCGAACTCCCGGCCACCGGCACCTGTCCAGACGGTGGCGTGGGGCTTGTTCGCCTCCTTGCGTTCGTAGAAGAGCGCGCGGTCCTCTGCCTTGACCCGCATCTCGACACCGACCTTCGCCCAGTAGGTGCGGACGAGTTGCATGGCGTCGGTCCAGTACGGCACCAGCGCGGGTGAGGCCACCTCGACGTCGAAGGAGATCCGCCTCCCGCCTGGCAGCACCGGGAGGCGCTCGGCGAGCGAGGGGAGCTTCCCGGCCTTGACCTGTGCGGCCAGGTCGGGTGCCTCCTTGTCCTTCGTACGCGCCGATCCGCGGCTGTCCCCAGCGGATCCCTTGGGATCGGTGGCGAGCAGGTCGCAGCCGCTCAGCGAGGCGGTCACGAGCAAGGCAGATCCCGTCGTACGCAAGAGGTCGCGGCGACTCATGCGCTCGTTCCGCCCAGCCGTTGGGCCCATCCACCTCATTCGCCGCTCCTCTCGCCTGCGCCCCGTGGCTGTGGTTGTGCTTGTGGCGTTGGTAGAACGGGCAGCCGGACTCAGCACTCGGCTCCGTCGACCCACCCGAACGTCGCACGGTGCTCGTCGTCCGACGTCGACACCGCGGAGTCCACGGTGTAGTGGAACTGCAGCGCCCGGCGTCTCGTACGCGTGAAGTTGGTCGGCGTTCCATGCTGGAGCAGCCCGTCGAAGAGCAGGAGACCGCCCGGCGGGAGCGGCACGGCGACGCCTCGGTCGATCGGCACCTCACCGTCGCAGATCTGCAGATCGCGCAGGAACGCATGCCGCACGGGCCCTTCGCGGTGCGAACCCGGGATCACCCGCATGCACCCGTTGTCGAGGGTGGCCTCGTCGAGCGCGATCCACACCCCGACGATCGGCGTGCCGGGCACCAGATGGAAGTACGCGTTGTCCTGGTGCCACGGTTTCTCCCGCCCGCCACCGGGCGGTTTGATCAGCGCCATCTCCTGGAACAGCCGTGGTTCGCCGCCGAGCAGCATGGTGACGACCCTCATGATCCCCGGGTCGTGCGCGACCGCCTCCAGCCGGGCGTCATGCCGGGCGAAGGACATGTACTTCCGGGTCGCATCGAGCCGCTCGTCCGGCGAGAGTTGGTCGAAGCGATCCTCCGCCCACTTTTCGTACTGGATGTCGGCAGGTGAGTCAGGACGGGCCAAGGAGGCGAGGCCGGCCATCAGGTCGGCGACGGCGCTTGGCGTGACGCCGCTCCGGATGGCGAGGAAGCCCTCGGCCCGGTAGTGCTCGATGGCCGCGCTGCTCACCGCCTGGAGATCGTCGAGTGGCTCAGCCACTCCTGGCGTACGGTACAGAACGTCGGTGTCGCCCACGATTCCCTTGTCGAAGCTCGCTGCCGCCGTCGTCATCCTGGCCTCCCGCATCGCAACGTCGGCTTCCACCCTAGGAACATCCCGGCCGGCCATCGAGAACGCGAACGATGCGTCCCTTGCACTGAATGCAGCATGGAGAGACGAGGCCGTCCGGATTCGGCCGGGCGGCAGGCGACGCGCGGTATCCGGCGCTTCAGCAGGTCAGGTCTGGAAGACGATCAGCCATTCGCCAGCACAGGGCACGTAGCCGAACCGGGCCGACATGACCTGGACGACAGGAATCATGTGCTGCGCGCCGTAGACCACCGCGACCGTGATCGGCTCGGTCCCGCGGTCATCGTGGATCTTCGCAAGTGCGTCGATCAGGAGCCGGTCCCGTGCGTCGCCAAGGATCGCGTCGATGTCCTCGTCGCCTTCCCAACCGCCCAGGCCATGATCGTCTTCCAGGGCGAGTTGCTGAGCGAGCCTGGCACGGGAGCCGAAGACGTAGACGTACAGGATGAAGACCGGGAGAGTGAGCATGAGGAGCAGCCGGGTCAGGAGTGGAACCGTCCGCCAGCCCTCGTCGAACTCCTGGCCGGTCATGTCCGGTCGGAGCACCGGACGTCCGAGCGACCCGAGGTCGAGATGCTGCTTCATCAGTCCGAGCCTGCCTCGGCGCACTAGGCGGTAGGACAATGTCAGCAGGGAACCGCTCCGGGATCTGCCTCGGAGCCCTTCCGCGACGATCAGATCGCAGTCGCGTAGGCGGTCCATGACAGACGTGTAGAACGATGGCTCACCGAGGTGGACCATGGGAAACAGGACGAACCGAAGAGGGGTTCCCGGCCTGCGTAACTCGATGACCGCTGACCGCAGTCCCATCCCCGCCTCGAGCAGTTGCATGATCAAAGGGCAGCACAGGCGCGTTCCGCGTGTGGTCGATCCGTTGTACTGGCCGGATGAGGCCGGAGTCGTGTGGCGGGGAGTCGCCGGTACGACGACGAGGCAACCGGCGCCCTTACCTGGTCGGAGGCGGAGGAGGTAGCGAGATGCGGGTCGAACTGCTGGACGGCGACATCACCGAGCAGCCCGTGGACGTGATCGTCAATGCCGCGAACCCGTCGCTCCTCGGCGGAGCGGGCGTCGACGGGGCCATCCACCGGCGTGGCGGACCGGCGATCATCGCCGAGTGCCAGGCGCTTCGTACGTCCCAGTACCCACGGGGACTCCCGATCGGCGAGGCCGTTGCGACCACGGCTGGCGAGCTTCCCGCGCGGTGGGTCGTGCATACGGCCGGACCGGTCTGGAGCGCATCAACAGATCGGAGTGATCTGCTCCGCGCGTGCTACCGGAGCGCGCTGCTCGTCGCGGACGGGTTGCACGCGGCGACTGTCGCGTTTCCGCTGATCTCCGCCGGACTCTACGGTTGGCCGGTCGAAGATGCGGCGCGCCAGGCGCTGAGTGTGCTCGTACCCGCGGAGCCGGATGATCTTGTCGCGGCGCGGCTGATCCTCTTCGGCCGCAGGGCGTACGAGACGGCATTGGCGGTCCACGAAGAGCTGGATGCGTAGCGCCCGGCTCACGTGGTTTTGCTCATGGCGTAAGGGGAAACTCGGTTCCGGCGGCAGGTGGTTTTGGGGGAAGCCCGGTTGAGGTCATGATCGCTTGGGTCGCGAGGCGAGGGTGTCAACGGACACTTGCCAGAGCCGCGCCGCGGCCTCGGGGTCGAGTGCGTACGCCGCGACGCCCGTCATCGTGCCTGGCTGGTGAGGTCCGGCTTCGTTGCAGTCCTCGAAGTATCGCCCGCCCACGCCCGCAAGCAGGGGTGAGGTCGCGAGGAGCACTGACGTCGCGGCGCCCTGCTGAGGCGACTTCCAGGCATAATCCGCGGCTCCGAGCTCGGCCCGCAGCCGATCGAGCTCCTCGTCGGTGACGTAACGTTGCAGGGCGGTGGGAATGGCTCCTGGCATCAGCGCGTTCACGGTGACTCCGTCGCCGCACCAACGTTTCGTCGCCTCGACGGCGAAGAGCACGTTGGCAGTCTTGGACTGCCCGTACGCCAGCCACGGATCGTAGGCTCGGCAGCGGAAGTGGATGTCGTCGAAGACGACGGGCGACTGCAGGTGTGCGCTGGAGCTCACGGACACGACACGGGCATCGTCGGCAGCCGACAGCGCACGTTCGAGGCCGTTGGCGAGCGCGAAGTGGCCGAGATGGTTGGTGGCGAACTGGAGTTCCCACCCTGCAGGCGTACGCATCAGAGGCGTCGCCATGACACCGGCATTGTTCACCAGAACGTGCAGAGGACCGCTCCAGGCGGCGACGAACTCGGCGACGGACAACGGATCGGCCAGGTCCAGCGGAGCAACGACAACCTGCCTGTTGCCGGTCGCGCCGATGATGTCCTCCGCCGCGCGCTCGCCGGCTTCCTGGTTGCGGACCGCCAGAGTGACTTCGGCGTCGGCGCTCGCGAGTGCGCGCGCCGTTTCGATCCCGATGCCGGACGAGCCGCCGGTGACGATGGCGCGGCGGCCGCCCAGATCGATACCCGCCACGACCTCGGCAGCAGTCGACTGGGCGTTGAAGGGTGTGGTGAGGAGTCTTGTCGCGGTCATGCTGATGCCCCAGATGGTCCATGGCCATCGCGACGACGACGAACACGTGCTGTCGGCGACTTGGGCCCGGCTGCGCATCAACCTCTTCCCCCAATCAATCACAGCCAGGTCGCAAGAACAAGACTTGAATATGGTCCGCCTGGACCCGAACACTGTGGGGGCGTGATGGTCGCAATTTCGAACTGATGCAAAGAATGGGATGGGCTGTGGGAGAAGGCGTCATTAGCAGAGAACGACAGGTCGAACGGGTCCGCGAAGTGCGCCGACAGTTGGGGCAGGACGGCCCGCCATGGACCCGCGCGCACGAAGGTGACTTCGAAACCGTCACGGTTCCCCAGCACGACTGCGACCTCGTGCGCGATCTGTTGATCGCCGAAGGCGTGGGGAGCATCGTCGAGGTCGGGCTTGCCTATGCAAGCTCGGCCCTCGCGATCGGCGAAGCATTGCTGTCCGGCAAGGCGGAAACGCCGAGCCACGTCGTGATCGATCCCTTCCAGGCCACGGAGTGGTCCTACGTGGGGTGGGAAATGATCAGGTCTGCCGGTCTGGACGGGACTACAACCCTCATTCTCGAACCTTCCTCGATGGCACTCCCGCACCTGATCTCGGAGAAGTTCACCGCCGATGCGGCATTTGTCGACGGGAGTCATCGCTTCCATGAGGTGTTCGTCGATCTCTATTTCCTCCGCAAGATCGTGCGCCCCGGAGGAATCGTCATTCTCGACGATCACTGGTGGCCCTCGGTCCATACCGCCGAGCGCTACTACGAAACCAACATGGGATGGCAGGCGATACCACACGCGTTCGACGGCGGCTCGGTGCGCGATGGGACGGGACGCCATCGTACGCAGGCGTTCCGGTTGCCCGATCCAGGGTTCGAACCTGCCTTCGACCGCTTCAAGCCATTCTCGTGAGGCCCTTCCTTACGGCGTAACGATGAGGCCGTTTCGGCCAACCGACCTGACGCGCGCCGACCACGACGCCATCAGACCTGTGCGGGTGTCTCCTGTGCGCTGATCGCCTTGCCGAGCATCTGCCGAGGCTGTGGTCCAGTGTTGGGAGAGGCGGTGTGGAAGATGTGCAGATGGGTGAGCACGACGTCTCCTGGCCGTCCGGTGAGCTCCGTGACCTCCACCGGTATGCCGTCGATCTCGCGGGTCTGACCGACGAGCGAGCGGCCGCCGTCCGGCATCTTCTTCCCCTCGAGCAACTGGGCGAGCCACGGATCGTGTTTCATGAACGGGCGCCAGTTGGTCTTGCCGCCACCGGTGCCTGGAGGAAGCTTCGTACGGTATCGGTCGACGAGGCGATGGCTGCCGGGCAGGATCATGGTGCCGCCGCCTTCGGGGCCGACCTCGCCGAAGAACGCGAACAGCTTGACGGCGAACACCGGCCAGGTCGCTTTCTCAAAGCCGCAGTCCATGTGCCAGGCGTCCGGAAGCACCCACGGTCCGGGCTGCGGAAGGGTGCAGAGGACCTGGGCGCCGGGCTTCGGTGGGGTCCAGCCGCCCACTCCGAAGATCGCTTCGAGGGCGGTGAGGAGCGCGGCGTTCTCGATCAGCGGAACGAAGGCGCGATTCCGCTTGAGGCCCTTCCAACTGACCCCCGGGTAGGCGCCCTCCGGCCAGGTGGAGGGGTCGTCGAATCGCACACCCGCCTTGTGGTGGGCATACCTCCAGATGACATCGCGCATCGCGGCGGCTTCGTCGGGTGTGAATGCCGCGTCCATCCGGATGACGCCGGTCTCCTCGAACCGATGTCGAATCTCGTCTGCATCCATCCTCGTAGTGTGCTGCGGCAAGCTCGGCGGCACACCTGGATTTTTTGCGCGTACGCCTCGACCAGGAACGCATGCGACAAGGCCGTACTTGTGCCGAAAGGGGCTCGCAGAACCCGGTGACACAAGGCGGACATCGTGCTGGCCGGTCTCGCTCTACGCAGCGGCGTTTCGTACTCTGGACCCTTCGCTCAAGGAGTCGCCGCGTGCATAGCCATTCACACGCCCGAATCATCGCCATGCCTGACCGGATGCGCCTGCTGCGGGACGTCGCCGGCCATGTCGGTGAGTCGATGATCATTCCACTGGCGCTGTTCTACGGCATTCTCGTCAGCGTCGGTTTGCAGTACGCCCTGATCGGTGCCCTTTCGTGGGCGTATCTCGCGGTTGCGGTCCGGCTGGTCCAGGGCGGTCGCCCCCCGGCACTGTTGCTGGCCACCGCCGCCTTGGCCACGCTCCAGGCGGGGCTGACCACCGCGGCGGGATCGCCCGTCGTGTTCCTCCTGCAGCCAACCGCCGCGACCTATCTGTTCGCGGTGGCGCTGCTCATCACCGTCCCGCTTGATCGTCCGCTCATCCAGCGACTGGCTCACGACTTCTGCCCGCTGCCGCCGGAGGTGGTGAGCTCGGCACCGCTACGCCGTTTCTTCCAGCGGCTTTCGCTGCTCTGGGCGTCGGTCCTGCTGATCAATGCCAGCGTGACTCTCGGCCTACTGCTCACCACCCCCACCACGTGGTCGGTGCCGGTGGCGACCGCCGCCTCCCTGCCGGTTGCCGCGGTGGGCATGTTCATGTCGTACGCCTGGTTCCGCAGCACCCTTCGGGCCGGTGGCTACCGCCTCGTCTGGGGCACCCGCCCGGTCGGGTAGAGCCGACCGTCACTGCCCGCTGAACAGGATCAGATTGCCGTCGGGGTCGCGGACGACGAACTGATGCGCGCCCCAGGGTTGACGTTTGAGCGGCTGCTGGAAATCAGCTCCACCCGCGGAGAACTCGGCGTACAGCGCTTTGACGTCGGCGACCGTGATAGCCGCGGCGAGCAGCTGTTCCCGCTCACGCACCTCTGCGACGAAGACCGGTTCGCAGACGAAGCGGAGGTTCAGTCGCGCCTGGTCGCGCATGACCTGGCCGTAGAAGGGCGGCTCTCCGTGGGTGAAGACGGTCGAGAACCCCAGTGTGTGCTCGAAGAAGGCGCAGGACGCCTTGATGTCGGCCACGAAGAGCTGAGGTTCGGCGCCGGTGAGGATCGGCTGTGCGGTAAGGGATTCGGCGGTGTCGGACATGGCTGCGGCTCCTGACGTGAGTCCGGCCCAGGTCTCGAACCCGGCTTCACGGGCCAGCAGCAGTTGAGCCTCACCGAGTGCGAAAGGGCGCGCGAGGATGTCCGCGTCGCTCAGGCCGCGATAGCGCGGGAGGACGGCACGGATCCTGGCGGCGACGGAATGGTTCCGCTCGCGATGCCAACGGACCAGCTGCTTGGCCTGCTTTTTCAGGTTCTCGACATTGGGCATGGGGCGCTCTACCGGTGTGATCGTCGGTGGGTGGGCATTGCCCTTTCGGCTATTGCCGATGCGCCCTACAGCAGCGACTGTATTTTCGGCACGGAACACCAGCCGTGTCAACAGGTGCGATCCCTGCTCATCGGCTGAGGTTCCGGAACTTTCCGACGGCGAGCGGGAGGAAGATCACGGTGATGAGGACGGGCCAGGCGACGGCCATCAGGGCGGCGTTCTGCTCGATCCAGCTCCCACCGGTCGGCACGGGGTTGCCGAAGAGTTCGCGGATGGCGTTGGCCGTGGAGGAGACGGGGTTCCACATCGCGATCGCCCCGAGCCAGTCCGGCATGAGGTGGGGCGGAGTGAAGACGCTCGAGACCATGCCGAACGGGAACGCGACCGCGAAGAGGTTCCCGGCGCTCTCCTGACTCTTGGCGACCAGGCCGAGATAGACGCCGATCCAGATCAGCGCGAAGCGCAGCAGGAGCAGGAGTCCGAACGCTGCCAGCGTTGCGGCAAACCCGCCGTCCGAACGCCAACCGATCACCAGCGCGATGCCGGCGAGGACGGCGAGATCCAGAGCGGCGTGGAGGACGTCGGAGACACCCCGACCGGTCACCACGGCAGAGGATGCCATCGGCATGGAACGGAACCGGTCGGTGACGCCGCGCTCCTTGTCGACGACGACGGCCATCGCGGTGTTCATGAACCCGAACGCCATCGTCATGGCGAACATGCCGGGCATGGCGTAGGACTTGTAGTCCGTGCCGCCGCCGACGTCCATGGCGCTGCCGAACACGTAGACGAACAGCAGCACCGACACGATCGGGAACCCCAGCTGCCAGGCGATCAACGACGGTTGCTTGACCAGGTGGGTGAGGTCGCGGCGGACGATGGTCCAGCTGTCGACCACCGCCCAGTACGCACGGCGTTCGCGCTGGTCGAGCCCTGACGTTGCGGGCGGCGTTGTCATCGGCGTGGTGGTCATGCGGTGGCACCTTCCTCGCTGGTGGACGTCGAGGGGCTGGTCTGCGTGTCGTCGGACCTGGGTGCGGCGGCCGGGTGTCCGGTGAGGCGGAGGAAGACCTCGTCGAGGGTGGGCCGGCGCAGGCCGATGTCCTGGACGTCGAGGTCCGCTTCCTGGAGCCTGCGGGCCACCTCGGCGATGGCGTGGATCCGATCGTTGACCGGAGCGTGCACCCGCAGCTCCTCGGAGTCGATCTGCGGCTCGGACCCGCCGGAGACCTCGGCGACGAGTTTGACGACGGCGAGGATGTCGCCGGCGTCTTGCACCACGACCTCGATCCGGTCGCCACCGATGGCCCGCTTGAGTCCGGCCGGGGTGTCCTCGGTGAGGTTGCGTCCGTGGTCGACCACGGCGATCCGGTGGGACAGCTTGTCCGCCTCGTCGAGGTAGTGGGTCGTGAGAAGCACCGTCGTACCGCCCGCGGCGAGCTGGCGGATCGCGTCCCACACCTCGCTACGTCCGCGCGGGTCGAGGCCGGTGGTCGGCTCGTCGAGGAACATGACCTCGGGCGCCAGGATCATGCTGGACGCCAGGTCGAGTCTGCGGCGCATCCCGCCGGAGAACGTCTTGGCCTGCTTGTCGGCGGCATCGTCGAGGCTGAACTGCCGCAGCAGCTCGTCGGTGCGTCGCCTGGCGTGGCGGGAATCGAGGTGGAACAGCCGGGCGAACATCATGAGGTTCTGTCGGGCGGTGAGGATCTCGTCGACGGCAGCGTTCTGGCCGGTGAGACCGATCCGGCGGCGTACCTGGCGGGGCTCCTTCGCGACGTCGAACCCACCGACCCGGGCGTGCCCGCCGTCCATGCGGATCAACGTGGAGAGGATCCGGACCGAGGTGGTCTTGCCGGCGCCGTTGGGTCCGAGCAGGCCGAAGACCGTGCCGCGACGGACGGCGAGGTCCAGGCCGTCGAGCGCCTGCTTGTCGCCGTACCTCTTCTGCAGACCCTCGGCCACGACGGAGAACTCAGCGGACATCTGTCGCCGCCTTCCTGCGTTGACGATCACAACTGGGTACACCGTACGCAATCGTAGCGTACGGTGTACCCAGATATGGGTCGGCAGCCGAGACGGACCTAGGATGGCGGCCATCATGACGACGGCATACAGCGGTATCGGGGATCCCCGTCGGAGCCTCGAGCTGCTCTGGCACCGCAAGGACCCGGGCGGCCGTGGCCCCAAGCCGAGCCTGGACCTCGAGCGCATCGTGAGTGCCGCTGTGGAGCTGGCCGACCGGGAGGGTCTGGGCGCCTTGTCGATGCGCAGGGTCGCAGCCGAGATCGGCGCCGGCACCATGTCGCTCTACCGGCATGTCCCGGGCAAGGGTGAGTTGCTCGACCTCATGCTCGATCACGTCATCGGTCCGCCGGAGTCGCATGCGGAGCTTCGCGGCAAGGACTGGCGCAGCGTGCTGACGCTGACGGCCCGCAGCACCTGGCGGCTCTACCTCGCCCATCCGTGGTTGCTGCAGGTCAACCAGGCCCGCCCGATCCTCGGTCCCAACGCCCTCGGCGCCTTCGACCTCACGCTCGCCAGCATGGAGGACCTGGGCCTCACCGGCCGGGAGAAGGTGGCCATGATCCTCGCGGTCGACCACTACGTCACCGGCGCGGCCCGCACCTACATCCTCCAGCAGGAGGTCTGCCAGCAGTCCGACATCAGCGACGAGGACTTCTGGGCGGCCCAGGAGCCGGTGCTGACCGAGGCGATGGGGAGCGGTGCCTACCCGCAGATCGCGAAGCTGCCAGAAGACGCGTTCTCCATCGGCGGGGAGGAGGCGCTGGAGTTCGGTCTGGGCCCGCTCCTTGACGGCCTGGAGGCGATGATCGACCGGCGGTCCCAAAAGTCACGAAAGTCACGAACGCCCCGCGGGTCGCGCGCCTGAGCGTTCACGTCCATCCGGCCGCCAGGTGGAAGCCACGTCTGGTTCGTTCGTACGAGCAGTGCGTCGCGCACTTACCCTAGGGGGGTATAGTGTGGCGTCGTACGCACCGAACGGACGGGAGAAGCCTCATGGCCGGCTACACCAACGGCAAGGATGACCACCTGAAGCGCCTTCGCCGGATCGAGGGCCAGATCAGAGGACTGCAGCGGATGGTCGAGAACGACCAGTACTGCATCGACATCCTCACCCAGGTCACCGCCGCGACCAGAGCCCTGCAGTCGTTCTCGCTCGAACTCCTCGACGAGCATCTCGCGCACTGTGTCGTCGACGCCGCGCGGGCAGGTGGCGTCGAGGCGGACGAGAAGGTCCGTGAGGCACAGCAGGCGATCGCCCGGCTGGTCCGGTCCTGATCTGCGACGCCAATCCCGAGAGGACGAAATCCCGTGCGAAAAGCACCAGTCACCCTGGCGGCGTTCGCGATCGCACTCGGCGCGACGTTCGGCGTGGCGTTCGGTGCCGGACGTCTTGTCGACCCGGAGATCGACCTGGCGGCGGACCCAGCCGGCGCGGGCGCCGGCGCGACGCCCCAGAACGGCCACGCCGACATGGCCGCGGACAGCCCAGAAGAGAGCCACGCGGACAGCCCAGAGGAGACTGACCCGGGCAGCTCGAAGTCGGGCGAGCAGAGCATCCCGGACGGCCTCCAGGTCTCCCAGGACGGCTACTCCCTCGAACTTCTCGACCAGCCCGCCAGGTCGCGCGCCCGCGGCGAGCTCGCGTTTCGAGTCCTCGGGCCCGACGGCAATGCGGTGACCGAGTTCACCCGAGCCCACGAGGCCGACCTGCACCTGATCGTCGTACGCCGTGACATGTCCGGGTTCCAACATGTCCATCCGACCCTCGACGAGGACGGGAACTGGACCGTTCCGTTCACGTTCCCTGACTCCGGGACCTACCGGATGTTCGCCGACTTCGACCCCGCCGGGGCGCAGGAGGCGTTGACGCTCGGCATCGACGTGTTCGTGCCCGGTGGCTTCACACCTCGTCCGTTGCCCGAGCCCGCGCGGTCGGCGACGGTCGACGGCTACACCGTGACCTGGAAAGGTACGCCGACGGCCGGCAAGGCCAGCCGGGTCACGTTGACGGTCAGCGCCGACGGCCGGCCGGTGACCGACCTGCAGCCCTATCTCGGTGCGTACGGCCATCTCGTGGCTCTGCGCGACGGTGACCTCGCCTATCTGCACGTCCATCCAGTCGAAGAGGCGGACGACCCTGGCGCGCGGCCGGGACCCGACATCACGTTCGTGGTGGAGGTACCGTCGCCCGGCGCCTATCGGCTCTTCCTGGACTTCCGCCACGACGACGCCGTACGCACGGCTGAGTTCACCGTGCGGGTCCCACCGGGCGGCGAGGCGCCGACCCCATCGACCAGCGAGGAGGACGACGGTCATGGCCATTGATCGCGGCGACCGGACCGAGCTGACTGTGCTCGCCGACGCGGCCCCGGTGGCGTCGGCGACGTCGTCCACCCTGGTCCTGGACGGGGAGCGGGAACGGGTCGAGCTGGCAGTTGGCGGCATGACCTGCGCCTCGTGTGCCAACCGGGTGGAGAAGCGGCTCAACCAGATCGACGGCGTGACGGCCACGGTCAACATTGCGACCGAGAAGGCCACCATCGCCTATCCCGCCTCGCTGCAGGTCACGGACCTGATAGCGGCGGTCGAGGAGACCGGCTACACGGCCGAGCGGCTGCGCACCGAGCGGCCGCCGCAGGGGGAGCCGCCCGCGGAAGGCGGCTCCACACCCACCGGCACCGAAGGTGCGGACCGGGAGGCGACAACCCGCCTGCGAGACGCCCGCACCCGTGCGGTGGTCAGCGCCGTGCTCTCGGCTCCCGTCGTCCTGCTGGCGATGGTGCCCGCGCTGCAGTTCACGTACTGGCAGTGGCTGTCACTCGTGCTGGCGGCTCCGGTCGTGGTTTGGGGCGGGCTTCCGTTCCACCGCGCGGCCTGGGTCAACCTCCGGCACGGCAACGCCACGATGGACACGCTGATCTCGATGGGCACCATCGCGGCCTTCGGGTGGTCGCTCTACGCGCTCTTCCTCGGTTCGGCGGGCGAGCCGGGGCTGAGGCACCCGTTCAGCCTGACCGCGAGCAGCGGTGACGGTGCCATGACCATCTACCTCGAGGTCGCGGCGGGCGTGACGACGTTCATCCTCGCGGGGCGGTACTTCGAGGAGCGGGCCAAGCGCCGGGCGGGCGCCGCGCTCCGTGCCCTGCTCGGGTTGGGCGCCAAGGACGTCGCCGTGCTGCGCGACGGTCACGAGCAACGGGTTCCGGTGGAGCAGTTGCAGGTCGGCGACCTCTTCGTCGTACGACCGGGTGAACGGATCGCCACCGACGGCGACGTCGTGGAAGGCAGCTCGGCAGTCGACCAGAGCATGCTCACCGGTGAGTCCGTACCCGTCGACGTCCGGGTGGGAAGTCCCGTGGTCGGCGCGACCGTCAACGCCGGTGGTCGGCTCGTCGTCAAGGCGACCAGGGTCGGTGCCGACACCCAGCTCGCCCAGATCGCGAGGCTCGTCGAGGAAGCCCAGTCGGGCAAGGCCGAGGTGCAGCGGCTGGCCGACCGGATCTCCGGGGTGTTCGTCCCGATCGTCATCGCCCTGGCGGTCGCGACGCTCGGCTTCTGGATCGGTGGCACCGGCTCGGCGGGTATCGCGTTCACGGCGGCAGTCGCGGTGCTGATCATCGCCTGCCCGTGTGCGCTCGGCCTCGCGACACCGACGGCGCTGCTGGTCGGCACCGGACGGGGAGCCCAGCTCGGCATCCTGATCAAGGGACCCGAGGTACTCGAGTCGACCCGCCGGATCGACACGATCGTGCTCGACAAGACCGGCACGCTGACCACCGGTCAGATGACGCTGACCCAGGCGGTCGCGGCCGAGGGCGAGGATGTCGAGGAGGTGCTGCGGCTCGCCGGGGCGCTGGAACATGCGTCGGAACATCCCGTCGCCCGGGCCGTCGCCTCCGGTGCCGCCCAACGCGTCGGTGACCTGCCCTCCGTGTCGGACTTCGCCAACCTCGAAGGCCTCGGCGTCGAAGGTGTCGTCGACCAGCGATCGGTGGTCGCAGGTCGGGTGAGTCTGCTGGCCGAACGCGGGCTGCCGCTTCCGTCCGCTCTGGAGGACGTACGACGTGACGCCGAGGCCGCTGGCCGGACCGTGGTCGCGGTCGCGTGGGACGGCGCCACGCGCGGGCTCCTCGTCGTCGCCGATTCGGTGAAGCCGACCAGTGCCGAAGCGGTGAAGGACCTGCGTGCCCTGGGACTCTCGCCGCGGCTGCTCACCGGCGACAACGACACGGTCGCTCGCGCGGTCGCCCACGAGGTCGGCATCGACCGCGAGCACGTGATCGCGGGTGTCCTGCCCCAGGACAAGGCCGACGTCGTGGCCCGGCTGCAGAGCGAGGGCAGGGTCGTCGCGATGGTCGGCGACGGTGTCAACGACGCGGCCGCGCTCGCCAGGGCAGACCTGGGGCTGGCGATGGGAACCGGCACGGACGTGGCGATCGAGGCCAGCGACCTCACGTTGGTCCGCGGTGACCTGCGGGTCGCGGCCGACGCGATCCGCCTCGCCAGGCAGACGTTGCGGACGATCCGGTGGAACCTGTTCTGGGCGTTCGCCTACAACCTCGCGGCGCTGCCGCTCGCCGCCGCCGGGCTGCTCAACCCGATGCTCGCGGGAGCGGCCATGGCGTTCAGCTCGGTCTTCGTGGTGAGCAACAGCCTCCGGCTCCGCCGCTTCATGCCAACGGCGACGGGCGGGAGGGAGTGAAGGGGGTCCTTTCGCTGAGGGCGGGCGGCGACACGTTCACGCCGGAGCTCGTCGAGGCGTTCCTGGACGAGTACACCAAGCCAGGTGACGTCGTCTTCGATCCTTTCGCCGGCTTCGGCACCACCCTTGTCGTCGCCGAACGGATGGGCCGCCGTCCGCTCGGCATCGAGATCATGGCCGACCGGGTGGAGGTCGTGCGGGCGAAGCTCGAGGACCCGTCGGCGATCCTGTGTGCCGACACGAGGAACCTCGATCGGCTCGACCTCCCGCCGATCGACTTCAGCATCACCTCGCCGCCGTACATGTCGAGGGAGGATCACCCGCAGAACCCGTTGACCGGATACCAGACGCTCGACGGCGACTACCGGACCTATCTCGACGAGCTGGCCGCGATCTATCGCAGGGTGGCGACCCGCCTCGTGCCCGGGGCGACGGTGGTGATCAACGCCGCCAACCTCCGGCTGCATTCGACCCGACTGGCGTGGGACATCGGTCAGGTGGTCTCGACCGTCCTGACCTACGAGCAGGAGGTCGTGATCGACTGGGACGAACCGCCGGCGTGGCTCACCAACGACTACTGCCTGGTCTTCTCATCCTGACTTCTCATCCTGAGAGGGAGACGTCCTGATCGGGAAAGGGTCCACCCGGCCGCGGTCTGCGAGGCATCGTGGGATGGAACGCTCGTCGGAGCGCAGGGAGATCGGGGGACTCCATGGCAGGGTCGGACACTCAACGCAAGCCGGGATTCCTGTCCCGCCCAATGGTTCGTCGGATCGTCGGTTTTGCCGTGATTGCCGCACTCGCGCTGATCTTCATCTTCCAGAACACCGCCACCGTGCGCATTCGCCTGCTCGTCCCTGAGGTGACCATGCCCTTGTGGGGTGCGTTGTTGATCGCCTGGGTCCTCGGCCTGGTGGCGGTCACGTTCACCGTACGCCGGCGCCAGTGACGCTCACCTTCGCCACGTTCGGCCGGGCGGCGGAAGTGACCTGGAAGGGCGTTGGCGATATGCGGGAGAATGGCACCATGACCGAACGCAAACCGCCCGGCATCAGCTTCGAGTCATGGGTCGACAAGCAGATCAACGACGCCGTTGCGCGTGGCGAGTTCGACAACCTGCCTGGGGCGGGCAAGCCCATCGCCGACCTCGACAAGCCCTACGACGAGGTGTGGGTGCTCCGCCACCTGCGCAAGGAGGGCGTGTCGACCGAGGACCTGCTGCCGACACCGCTCCAGTTGCGCAAGGAGATCGAGCGCCTGCCGGACACGGTCCGCGAGTTGCGTTCGGAGCAGGACGTACGTGCGGTCGTCGACGAGCTCAACCATCGGATCACCCGTTGGCTGCGGGCCCCGTCGGGTCCGCGCGTGCCGGTCGTACCAGTCAAGGCGGACGCCGTGGTGGGCCAGTGGCGGGCGGACCGCGAGGAGGCGGCGGCCAAGCGGGCCGCTGCCCGGAACGCCGCGGCCGAAGTGGCACCGGAGGCTGGCGTCCCAGCGCAGCGCACCCCCTGGTGGCGTCGGCTCGCTCGCCGCCGGACCCCGACGTCCTGATCAGGTCCCAGTTTCGGACCGGATGACATCGGAAGACCGCGCGGGCGTCGACCCCCGAACCTGGCGCGGGCGCAGGACCACCGCGGCCACGACGGCGCCGATGGCGACGATGCCGGCGGCCACGCCGAATCCGAGGTGGTAACCCCCGTTCAGCGCCGCGACCGACGAGTGCCCTTCGGCGAGCAGAAGGTCCGTACGCACGGTCGCCAGGGCCGCGAGGACGGCCAGTCCGAGAGCGCCGCCTACCTGCTGGGTCGTGTTGACGACACCGGATGCGAGCCCGGAGTCGCTGGGCGTGGCGCCGGACATGGCGAGCGTGACCAGGGCGGGAAAGCCCAGGCCGCCGCCCGCGCCGAGCAGCAGAAATGCCGGGAGGACGTCCACCGCGTACACCCCGTCCACCGGCGCACGGGCCAGCAGCGTGAGTCCGGCGACAACGGACAGCAGGCTCGCCAGCAGCACGGTGCGTTCGCCGTAGCGGGAGTTGAGTCGGGGCGAGAGACCGACCGACAGCGTGCCGATCATCGCCGCGACCGGGAGGTAGGCGAGCCCGATCTCGAGAGGGTCGTAGTGGAGCACATGCTGCAGATACAGGCAGCCGAGGAAGAACTGCCCGAACATCCCCGCCAGCATGAGGGCGAGCACGACGTTGCCGCCCGTGAGCTGACGTGAGCGGAAGATGCGGAGCGACAGGAGCGGCTTCTTCGCGGTGACCTGGCGCAGGACGAACCCGGCGAGCAGGACGAGGGTCGCCGCGCCGAGGACGAGCGTTCGCGTCGAGTCCCAGTCGCCGTCCGCCGACCGGAGAATCGTGTAGACGCCCAGCATCAGGGCCGCGGTGACGAGCATCGCGCCGACGCCGTCGGCGCCCTGGCGAAGTCCGATCCCGCGGTCGGTACGAAGGAGCCGGACGCCCAGCAGGGCGACGGCGATGCCGATCGGCAGGTTGACGAGGAAGATCCAGTGCCAGGTGAGGATCTGGGTGAGGACGCCGCCGGCGAGCAGGCCGATCGAGGCGCCACCGGCACCGACGAAGCTGTAGATGCCGATCGCCTTCGCCCGCGCCCCCGGCTCGGCGAACATCGTCACGATCATGCCCAGGATCACTGCGGAGCTGATGGCCGCGCCGGCCCCTTGGACGAACCGCGCGACGATGAGCATCTCCTGGCTGGTGGAGAGACCGCACCACAGGGACGCCCCGGTGAAGACGGCCAGCCCGGCGAGGAAGACGCGCTTGCGGCCGATCAGGTCGCCGAGTCGCCCGGCCAGCAGGAGCAACCCGCCGAACGCGATGAGGTACGCGTTGACGACCCAGGCGAGCTCCGACTGGGAGAAGCCGAGGTCGGCCTGGATCGACGGCAGGGCCACGTTGACGATCGTCTGGTCGAGGATGACCATCAACGACCCGGCGCAGAGGACGAGAAGGGCGAGCTGGCGGGTCCGGGCCGCGCTCGGTGAGTGTCGGAGCATGAGTGGTCGCCTCCTGATATGAGTTCCAGGAGTGACCGTAGCAGATAGTTTTGTTCGGGACTATCTAGTTCGGGACGAACTTGCTGTCTGCGGAACCTGCGGTGCGCGGCGGCGGATCGGCTGGTCGACGTGGGACGGGGTGGCCAGCTGGCCGCTGACCAGACGGACGAGGCCGTCGAGGAAGACCTTCCGCTTGCCGGCGGGCAGGTCGCCGAGGACATCGTCGTAGAGTTCGGCGACGATCTTCCGGGCGGCAGCCACCGTCTTCTCTCCCGCCGGAGTGACCGCGATCACCCGTGCGCGGCGATCCGTGTGCGAGGCCTGGCGCTCGGCGAGACCGAGCCTTTCGAGCTTGTCGATCGTCACGACCATGGTCGTCTTGTCGAGGTGGGACATCTCGGCAAGCTGGCTCTGCGTCCAGCGCCCGCTGCTCGCACTCATGAGTACGCAGTAGTCCCGCGGCGAGATCCCGAGGTCGGCCAGCCCGGAGGCCATCTGGGTCGCCAGGGCGAAGCTCGCCTGGTTCAGCAGGAACAGCAGGTCGGCGGCAAGGTCAGTCGGTGTCTGGGCAGGCATGACGCAATCCTAGCAAGATTGTCTGTCGCGGGATTATTTCGTACGCAGACAAATTCCGGCGCGGCGGCCTCGAAGACGAGCCGAACCCACCGGGCCGGGGCCGGACCTTCGGATAGCCAAGGGCCGCGAGATCGGTCACCATGTCGTCGTGCGTACGTCCTCTCGCCGGTTGGTCGTCACTGCGGTGTCGGTCGCCGCGTCGCTCGCGTTGACTCTTGCGCCGGCGGCCGCCGCGGCCGATGTCGCCGCCGATGTCATCGTCAGTCCTTCGACGGCCAGCCAGGGCGACTACACCACGCTGACCTTCGTCGTCCCGAACGAGTCCGAGAGCGCCAGCACGGTGAAGGTCAAGGTGGCGTTCCCGACCAAGCCGCCGTTGGCGTCGGTACGGGTCAAGCGCCAGCCGGGCTGGACCGCCGACGTGATCGAGACGAAGGTCCGCGGGCCAGGCGACACCTGCGACTGCGCGATGACGCCCGCCGTGACGTCGATCACCTGGACGGCGGAGGAAAGCGCCCGCATCAATCCGGGCGAGTTCGACGAGTTCGAGGTCTTCGTGGGGCCACTGCCGCTGGTGGAACGCCTCACGTTCCCGACCGTCCAGACCTATGACGACGGCTCGGTGGAACGGTCGGCGGCGCGCGCGAGCGCGGAGGGACAATCCGCGCACCCCGCCCCGGCGCTCACCCTCCGCGCGGTTCCGGCGGTAGCGGGCGAGGCCAGTACTGCCGGCGACTCGGAGAGTGGCGTGATCTCCGGTCTGACGCGGGCGGGCTGGACCGGCGCGAGTCGCTGGATCGGGGTGGCGGCCGTCGTCCTCGGCGTCGGGGTCATGGCCGCGGCCGGCGGACTCGCACTCGTGCGCCGTCGCGGCAGCTCGCTCACGGAGTAGCTCCGTCTCGCTTGTGAGGTCGGAGGTCCCCCGTTGGGCCCTCGTGACCACGGCCGCGCGGCCCGTGCCAGATCCGATCTTGCGGACCAGTCTGACCATGTGGGCCACGTGGGGGCCCGAGGCACGGGTGAGACGACCGAGTGGGGAGCGGGTGGGCCATGGCGGACTTCGAATCCGGATCCAATCACGACTTCCCCTCCAGGCTCGACCTCCTGTCGGTCAACACGATCCGCGGTTTGTGCATGGACGCCGTGCAGAAAGCCGAGTCCGGTCATCCGGGTACGCCGATGGGAATCGCGCCTGTCGCCTACACGCTCTGGCAGAAATTCCTGCGATTCGATCCGGGCGATCCGATCTGGCCCAACCGGGACCGGTTCGTCCTCTCCGAAGGGCACGCGTCCGCGCTGCTGTGGTCGCTTCTGCATTTGAGCGGCGTACGTTCGGTCGATCCCGACTACGAGGTTCTCGGAACCCCCGCGGTCACCCTGAACGATCTCAAGACCTTCCGGGAGCTCGGCTCGCATTGCCCGGGGCACCCGGAGTATCGGTTGACCAGTGGCGTGGAGGCGACGACCGGACCGCTCGGCCAGGGTGTCGCGATGTCGGTGGGGATGGCGATCTCGAGCCAGTGGCTCGCCGCGCGGTACAACCGCGACGGTGTGTCGCGGGGGTCCGGGGGTCGTCCCCCGGGCAAGCTCAGTCCGCTCTTCGACTTCGACGTGTACGCACTCGCCGGCGACGGCTGCATGATGGAAGGCATCTCGTCGGAGGCGGCGTCATTCGCCGGCCACCAGAAGCTGTCCAACCTGTGTTGGATCTATGACTCGAACCACGTCACGATCGAGGGCCACACCGACATCACCTTCACCGAGGACGTGGCCGCCCGGTTCCTTTCCTACGGCTGGAATGTCACGACGGTCGCAGACGCGAACAATCTCGAGATGGTCGCCCGGGCGTTCCATTCGTTCAAGGCCGAGCACGAGCGGCCGACGCTCATTCTCGTCCACAGCCACATCGGGTACGGCTCGCCGTGGGAGGACTCACCGAAGGCACACGGTTCACCACTCGGCGTCGAGGCGGTGAAGGCCACCAAGCGGGTGCTGGGGATGCCGGACGACGTGGACTTCTACATCCCGGACGGCATCTATCACTGGTTCGAGCAGGGGATCGGCACCCGCGGTCAGGCGGCGCGGACGGCGTGGGAGGCGAACTTCAAGGAGTACGCCAACGCCTATCCCGAGCTCGCAGACCAGGTAGAGCGCATGCAGCGCCGCGAAGCTCCGCCCGAGTGGGACGCCGACCTCCCGACGTTTCCGGCAGATCCGAAGGGTCTCGCCACCCGGGCCTCGTCGGCTGAGGTGCTCAACGCCGTCGCCCGGCACGTGCCGTGGCTGCTCGGTGGATCGGCCGACCTCGAGCCCTCGACCAAGACCTGGCTGCAGGTCGATGGTGGGACCGCGTTCGAGCCGGACGACCGGTCGGCGCGCAACTTCCACTTCGGCGTCCGCGAGCACGCCACGGCCGCGATCGCGAACGGCATGGCGCTGTCGAAGCTCCGGCCGTTCTGGTCGGGTTTCCTGATCTTCTCCGACTACGCCCGGGGCGCCATCCGGCTGTCTGCGCTGATGGAGGTGCCGGTCATCCACATCTTCACCCACGACTCGATCGGCGTCGGGCAGGACGGGCCGACCCACCAGCCGGTGGAGCAGCTGGCGTCCCTGCGGGCGATGCCCGGGCTGCTGGTCTTCCGCCCGGCAGACGCGAGCGAGGTGGTCGAGACCTGGCGGGTGGTGGGTGGGTTCCGGCGCGAGCCGGCCGTTCTCGTGTTGTCCCGGCAGGCGTTGCCGACGTTCGACCGGCAGCATCTGCACGGTGCCGAAGGTGTCGCCCGTGGCGCGTACGTCCTCGCCGATCCTCCCGACGGTGGTCAACCGGACGTGCTGTTGCTCGCCACTGGCTCCGAGGTGGCACTGGCCCTGTCGGCGCGGGACGAGCTCGCCGGGGAGGGAATCGGGGCGCAGGTGGTGAGCATGCCGTGCTGGGAGCTGTTCGACCGGCAGCCCGCCGACTACCGCGACTCCGTCCTCCCACCGGAGGTGACGGCCCGGGTCGGGATCGAACAGGCGTCGACCCTGGGATGGGACCGCTATGTCGGCCCCGCGGGTGCCGTGATCGGCATGCACACGTTCGGCGCGTCGGCACCGCTGAAGCAACTGCTGCACAAGTTCGGGTTCACCCCCGACAGGGTGACCGAGGCTGCCCGCGCCGTGGTGAGACAGGCGCGTGCCCGCAGCGAGACCGAAGCTCAGGGAGAGGACAGGCCGTGACCGCCACGCAGGAGTTGCACCAGCGCGGGCAGAGTCTGTGGCTGGACAACATCACCCGCAGGATGCTCGACACCGGGCAGATCCAGCACTACATCGAGGCGTACTCGATCACCGGGCTCACCTCGAACCCGTCGATCTTCGACCAGGCGATCGAGACCGGCTACTACGACGACGCGATCCGCGCCGCGGCGACGCGAGGTCGCACGGACGAGGACCTGTTCTTCGAGCTGGCGATCCAGGACCTGCGGCGCGCGGCCGACCTCTTCCTGGCGATCCATGAACGGACCGACGGCGTGGACGGCTGGGTCTCCCTCGAGGTTTCGCCGTTGCTGGCCTACGACACCGACGCGACGATCAGGGCGGCGAAGGCCTTGCACGCAAGGGCGGGTCGACCGAACCTGCTGATCAAGATCCCGGGTACGAAGGAGGGGCTGCCGGCGATCACCGAGTGCATCGCGTCCGGCGTCCCTGTCAACGTCACCTTGCTCTTCTCCGCCGACCACTACCGCGCGGCCGCGCGCGCCTACCGCGACGGCGTCCAGCGTCGGGTCGAGGCGGATCGCGATCCCGCGGTCGGCTCGGTCGCGTCGGTGTTCATGTCCCGTTGGGATGTGGCCGTCGCCGACCAGGTTCCGGAGCAGCTGAAGGACCAGTTGGCCCTCGCGGTGGGGCTGGACACCTACCGTGCGTACCGACGTTTCCTGGACTCCGACGCCATGCAGCGGCTGGAGAACGCCGGTGCGCGGCCGCAACGCCTGCTGTGGGCGAGTACGCGGACGAAGGACCCGGCCGCCTCGGACACGCTCTACGTCCACGGGCTGGCGGCGCCGTTCACCGTCAACACGATGCCGGACGCCACGTTGGAGGCGTTCCACGACCACGGCGAGGTGGGCGATCCGATGCCCGCCGACGGCGGAGCATGTGACGAGATGCTGAGCCGGTTCGCCGACGCCGGCGTGGACGTCAGAGCCCTTGCGGACAAGCTCCAACGCGACGGTGCGCAGGCGTTCGTGACGTCGTGGAAGGACCTGCTGGGTCGGATCTCCGCCCAGCGCGCCGCGCTCACGACCTGACGCCACCACATCGAAGCTGATCAGGACCTGATCGGGAGGAACGACGATGCCGAGGATCCCGCTCCGCGACCGACCGGCGTGGAAAGCGCTCGAGGAGCACCGCGCCGAGATCGGGCAGCGACACCTGCGCGACCTGTTCGGCGAGGACCCTGGACGCGGCGAACGCCTGTGCGCCGAGGCCGCCGGGACCGGCATCTACCTCGACTACTCCAAGAACCGCGTCACCGACGAGACCATGCGCCTGCTCGTGCGGCTCGCGGAGGAGTGTGAGCTCGAACGCCGGCGGGACATGATGTTCGCCGGCGAGCCGATCAACACCTCCGAGCACCGTTCGGTGCTGCACGTCGCCCTGCGGATGCCGAGGGAGGCGTCGCTCGTCGTCGACGGCGTGGACGTCGTCTCGGAGGTGCACGCCGTGCTGGACAAGATGGCGGCGTTCGCCCAGAAGATCCGTTCGGGGGAGTGGAAGGGCCACACCGGCAAGCCGATCCGCACCATCGTCAACGTCGGCATCGGCGGCTCGGACCTCGGCCCGGTGATGGCCCACGAAGCGTTACGGCACTACAGCAAGCGTGAGTTGACGTTCCGGTACGTTTCCAACGTCGATGCCACCGACTTCGTGGAGGCGACCCGGGACCTGTCGGCCGAGGAGACGCTGTTCATCATCTCCTCGAAGACCTTTGGTACGCAGGAGACGCTCACCAACGCGCATTCGGCCCGCGACTGGGTCGTGCGCGAGGTCGGCAGCGAGGACGCGGTCGCGAAGCACTTCGTCGCGGTCTCCACGAACGCGGAGAAGGTCGCGGCGTTCGGGATCGACACCCAGAACATGTTCGGCTTCTGGGACTGGGTGGGTGGCCGTTACTCGATGGACTCCGCGATCGGCCTGTCGACGATGGTCGCGATCGGCCCGGAGCAGTTCGCCGAGATGCTCGCGGGCTTCCACGCGATGGACGAGCACTTCCGCACCGCACCGCTGGCCGAGAACCTTCCCGCCCTGATGGGGTTGCTCGCCTGCTGGTACGTCAACTTCTTCGGCGTGCAGACGATCGGCGTGATGCCGTACGACCAGTACCTGAAGCGGTTCCCGGCCTATCTGCAGCAGCTCACGATGGAGTCCAACGGCAAGCACGTGACGCTCGACGGCAAGGCCGTCGACTATGACACCGGTCCCGCCTACTGGGGCGAGCCGGGCACCAACGGCCAGCACAGCTTCTACCAACTGCTGCACCAGGGCACCCGCCTCATCCCGGTCGACCTGATCGGGTTCGGCAAGGGGCTCAACCCGCTGGGTGAGCACCACGACATCCTCACCTCCAACGTCTTCGCCCAGGCGCAGGCGTTGGCGTTCGGGAAAACCGAGGACGAGGTGGGAGCCGAGGGGACACCGGAGGACGTCGTACCCCACAAGGTGATGCCGGGCAACCGCCCCACCAACGTCCTGCTCGCCGAGGTGCTGACGCCCCGGTTGTTGGGCTCGCTGGTGGCGCTCTACGAGCACAGCGTCTTCACCCAGGGCACGGTGTGGGGCATCGACTCCTTCGACCAGTGGGGCGTCGAGCTGGGCAAGGTGCTCGCGAAGCGAATCATCCCTGATCTCACCAGCGACACCGAACCCGACCTGCGCTACGACTCGTCGACCAACGCGCTGATCCGTCGCTACCGCACGCTGCGGCGGTGAGCGGCAGCAGGGATGGACGCGCGCGGCCTGACTACCGAAGAACTCTCAGGGGGGACGAACGATGGCCACCGACACACCCATGCAGCTCGGCATGATCGGGCTCGGCCGGATGGGCTCCAACCTCGTCCGGAGGTTGATGCGGGACGGCCACCAGTGTGTGGCGTACGACGTCAATGCGACAGCCGTGCAGGAGCTGGCGGGCGAAGGTGCCACCGGGGCAACGACCCTCGAGGAGTTCGTGGCGGCCCTGGACAAGCCACGGGCGATCTGGCTGATGGTGCCAGCGGGTGTCGTCCAGTCCACCCTCGACCAGCTGGTGGGACTGCTCGACCCGGACGACGTCGTGATCGACGGTGGCAACTCCTACTACCGCGACGACATCACCCGTGCGAAGCAGCTGGCCGAGCGGCAGATCCACTACGTCGACTGCGGCACCTCCGGTGGGGTCTGGGGTCTGGAACGCGGCTACTGCCTGATGATCGGTGGCGAGAGCCGTGCGGTCAGCCGGGTGGACCCGATCTTCGCCACCATCGCGCCCGGAGCCGGGAGCGCCGCGCCCACGCCGCACCGCACCCTGAACGGCACCGCACCGCAGGGATATCTGCACTGCGGGCCCAACGGGGCCGGGCACTTCGTGAAGATGGTCCACAACGGCATCGAGTACGGGATGATGGCGTCGATCGCCGAGGGCCTGTCCATTCTGCGGCACGCCAACATCGGCAAGAAGGACCGCCCGGTCGACGCGGAGACCTCGCCGCTGCGTGACCCGGAGGCCTATCAGTACGACATCGACGTCGGCGAGGTCGCGGAGGTCTGGCGGCGGGGCTCGGTCATCGAGTCGTGGCTCGTCGACCTGATCGCCGACGCACTCGCCGCCTCGCCCCAGCTGGAGAGTTTCAAGGGCCGGGTCTCCGACTCGGGCGAAGGTCGCTGGACGGTGATCGCGGCGATCGAGGAGAGCGTGCCGGCAGCCGCCATCACCGCCGCCCTGAACGAACGCTTCGAGTCGCGCGGGCTCGGACACTTCGCCGACGCCGCCATGTCGGCGATGCGGAGCGAGTTCGGGGGCCATGCGGAGAAGGGGAACTGACCAGCATGCACCACGACCTCGAGGTTTTCGGCGATCCGGCGGCGGTGGCAGCGGCCGCGGCCGATCACGTCGTACGCCGTAGCCGGGAGGCGATCGCGGACCACGGACGGTTCACGTGCGCGGTGAGCGGCGGGCACACGCCGTGGGCGATGTTTGCCGAGCTCGCCCGACGCGACATCGCGTGGAACCACGTCGTGATCTTCCAGGTCGACGAGCGCGTCGCGCCGGCCGGCGATCCGGACCGCAATCTCACCCACCTGCGCGAGAGCCTCGGTTCGGCCGATGCGGACGTCGTACCGATGCCGGTGAACGACGCCGTGCACACCGACGTCGCCGGCCTCGAGGCGGCTGCGGACGGCTATGCGGCGCTGCTGCCGGACCGGTTCGACCTGGTCCACCTGGGTCTGGGACCGGACGGACACACTGCCTCGCTGGTCCCGGATGACCCGGTGCTGAAGGTGACCGACCACCTGGTCGCGATCACCGGTCCCTACCAGGAGCATCGGCGCATGACCCTCACCTATCCGGCGCTGGCGCGGGCGGACCAGTTGCTCTGGCTGGTCACCGGTGAGGACAAACACCTGCCCCTGGCGAAGCTCCTCGCCGGCGACGAGTCCATCCCGGCGGGCCAGGTCGAGGCGCGCGCCTCACTCGTCCTCGCCGACCGGTCGGCGGCCGGGCGATGAGTACCCGCCAGATGAAGGCCCCGCCGATGACGGCCCTACCGATGGAAGCGGGTTCAGCGGCCCGGCGGCGGCAGGTCGCGTCGTTCGACAGTGTCGTCGCGCCCGACGAGGACGGTCGCCACGAGGCTGGGCGGGAAGAGGCCATGCTCCACGACACCGGGTGTACCCGAGAGGTCGGCCGCGAGGCGTGCTGGGTCGCCCACCTCGCCGTGGTAGTCGGCGATGACGCCACCGTCCGGACTGCGCGGCACACCCCGCACCGTCGCCGACGCCAGGCGCCGCAGCGTCGCCGGCAGCCCGAACTCGAGCAGTTCGACCGGAACCGGGGCGTGCAGTGCGGCGACCAGTTTGCACGAGTCCACGATGACGATGAACTGGTCGGCGGCCGCCGCCACGATCTTCTCCCGGGTGTGCGCGGCGCCTCCGCCCTTGACCAGCCAGCCGTCGGGGGCCACCTGGTCGGCGCCGTCGATGGTGATGTCGAGGTGGTCGAGCGTGTCGAACTCCTGGACCGTGAGGCCGAGGCCGAGAGCGGCGTGGTGGGTGTGGGGCGACGACGCTACGCAGCGAAGAGACAGGTTCCGCCGGGCGAGTGCCGGCAGCAGGTAGGCCACGGTGCTGCCCGTACCGAGGCCGACGGTCATTCCGTCCTGCACGAGTGCAGCGGCGGCCTCGGCAGCGATCCGCTTCTCCCGTTCGACCCTGTCGTGCCCGGCCTGGCTCGGCTCGGACAGATTCTGCTCGGCGCTCACGCGTTCCCGCGTGCTGTGCTCATTGGTTCCCTCGCTTCGCTCGCTCACGTGCACACAGTCTCCCCGCCGGCCGCCCGCACACACCTCGGCAGCGCCGCACCGCATGCCGCAACGGAGGGATCGCGATGGCTCTCGGATATCGCGCGCCGCTCTACCTGATGGCCTTCGACCATCGGGGATCGTTCGAGCACGACCTGTTCGGCGGGAAAGGTCCGTCCGTGCCGCAGGCGAGAGCGGGCGACAGTCGGGCGAAACCCGCCGGGGGGCCGAGCGATACGGTCCGCGCCGGCATCATCGACGCCAAGAACCTCATCTACGAAGGCTTCGTCCAGGCCCTCGAGCGTGGCGCGCCGCGGGACGCGGCGGGTGTCCTCGTCGACGAGGAGTTCGGTACGCAGGTGGCGCGCGCGGCGAGTGCGGCCGGGCACGTGCTCGCGATGCCGGTGGAGAAGTCCGGGCAGGAGGAGTTCGAGTTCGCCTACGGCGAGGATTTCGCGGCACACATCGAGCGGTTCGGTCCGACGTTCGCGAAGGTTCTGGTCCGCTACAACCCCGACGGTGACCAGGACCTGAACGCCCGCCAGACACAGCGGCTCGCCCAGCTCAGCGCGTGGCTGCACGACACGGAACGCAGGTTCCTCTTCGAGCTGCTCGTCCCGTCGACCGATGACCAGTGGACACGCTGCGGTGGGGACCAGGGACGGTACGACCGCGAGTTGCGGCCGGACCTCGTCGTCCGCGCCGTCGAGGCGCTTCAGGACGCGGATGTGGAGCCGGACATCTGGAAGATCGAGGGACTCGACACCGCGAACGCCTGCGCCCGGGTGGTGGCACAGGCCCGGGCAGGCGGCCGCGACGACGTCTGTTGTGTCGTTCTCGGGCGCGGTGCCGACGAGGCCCTGGTGGAGCAGTGGCTGCGGATCGCCGCCGGCGTCCCAGGCTTCGACGGGTTCGCGGTCGGTCGGACACTGTGGGAGGACGCGCTGCGGGCTTGGCTGGCCGGCACGGTGACGCGGGACCACGCGGCGACCGCGATCGCCGATCGCTACCTCGCGCTGATCCACACGTTCCTCACCGCGTCGGACGCGAGCGTCCTGGCCAGCTCGGAGCGGTCATGAACGCCGGCGACGTTCCACCGGTCCGGCTGTTCCTGGCCGATGTCGACGGCACGCTGGTGACGAACGAGAAGGTTCTCACCGACCGCGCCGTCGAGGCCGTCCACCGGCTGCGTGCCGCCGGCATCCTGTTCGCGGTCACCAGCGGGCGCCCGCCGCGCGGCATGTCGATGCTCGTCGAGCCGCTCCGCCTCAGCACACCGGTCGCGGCGTTCAACGGCGGTCTCTTCGTCCATCCGGACATGTCGGTGATCGAAGCGAGGACCGTCCCGGACGAGGTGGTCGCGCCAATGGTCTCCCTGCTGGAGTCGCACCGGCTGGACGTCTGGCTCTACCAGGGCACGGAGTGGTTCGTCCACGACCGGAACGGCCCGCACGTCGACCGTGAGGCGTGGACGGTGAAGTTCGCACCGACCGTGGTGGAGAGCTACTCCGGGATGCGTGACGTCGCGAAGATCGTCGGTGTGAGCGACGACCTGGACGCGGTGGCCGCGGCGGAGTCGGCAGCCCGTGACGAGTTCGGCGACCACGTCTCGGCGGCACGGTCCCAGCCCTACTACCTCGACGTCACCCACCCGGAGGCCAACAAGGGGAGCGTGGTGGCGTTCCTGTCGAGGATGTACGGCATCGATCCGGCACAGATCGTGACCATCGGCGACATGCCGAACGACGTTCTCATGTTCGCGCGTTCGGGCCTGTCCATCGCGATGGGCAACGCGAGCCCCGAGGTGCAGCGCGCGGCCCGCCGGGTCACGACGGCCAACACCGACGAGGGTTTCGCGAACGCCGTCGAGCGCTACGTGTTGCCCGCCCGGGCCCGTGCGGGCGCGGGTGCCACCACGTCGGGCCGCGTCGCGACGACGAACAGGAAAGGCGGGCACACAGATGGAACGTGACACTGTCGACGCGTTGGTCATCTTCGGCGCGACCGGGGACCTGGCGAAGCTGCAGACCTACCCCGCTCTGGTCAGCCTGGTCGAGCGCGGTGTGCTCGACGTACCGATCATCGGCGTGGCCAACAGTGGGTGGAAACTCGAGCAGTTCCGCGACTATGCCGCGGAGTCCCTGCGGCACCACGACATCGATCCGACGAAGGGCGCGGCGGCGAGCATGCTGGGGCTGCTCGGCTATGTCGACGGCGACCTGACCGACGACGCGACCTATCAGGAGGTCTCGGATCGCCTCGGCGACCGCCGCCGGACGTTGTTCTATCTCGAGGTCCCGGCGCAGCTGTTCGGGCGGATCACGCAGGGGATCGCCAGTGTCGGCCGCGAACGCGACTCGCGCGTCATGGTCGAGAAGCCGTTCGGCACGGACCTGCGCAGCGCCCAGGAACTCAACGCCGCCATGCACAAGGTCTTCGCGGAGGACGCGATCTTCCGCGTCGACCACTGGCTCGGTCTTGATCCGGTGGAGAACATCCAGTTCGTCCGCTTCGCCAACTCCATCGTCGAACCGCTGCTCAACCGCGACCACGTGGAGAGCATCCAGATCACCATGGGGGAGTCGTTCGGGGTAGCCGACCGGGGCCGGTTCTACGACCGGACCGGCGCGATCCGCGACGTCCTGCAGAACCACCTGATGCAACTGCTCGTGACGATCATGGCCGACGAGCCGCGGCACGACATCAGGTCCTGGCGGAACGAACGCGCCGAGGCCGTGCAGGCGCTGCGGACGTTGACGCCGGGCGATGTCGTCCGCGGGCAGTACGACGGCTACCGCGACGTGCCGGGTGTCGCGCCGGACTCGACGGTGGAGACGTACTTCGCGGTGCGGCTGGCGTCGGAGTCCGCGCGGTGGGCGGGCGTACCGATCTACATCCGCGCCGGCAAATGCCTCCCCGTCAGCGCGACGGAGGTCTCGGTGCGGTTCCGCCGGCCCGAACGCAACATCTGCGGCATCAAGCCGTTCGAGAGCATGAACGAACTGCGTTTCCGGGTACGCCCGGAGACCGCGGTGACGCTCAGTCTGGCGGGCAAGAAACCTGCCATCGGCCCTGAGGCGCAGGTCGAGGAGCTCACCTTCGCACAGCAGCCGGGCTCCGACCCGAGGCCGTATGACCGGCTGATCGGAGCCGCGCTGGCAGGCGACCAGTGGTTCTTCGCCCGTGAGGACTCGGTGGAGGCGTCCTGGCGGATCGTCGACCCCATCCTCGACGATGCGGTGCCGGTCCATCCGTACGCCCAGGGCTCGTGGGGACCGGAGGCGGCGGACAGCCTGCTCCCAGCGGGAACCACCTGGCACGACCCGCAGGCCTGAGCCGGACGTCGGGCCGGTGTGAGCGTGATGGGTGGCACCTGTCCGAAGGGCTCGACATCCCTTTCGGGCCTCAGCACGTTCGGACAGGTCCCGGTCGGTCAGCTCTGGCTCGGCGCGTCCTGGTCGGGGGCGTAGAACTTCGTCGTGTTCTCGACGACCGTGGCCACCTCGGCGCTGTCGGCGCCCGAGGCTTCGTATGCCGCGCCCCACGCCCGGCTGCTCCTGGTCATGAAGTCGCGCGCCTCCGGCGACTGCTCGAATGCTTCCCGTTCGGCCTTGTCGATCTCGCCGCCGCCCAGGTGGAGGCCCAGGCCGAGAAGCGTGAGGTCCCAGCCGACGCCGACAGCGCCCGGCCCGTACATCGACCAGAAGCCGGGGTCGACGACCGCGGTGTGGCAGAGCTCGAAGAGCGTCTGGCCGTCGGTGCCGGGCGACAGGCGGACCTCGACCTCGCTGAGGTCGGCCTCGGAAGGCTCGCCGAGCACCCACGTGACCTTGAGGCGTTCCGGCGGCTCGCAGGCGACGATCTCGCCGCCGGCGTTGTTTTCGATCTGGTACGTACCGCCGAGGCGGAAGTCTCCGGTGACCGGAAGGAACCAGCGGTTTACCCGCTTCGGGTCGGTGATGGCGTCCCAGACGTCCTCGATCGGAGCGTCGTAGCTGCGTCGCAAGGTGATCGTGCGTACGTCTTGCTCCTTGATGCGCCCCTGGCCGGTCTCGCGCTGGATGGCGTTGATCTCGTCGCCGATGTCCATCGGGTCGTTCTCCTTGCTGTCCGGATTGTCTGCGCAGCGTGCCGCGTCGCGCGAAGCATCTCAGTCGAAACTTATATAAGTCAACGCTGAGATGTATCGGGGTGCCGCCCAGCCCGAGCCACGGGACGGGCGCCGGTGCTGGCCAGGACTCCGGACAGAACGGACGACTAGGGTCAGGCCCACGGTGCGGGTGATCTTCGCCTCGGCCGTCGTACGTCGGATGAGGGAACCAGATGAGGAGTCGAGGATGACACCGACGGTGGGAACCAACAGGCGGGCGTTTCTTCTCGGCTCGGCGGCGGCCGCCGCCGGCGTGATGCTCGGCGCGTGCTCGACCGGCGACGACACGGCCGGCGACGACACGGCCGGCAACGGTACGAAGGGCGGCGGCGGCAAGGCCGACGGCGTGGGGTCGAGCAAGAAGCCGCTCTCCGCGCCGGCCGAGTTCCACGAGGCGCCGATGCTGGCGGCCCAGGTGAAGGCCGGCGACCTCCCGCCGGTGAAGGACCGGCTCCCCGCGCGGCCCTACGTCGTCCCGCACAACTGGCTGGAGCCCGGCAAGTTCGGCGGCGAACTGCGGATGATGACGCCGAAGGTCAGCGACGGGCAGGTCCGCGAGTACATGTACGGCCACTCGATCCTGCGCTACCTCAACGACGGCATGGACATCGGCCCGGGAATCGCCGAGAGCTGGGAGTCGAACGCCGACGCGTCGGAGTGGACCCTGCACTTCCGCGAAGGTCTCAAATGGTCCGACGGCAAGCCGTGGACCACGGCGGACATTCTCTTCTGGTGGGAGGATCTCGTCCTCGACGAGGACCACTCCGCCGTGCCGCCGGACGAGATGCGGTCAGGCAAGGGCACGCTGGCGAAGATGACCGCGCCCGACGACTTCACTCTGGTCCTCACCTACGACGCCCCCGCTCCACTGACCGCCGACCGGCTCGCCACCTGGGTGAGCGGCGGCAACGGCGACGTCGGGCCGATCTGGACGCTGCCGCGGCACTACGTCGAGCAGTTCCACCCGAAGTACAACCCGGACGCACCCGCCGACTGGGCGTCGAAGGACGGCGTCTTCTACACGAAGGCCGACTTCGTCCGCAATCCCGAGTGCCCGACACTCACCGGTTGGCGCGTCACCTCGGTCAAGGAGGGCGAGGTCCTGCGCTGGGAGCGCAATCCGTACTACTGGTGTGTCGATCCCGACGGAAACCAGCTGCCGTTCGTCGACCGCCTCATCATGTCGGTGGTCCAGGACGCGCAGGTCGGCAAACTGCAGGTCCAGGAGGGCAGGTACGACTACGTGCACGGGCCGTTCGCCCAGCTCGCCCTCGCCGACGTCGCAGGGCTCAAGGAGACCGCCGACCGCAGCGGCGTGGAAACCGTCCTGTGGGACAACGGCGACGGCACCGGAAACGCCTGCTTCTTCTTCAACTACGACTATCACGACGAGAAGATGCGGAAGCTGATCCGGGAGCCGGCGTTCCGGCAGGCGTTGTCGCTCGCGTTCAACCGGGCCGAGGTCCAGAAGGCCGTGCACTTCGGTATGGGCGAGGCGACGACGGGGACGATGAGCCCGAAGGCGGTCGAGTATCACGTCGGCTCGGAAGGCCCCGACGTCTACCGAAGCTGGCGGGACGCGTACAACGCCTACGACCCCGAGGCCGCGAAGAAGCTGCTCGACGAGCTCGGCGTGGTCGACAAGGACGGTGACGGCAAGCGCGAGATGCCGGGCGGCGACAAGCTCACCATCGTCCTGACGTTCGCGGCCAACCCCAACGACGTCGTGTCGCAGTCGAACAACCTCATGGTCAGGGACTGGCGACGCATCGGACTCGACGTACGCGAGGATCCCATTCCGCCGGAGTCGATGGATCCGGGATGGCAGAGCGGAAAGATCATGGGCCGCGGCGACTGGGGCGTCGGCGACGGACCGAACTGTCTCGTCTTCCCCCAGTGGATCGTGCCGATCGAGCCGACCCGCTGGGCACCGCTCGAGGGCCAGTTCTACAACGTGCGGGGAACGCCGGCCGAGAACGCCGAACGTGACAAGGACCCCTACGACCGCACACCGCCCCGCATGGAGCCCGAACCGGGTGGCCCCATCGAGAGGCTGTGGAAGCTCTACGACCAGTGCAAGGTCGAGCCGGACGAGATGAAACGCCATCAGCTCGTCTGGGAGATCACCAAGATCCACGTCGAGGAAGGGCCGTTCTTCCAGGGTTCGGTGGCCAACACCCCGTCGCTCACGGTCGCGCACCGGGATCTCGGGAACGTACCCAGGAAGGAGAATCTCGCCCAAGGCGGGTTCACCGCACCGTGGATCCATCCGACACCGGCCGTCTACGATCCTGAGGCGTATTTCTGGCGCAACCCGGACGAGCACGGCGGAAGCGGTGCCGGCGCCTGAGCGAGCCGTCCAGCGCGGCGGCGCCGTCAAGGCCGTGAGCTCGTTCCTGCCGTCTGCCAGACTGGCCGCCTGACGTGCACCGGAGACGACTCCGGGCGGACCAGGAAAGGCGTGGACGGCAGCGGTGACGAACGACGACGTGTCCCAGCATGGTGGCGGCGACGAGGATCTGGTGGCGACGATCCGCAGGCAGCGGACCGAGAAGATCGCCAAGCTCCGGGCGGCGGGGGTGGAGCCCTACCCCTCCGGTCCGGTGGACAAGACCTCGGCGGCGGACGCCCTGAAGCTCACCGACGGTACCCCCGTCACCGTCGCGGGACGGGTGATGCTCTTCCGGGTGATGGGCAACATCGCGTTCGGCCGGCTCCATGACGAGAGCGGCGACATCCAGTTCGTGCTGTCCAAGAAGGATCTTGACCAGGGTGCCGAGCCAGGTCAGGGATACAAGTTCTGGATCAGGCACCTCGACCTGGGTGACTTCGTGAGCGTCGAGGGCGTACGGATGGAGACCAAGACGGGCGAACCGTCGGTCGGTGCCCGTGCGGTCACGCTGCTGGCGAAGGCGCTCCGCCCGCTGCCGGACAAGCACGCCGGGCTGGCCAACGAGGATCTGCTGCTCCGCAAGCGCTACCTCGACATCCTGTTACACCGCGACGTCCAGGACATGATCTATGCCAAGGCGCGGTACTGGCGGTCGATCCGGCGATTCCTCGAAGACCGCGACTTCGTCGAGGTGCAGACGCCCGCTCTGGAACACACCAGCGGTGGGGCCGACGCGCGTCCGTTCGTCACCCACCACAACTTCCTCGACACCGAGGTGTGCCTGCGGATCTCGATGGGCGAGCTGTGGCAGAAGCGCCTGCTCGTCGGCGGTCTGGAGAAGGTGTTCGAGATCGGCCGGCAGTTCCGCAACGAGAGCCAGAGCCGGGAGCATCTCAACGACTACGACCAGATGGAGTTCTACTGGGCGTACGCTAATCACGAGTGGGGAATGGCCCTGGTCGAGGAGTTGATGACCTACGTCGTCATGGAGACCTTTGGCACTCTGCAGTTCACCCTGCACCGCAACGAACGCACCTACGAGGTCGATCTGAGCCGTCCATGGGAACGCTACGACTACGTGGAGACGGTTCACCGGCTGACGGGGATCAATGTCCTCGACGCGAGTGTCGACCAGATGGTCGCCAGGCTTGACGAGCTGGGCGTTTCCTACGACAAGGCCGGTCTGAACCGCGCGCGGGCAACGGACTCGCTCTGGAAGCACTGCCGCCGCCAGCTCACCGGTCCAGGGTTCCTGGTCAACGAACCGTTGGAGGTGTCGCCGCTTGCCAAGCGCAGCGCCTCTCGTCCCGGAATCGTCGAGCGTTTCCACGTCCTGATCGCCGGCAGCGAACTCGGCAATGGTTATTCGGAGTTGAATGATCCGATCGACCAGGCCGAGCGGTTCGACCAGCAGCAGGCGTTGCGGGACGCCGGTGACAATGAGGCACAGATGGCGGACGATGATTTCGTCGAGGCGCTGGAATACGGAATGCCGCCCGCCTGCGGTTTCGGGATGAGTGAGCGGGTGTTCGCTTTCTTCATGGACAAGAGCATTCGCGAGTGCCAGATCTTCCCGCTCCTCAAGCCGGCCTCACAGTCCTGAGCCTCGCGGCACTACTCGCAGCGTGACGGGTCGGCGGAGACCGACGGGTGGCGCCCTGGTTGGGCGGGGCTTGCCTGGTTGGCAGGGTGGCTTGCCTGGTTGGCTGGGTTACTCGCCTGGTTGGCTGGGGCTGTGGTCGCTGGGCAAGGCGTTGATGCCGTTTCCGTGTCTCGAGGCCTGGTTGACCTGGCTTCGAGACACGGCGCGGGTCGTTCGGGCATGCCGTACTTGCCACGGTTCCACGGCGACGAAGGCGATCTGTCTTGTCAGCGGCGAGTCGTAGGCGCCGCACACGCATGCGCAATCAGTCGGGGCGTTGCGCGGCGAGTTCCTCGATCTCTCGCCTGTCGAGGGCATGGTCATAGGCGCCGAAGTCTTGGACCTCACCGCGGAACGCCCCGGGGACGTCCGGACCGACCCGAAGACCAGCGACAGTCGCGAGGGATCCCGTCACCTCACCGTGGGCGGTCGCGGCCAACCGTCCATCGACGTACACCGACACCGCGCCGCCGCGGCGGACGGCTGCGATGTGGTGGCGACCGGGCTCGAGAGAGTGCGCTGTCGTGGCGGTGACGCCGGCACTCATGGCGTGGACGGTGCCGCGGACGTCTGCGGGAGCGTCGGCCGCCGCGCCCGTGCAACTTCCCGTTGACGCGAAGAGCATTCCCGCGTGCTGGGTAAGGCTCGTGACCCGACTCCACTCCCGCAGGCCCCGCTCGCCGCGTGGAGTGTCGTCGACTTCGCAGACCTGGAGCGGTTCCCAACGCGGCCGGTCGTAGAAACGGCGGACGCTGGTCCAGTTGTGGTCGCCGTCGTACCGGAAGACCTCGCTACGGGGGATCGCGCCGGCGTAGAGCATGCCGTTGTACGACGCGAGTGCCTGCACCTCGGTGCTGTCACCCAGCCGGCCAAGGTCTTTCCACCTCGTGCTTCTTGGGCCCCATCGGACGACCTTGCCGAGCGGCCATGAGCCGAGGTGGAGTGCTTCGTCGAATTGGTCCAGCGTGTGAATCTGGTTGCAGTGCTCCTCATCACCCAGTGGATTGCCCAGGTCGGTCCAGGTGGTGCCGTCGTACGTCCAGACCGTGGCCGGATTGAGCGTCGCGAGGACGAGTGAGCCATCGTGGACCGTCATGGGATGAGCATGGGAGGCGAACGAACGCACCTTTTCCCAGGTCCGGTCGCCGCGATAGACGTGGACGGAGCAGTCGTCACCGGCGACGTAGAGGTCGCCACGGTAGGACGCGAGGCTGTAGAGCCGTCGGGAGGCACCCGGCTGGCCGCAGTCCTCCCACCGTCCTGGTCCTTCGTATCGGTAGACGCGGCAGGGCGTGAGGTCTTCGGTGTCCACGCGGGTCCAGTCATAGTTCCACGTCGCGGCGTAGAGGCTTCCGCAGTGGACGATGAGCGGTCCGACGCCATGCGCCGCACCCTTGCCGACCTGGCCGAGGTCCTCCCATTCCTTCCCACCATGGTGGCGGTACACGTGCGCCCAGTCAGCAACGGCCGGTGCGTCGGTGGACGCCGCGTGCAGATGTCCGTCGAAGACGGTGAGCGAATTGCTGATCAGGTTCGAGGAGGGGGATGGTCGTCCGCAGTCGATCCACCGCGGGTCGGTTCCTGCGTCTATACCGAAAGAGACGCGCAGTTCGTCACCGGGTCCGTTGTAACCGCCGGCACTGGATATGACGCCGAGGTTGAATCCGGTCCGGGACGTGGGGTCGAACGTGGTCGCCAGCCCGCCGGCGGATCCGGGTCGGTCAGCCGGCACCACCAGCCAGAGCGCGACGGTGAAGTCGGCGTCGAAGGCCACGTCGGTCATCCCACAGGGCTCCTTCGTCGTGGTACGAAACGTCCGAACGGCGTGCGGCTACAAGGATCCTGAGGATCGACCAGAGGAGTTGGCAAGGTCGTGTTGCCAGTGTGAACAGCTGGTCGGCGGTCCACAGTGGTCCGCCGACCAGCTCACGTCAGCATCGGGTGCAGACGACCTTCCAGCTCGTCAGCGGGTCTCTGACGCTATCCGTCGATCGTGACGGTATGGGAGTCACACCAAAGTGCAGTCGAGTCGTTGTTGCCGTCGACCGAGCACACCTTCAGACCGACGGAGTGGCCACCTGGGACGTTGCCCAGCGGGTCCCAGACGGCGGAGGTGTCGACACCTGTGCCGACGTACTTAGCACCTTTGTAGTCGCCATCGACCCAGGCCCACGCCTTGACACCGCGACCGTCCGCGCAACTGTCACCGACAATGACGTAGTCGTCGTTGTCGCCGCCGCCCGGTGCGCCAGGCCCGTAGTCCTGGAACTGTGCGAAGCCCTTCCACGCTGCATTGGGTGTCGTAGTGCACCCATCGAACGCCGTGACCACCGCGAAGGTGTCATCTGCGGCTACCGCCACGCCTGTGTTCACCATGACCGTCCCGGCACACAACGATGCCAGGACGAGTGCCTTGGCCGTGAGCCGTTGTTTTCTCAACTCCACTGTCGTCTCCTCTTCAGCTGGTCGAACCAGCGAAATTCACGAGAATCCCCTGATGAGACACGCGGCCACACCGTTGTTGCTGATGCGGTACGCATGTCGGATGCCTGAGAAACAGGTCGTCGGCGCGACAGCGGACTCACGCATCACGCAGATGTGTGGGCCCCCGCATATCCTGTGGCGCGCTCAAGCCTGATCCAGGCGCTGATGCATCGGGGACACGCGAACCAGGACCGAATGGTTCATAACGCCCAATGTGATCCGTGCCACGCGCTGTCCGGTGGAGGTCCGTCGCCCCGAGCATTCGGCGTGTCCGGTGAGGAAATGTCGGCGCCCTCGTTGATGATGTCCGCGTGCATGATCACGAGCGGACTGACCCATGATGTGGCGTACGCATGCGGCGACAGGGCTCGCCGCGGGCGCACTCCTGCTCACCGTCGTACCCGTCGATGGCATGGTGGACCAGTTTGCATGGGTGGCCGCCTGCGCGGGCGCGGCACTGATTCCTGACTGGGACCACCGCTCGTCCTCGGTGACGATCATGTGGGGCCCGCTGTCGCGCGTCGTTCATCGGTTGGTGCACGTCGTGTTCCGCGGCCACCGTGGGGGTACGCATGACTGGCTGGTGGCGCCGGCACTGTTCGCGGCACTGGCGTACGCAGCCTCACTGCATCCGATCTCGACCGGTGTCGCGGTCGCGGCGGTGGTCGGTGCGGCCCTGCGGGCGTTGGCGTTCGTGATTCCGGGTGACAACGAGAAGTTCTGGCCGGCGAACCTGCTCGTCTCGGCGGGGGCGGGATGGGCGGTGGTGACCTATGCGACCTACCCGTGGTGGCTCCCGCTCGCCTTCGGCCTCGGGGTCGTGGCGCATATCGTCGGGGACGCCGTGACCCGCGCGTCGGTTCCGCGTCCGCTGTCGTGGATCAACGGACGTCAGCCCGGGGACGACTACGACGACGGTCCGCTCATCACCGGCGCGTGGTACGAAGCGTGGATCGTGTTCCCGGTCCTGCTCGTGGTCACCATGGCGGGGCTGTGCCTGACCGTGCCGGAGCTCACGAACGTCGTGGCCGCCGCGGTGCAGGCCATCCGATAGGACTCCTCGCTCCGTTGCCCTGTGCCCGCCGTCGGGCACGAGATCCTGAGGCGAGACGTGCGGTCGAGAAGATGGTCCAGGAACTACCGGAACCAGCTGATCGCCTGCCCGTGGGACCTGGTCCAGGCCAGTGGCGTCCCGTCCAGTGCGAGCACGTTCTGCAGCGCGACTCCCGGCGGCTTCGGTAGTGCGTCGTAGGTCAGGACGTCCGGGGCTTCGTTCGCGATCCAGTGCCCGGGCAGCCCGCGTACCGTCTCGGCGAACGCGTCCCTTCGGGGCTCCGGCACCTGGTACAGCACCGAGGAGTGGAACACCACCAGCGTCGCGCGGGCCGGCGCGCGAGCGGCCATCGCCGGCAGGTCGTCGACCAGGTCGCCGCGCACGAGCAGCGGCGGGTCGGCCGCGGCGACGGCCGCCGCGGCCCGCAGCCGGGCGCGGCGGTGCGCGTGCTCGGGCCAGATGAGGGCGTCGAGCCAGGCGACATCCGCGGGGTCGGTCACGTCGAGCGGGTTCAGGTCCAGGCCGGCACGCCACACGACCGAGGGGGAGCGGGTCGGCGGCACCAGTCCGGTCGCCGCGCACTCCAGGACCGGTTCGCCTGAGCCGACCGTCTGGTCGCCGTAGCGGTAGGCGTACCGGTCGGGGTAGAGGCACAGCCCCGCCGATGCTCCGACCTCCAGCAGCGCGAGCGGCTGTGGCAGGGCGGCGAGCACCGGCAGCAGGACGGCGCACCGCCCGGCCTCGTTGGTCTGCGTGGCGCGGGTGCGCATTTCCACCCCGATCGCCGGCCAGTTCGCCACCGTGTAGTCGTGGAACGCGGGTGGGTCCTCGACCGGACCTCCGAGGAACCGTACGACGCCGAACAGCAGGTTCGGCTGCCGCTTGACCGGCGGGAGCGTGTCGAGCAGGGCCAGCGTCTCGTCGTCACGGGAGACGGCGAGCGACAGGCGCTCGTAGACGGGCGACACGCCGTGTGCCTCGCGCGCGGCGAACTCTGCGTACCTCTCGGCGGTCTTCATGAACGGATGATCCCGCCGCCGCGCCGGAGGCGGGCTCACGGGGTCCCGGTCTCCTCGCGACCCAGGACTACCCGACCGACCGCGCTCCGCGATCAGCCGGCCCGTGGCGCTGGCGGAACCGCGAACTGGCGGCATGGCGCCAGTCGAGGTTCTGGACCAGGGCGATCGCGGGGTTGTACGACTGACCTGTCCCGGCGACCCGAGCCTTCGATCCGCGGCCGGGGCCAATCAGGAGACCAGGCAAGCAAGCTTGGAGATCGTATGGGTGCCCGCGTGTCCACGCCCGCTGTACAGGTCCGCGGCGGCCTGCTGCTCGCCGTCGCCGCCATCCTGCTCGCTCCGTTGCTGTCGGCCACCGACGCGTCGGCCGGAGGAGGGCTGACCATCACCCGCCCGCAGGCACCCGAGGAGCAGCGGCGGGTCATCATCGAGCTGGCCGGTGCACCGGCGATGACGATCCTGAACGCAGAACACCACCAGTCGCGGACTCTTTCGAACGCGGCCCTGCGCCAGCTCGAGGGCCGGCGTGGCGAGCTCGCGGATCAGCACCAGAAGCTGGACCAGGCGGCCCGGTCCGCGGGCATTGACGTGACCGAGGACCGGGAGTTCTCCCTGCTGTTCAACGGCGTTGCCGCACGCGTGCCGGCCGGCCAGGTGGGGCGGCTTCGTGACCTTCCGGGTGTCCGCGTGGTCCACGACGACGCCACGATGAGGGCGGCGCTCGACGTCAGCGTTCCGCACGTGGGCGCTCCTGAACTGTGGCGGCGTACGGATCCCACCGGTGCCCGCGTCACCGGGAAGGGTGTGACGGTCGCGGTCGTCGACACGGGGATCGACTACACCCATCCGGCCCTCGGCGGCGGCTTCGGTCCCGGACACAAGGTGATCGGCGGGCACGATCTCGTCGCGAACGACGCGGACCCGATGGACCAGAACGGTCACGGTACGCATGTAGCCGCCACCATCGCCGGCAGCGGCAGCGGCAGCGGCAGCGGCGGTGGCGGCGGCGAGGTTCCCGCCCTCGTCGGCGTGGCTCCCGACGCACACCTCACTGCCTACCGCGTCCTCAACGCCGCCGGCTCCGGTGCGATGTCACAGGTTCTCGCCGGGCTCGAAGCGGCCGTCGATCCCGCCAGTCCACACCGCGCGGACGTCGTCAACCTCAGCGTGGGCGGACCCGGTGACGGCACCGATCCGCTGAGCCAGGCCAGCAACCGCGCCACCGACGCTGGGGTCGTGGTGGTGGCCTCGGCCGGCAACAACGGGCCGGGTCCCCGAACGATCGGCAGCCCCGCCGCCGCCGCGAACGTCATCGCGGTTGGCGCGTCGGCGACGGGGGTCCGCACACCCGCCCTCGAACTCACCACGCCCGAACGAGAAACCCTGCAGGCGTGGGCACTGGCGTTCTCCGCCAACGCTCCGGCCAAGCCGGTCACCGCCGGCGTGGTGGACCTCGGACCCGGCGAACCTGCCGATCTCGTACCCGAGAAGCTGCGGGACAAGCTGGCCCTCATTCACCTGCGGCCACCGCAGGATCCCGGGCCTGATCCGTTCGAGACCGCGAAGCTGGCCGAGTCGGCGGGCGCGGTGGGTGTGGTCTTCCACCCCGGTGCCGGTGGCGACCAGACGCCCGGGCCGCTCGCAGGAGGCACCGACGGCGAACTTCTCCCGCGGTTGTCCGTGGGTTCCGGCGACGATGGCAGGCTCGACCGGCTGGTGGCCCTGAGCGCGGACAGTACGGAGTACGCGCAGCTGCGTGCCCTGTTGGCGCAGGGAACCGTCCGCGTGCGAATCGTGGGCCTCGACCGCACCGACACCTTGGCGTCGTTCAGCTCGCGCGGGCCGAACGATCGCTACCACCTCAAACCCGATCTGGTCGCACCCGGTGTTCAGATCCGGTCGGCGTATCCCACCTCGCTCTGGGAACCTGGCGTCGCGCGGTTGAGTGGCACCAGCATGGCCGCTCCTCATGTCGCCGGCGGAGCCGCTCTGCTCCGGCAGCTGCATCCAGACCGGCATGGTCTCCAGATCCGTTCGATGCTCGTCGGAAGTGCACGACTGCTTGCCGGCCGTACGCCGACCGAGCAGGGTGCCGGACTTCTCGACCTTCCGGCCGCGGCCACGTCGTCGGTTCTCGCCTCGCCGGCAACCCTCTCCCTCGGCCTCGCGGACCTGTCACGGACCCGCGTCACGTCCACCGGTCAGGTCACCGTGACGAACACGTCGGCGAACGCCGTTCAGCTCGAACTGCGCGGCGTGCCGGCGGGAAGCGACGCGGGGTCGGTACGCGTCGCACCGAACCGGGTGACGCTGCCAGCGGGTGGATCGGCAGCCGTCACCGTCACGGTCTCGGGAGAGAGGCGAGCCGCCGACACCGATCTCGGCGGCTGGATCGAGGTCGACGCGCCGGGCCGCTCGTCGGACTCACGTGTTCCGTACCTGCTCGCGGTCGCGCCCCTGCACGTCTTCGTCGCACCGGATCCGAGTGAGGGTCCCAGCGAGGTCTTCGCGTACACGCCGGTGGACCTGAGCGAACCGCCGACCGTCACCGTCCACCACCCCGGGGGCGACTCCACCCAGGTGGGGATGGTGCCCTACCACGCGCGTACGTGGCGGGCAGCCGTGACAGGTCCACGTCCGGGCACGTACGACGTCGACGTCAGCGCGGTCACGACGCCTGACCACGGGGGCGTCACCCTCGCCGGCTCGTCGGCGTTCGAGGTCCTCGACCGCGACGCCGGTGGAACCGAGTTCGAGCCGGTCGGTCCGCACGGCGATGCCGGTCCGTTGGCCTTCTCGCTGGCGGCACCTGACCAGCTGGTCGCCCTCGGCAACCGCTCGATCTGGGTTTCGCCGGACCGGGGACGGACCTGGACCCAACGCGGACGGTTTCCGGCCCTCGTTTCCACGGTGAGTCGTCCCGTCGTGGACCCGACCGACGGGAAGCGAATGTGGCTCACCGTCTCGCCGGGGGACGCCGACTTCCCGGTCTACAACGGCAAACTGCTCCGCACCGACGACGGCGGCCGCTCCTGGACCGAGATGGGCTGGCCCGACGGCGGACACCGTCACGTGGGTCTTGCCATCGACGACACCGGACGAGCTCTGGTCGCCCACTCGTCAGAGGCCGTCCACGTGAGCCACGACCAGGGCGCACACTGGGCGACCTATCCCGCCCCGGCACCGGGGGTGAGATCGGTGACCCTGTCCGGAGCCGACCTGTACGTCGCCACGAACGACGGCCTGTGGCTGGTGCGCGACATCACCGGCACGCCACAACCTGCGGACCGCATCCTCACGCCGGCGTCCGGGCCGCGCTGGATCAGCAGCTTCGCCACCGACGGCACGGTTCTGGCGGCCGCGGGATTCGACACCGGCGTTCTCGTCTCCACCGACGGCGGGCAGTCGTGGCGGTCGGCCTTCATGCCGCCGACCCGGCGCGTGCACGGTGTGTGGGTCGCCGATGGTGTCGTGTACGTCGCGAGCTACAGCCGGCTCTTCGTCGGGCGGGACCACGGCACCAGCTGGACGGAGTGGGAGAACCCCGTGCCCGGCGGAGTCGCTGCGGAGGTCGGATCCGCGCCGTGGTCGGGCAACGGCGATTCCGAAGCCGAAGCCGATGCCGATGCCGATGCCGATGTGGTGGTCTCGATTTCTGGCGCGGGTGTGTACGTCACCGATGACGGCGGCGCCAGCTACCGCCGACTCGGATTCCCCGGCCAGACCGTCTATGACCTGGCGATGCCCCGTGACGACCAGGGACGCGACGTGCTCGTCGCCGGCACCATCCGCGAGACTCACCGGACACCCGCACCGACCGGTCCCGTCGTTCCCGAAACCCTGGAGTGGGGAACGAACGGCGCCGAGGGCACCTTCGCGACCGCGGTCCGGCACGTGGCGGTGTCGCCGCAGGACCCCCGAACGCTGTGGAAGGTCCGGCCGAACGCCGTCGGTGGCTTCGCGGTGGAACGCAGCGACGACGCCGGAGGTAGCTGGAAACCTGGCACCGTCTACGGCGGCACGCCCACGGCCCTGTTGGTCCACCCGGCCGACCTGCGCCGAGTCGACGTGGCGGTCCGCCAGCCGGACGGCGTCTACTTCCTGCGTACGAAGGACAACGGCGCCACCTGGAAGCGCTACCTCGCACCAGGCGATGGCGCCCTGATCCACGCGCTGGCAGGTGATCCACGCCGGCCGGACCGGATCTGGATCGGCGGAGACGACGGGCTCTGGCGATCGGACGACGGAGGTGAGACCGCGACGCGGATCGCCGCCGGAACGTTCCGCACCGTCCTGGTCGACTCCCACGAGCGCCGGGTCATCGCCGGAGGCGACCGCGTTCTCACCAGTGAGGACAACGGAAAGACCTGGCGGACCGGTGACCTCGGGTCGCTGCCCACCATGGTCAACGACCTCATCACGTCGCCGCGTGACCCCGACACGATCTACGCGGCCAGCGGCACCTTCGAGGTCGGGGACGTCCACCACGGCGAGCCCTTCGCCAACGACGTCCTCTGGCAGACCGGTCGCGGAGTCCTCAGGAGCAAAGACGGCGGCAGGACGTGGGCCAACGTCTCCGCCGGCCTGCAGAACACGTCGGTCAGGTCGCTGGCGATGACGGCCGACGGCGGGTGGCTCTTCGCCGGAACGGACGGTGGCGGCGTACACCGCCTTCAGGTCAGTTCTCCTCGATGAGCGCCTGAATCCCGTCGAGCAGACGCTGGAAACCGAACGCGTGCGCCACCGTCATCGATTCGGCCGTCCCCTTGTCGAAGCCGCCGCTGTTCCAGATGTGGGTCATCGTCGGATGGCGTTCGCCGTCGAAGTACTCCTCCCACAGCAGCGTCCGTTCGTGCCACCAGTCGTCGTTGGACTGTCCGGTGAGGCGTTCGAGTTCCGCGCTCTCGGCGGTACGGCCGCAGGTGGTCTCGACGTACGTGCCGATGGCGAGCGCGGCGGCGTCCATCTGTTGCGGGCTCAGGCCGGTGTCGAGGAAGGCGGACAGCACGTACTCCCGTTCGGCCAACATCCCCGGACCGATCGGTGGCCTGATGGTGGAGATGTGGCGTAGCCACGGGTGTCGTTGGTACATCGTGCGGGTGCGTTCGGCATAGAGCTCGACCTGTGCGCGCCAGCCCGGCGGTCGCGGCTCTCCGGGCGCGGGCAGTGCCCTCTCGGACAGGGCCTCGTCGACCATTAGGTCGATGAGATCGGGCTTGGACGGAACGTAGGTGTAGAGCGTCATGGCCGCCACGCCCAGCGATGCCGCCACGGCGTTCATCGACATCGCCGGCAGTCCCTCGGCATCGGCGAGGGCGATCGCGGCGGTCACGACGGCGTCGAGGGTGAGCCGTGGCTTCCGTCCCCGTGCTGGCTTGGTCTTCCCGCTCTCGCCACTCGCGTCGGCGTTGGCGGCCGCGACCCCCGCCGCGGGCGCGGGCGGGCCGGTTCGGGAACGACGCCACAGCAGGGCAAGGAGTCGGTCGGGATCCGTCCCGCCGCCGCTGTACTCGATCGTCATCGCCTGCTCGTCGTCTCGTGCCGGTTCGCCGGCGATCCAGGGTACGCAGGACTGCGGTGAGCCCAGCGTCGCGTCGCAGGGGCGATCCTACATTCTCGTATGCCGTACACTAAATCATTCTCGTCATACGTACGGAAAAGAGAGGGGATGGCCGGAAGTGACGATTCTGGTGACAGGAGCGACCGGAAGCGTCGGGCGGCTCGTGGTCGACCACCTGCTGGCGGCCGGGGCGACGGACGTCCGTGCGCTGACCAACAAGCCCGAGAAGGCGGCGCTGCCGAACGAGGTCGACGTCGTCAAGGGCTACATCGGCCTGCCAGAGACCCTCCCACCCGCCATCGAGGGCGT
>NZ_JBEFTW010000032.1:0-91576 GCF_040196095.1 Actinopolymorpha sp. B17G11
GCCCTCGAGGGCGTCGACCGGATGTACCTCGCACCGCTCACGGAGACCGTGCACGAGGTCCTCGCCCTGGCCAGGAAGGCTGGCGTCCAGCACGTCGTCGACCTGGCCGGACCGGAGGGCAACTGGTGGCACGCGATCGAGGTGGCGGTCGAGGAGTCCGGCATCGCGTGGACCCATCTCGACGCCGGCGAGTTCATGGAGAACAGCCTGATCTGGGCCGACCAGATCCGTACGACCGGGCAGGTCCGTGACGCCTACCCCGATGCGGCAAACGCACCCATCGCCATGGACGACATCGCCGCCGTAGCGGCCCTCGCGTTGATCGAGGACGGTCACGTCGGCAGGGCGTACGAACTGACCGGCCCGGAGTCGCTCACCCGAGCCGACCTGGTGCGGTGCATCGGGGCCGCACACGGTCGCGACATCCCTTATGTGGAGCTGACCCGCGAACAGGCTGTCGAGCAACTGTCGAAGGCGATGGGGGAGTACGCCGACTGGTATCTCGAGGGCAAGGCCGCCCTCGTCGCGCATCCGCAGCAGGCGGTCGCGACAGTCGCGCAGGTCACCGGTCGGCCGGCGACGACGTTCGCGCAGTGGGCGGTCAAGCACGTCGACGCGTTCCGTGTGGCCTGACCCGGGCTATGTACGCTACGGCAGACCTCATGGACGGAGACTGACCATGGACCACCGGCATCCGCCCGGCCTCTGCGCCTGCCAGGGCCCACCACCGGCATCACATCAGCATCCGCCCGGCCTGTGCGCGTGTTCGCCGCCGCCAGCCCGTGAGCCTGGCCGTCCGTCAGTCCGATGAACACTTCTTGACAAGGCGCGCGCGGATCGCCGGAGACTGGTCAACGTTCACCGATGAGGCGGATGGGGCGAGAAGCATGCTGACCGATGAGCAGGTGAAGCGGTTCCACGCGGACGGGTTCGTCAAGGGCGGCAGGGTGCTCGACGACGCCGAGGTCGACGAGCTGCGTACCGAGATGCTGCGGGTGATCGAGGAGCGTGACCGCGCCGATCAGCCGCAGCCGGTTCTGCTGAACAACCTGGCTGAAGAGGACCACCCGATCTGGCAGATCGTCAACATCTGGCAGGCGAGCAAGGCGTTCGCCCGCCTGACGACGCATCCGACGATCACCGAGGAGCTGGGCCAGCTCACCGGCGCGAACGAGCTGCGGATCTGGCATGACCAGATCCAGTACAAGCCGGCGGAGCAGGGTGGACTGCTGCACTGGCATCAGGACGCCCCGCTCTGGCCGATCATCCAGCCGATGACGCAGGTCACCGCCTGGGTCGCGCTGGACGACGTCGACGAGTCGAACGGCTGCATGAGCATGGTGCGCGGCTCGCATCTGTGGGGTGACCAGATCGAGTTCCTGCACACCGTCCAGCAGCAGGGCCAACCCGTCCTCCCCGAGACCTACGAAGGGCATCGGGTGGAAGTGGTCCTCCGCCCCGTCGCCAAGGGCGAGGTCCACTACCACCACTCGTTGACCTGGCACGGTTCCCACGGCAACACGAGCAACCGGCCTCGCCGGGCGATCGCGCTGCACGTCATGGGTGACGACACGAGATACGACGCGAGCGGCGACCACGTGATGAAGCGGTTCGTCACCGTTGGCGACGGTGAACCGATGACCGACGAGGGCTTCCCGGTCGTCCTCTCGCGCCGCTAGACCTCGCCCGGTTCCGGACAGCGCTCACTGGACAGCGCTCACTGGCCAGCGCTCAGTGGACCGCTCGGTCAGGACTGCTCGCTGTCGGGTAGGTCCGTGGCGGGGATTCCCAGCTTGCCGGCGTACGCATGGTTCAACTCGTCCCATCCGTGGTCGCGTGCTTGGTTGCCACGGATCGGTCCGACCGGGTTGCCGGCGAGCAGGTGTTCGGCGACGTCGAGGCAGATGTGCCAGCCGGCGGCGATCTTGGGAATCCAGTCGCGGTCCTTGAGGGTGTGCAGGAGGGTCAGCCGTGTTCCGCCTTCGACGGTGGCCAGTTCCCAGCGGAGTTGGTCGGTTCCCCAGGTGTACTCCAGCAGGGTCGGTGGCTCGGCGCGCGTCACCGTCGCCGACGTCGGCTCGGCAACCTCGCCGTCGATCATCGTCAGAATCGCGTCGCCGCGACTGCCCAGATCGCGGTCGGTGCTGAACGGCGCCCATTCGGCCACCTGAGCGGGCTCGGTCAGGGCCGCCCACACCTTGGTGGGCGAGTGGCGAAGGGTACGGACGAAGACCAGCGTCCACTGGTCCGCGCTGGCCCGGGCGTGGACCTCGGACAGCGGTCCCGGCTTGAAGGTGCTGCGATCCATCATTCCTCCTGGTCGTCAGGTTGGTCGTCAGGTTGGTTGTCGAGGTGGCGTTCGAGGGCGTCAAGGTGCTGGGTCCACAGCCGGCGGTAGGGCTCGAGCCACTCGTCGAACGCCGCGAACGGTCCGGGTTCGATCCGGTAGATGCGCTGCTGCGCCGAGGTGCGGCAGGACACGAAACCCGCCTCCCGCAGCACCTTCAGGTGCTTCGACATCGTCGGCTGGCTGATCGACACCGCGTCGACCAGATAGCTCACGCTTCGCTCCGATCGCAGGAGCTGGTCGAGGATGCGGCGGCGGGTCGGCTCTGCGAGCACGGCGAAGGTATCTGCGGTCACGATACCTAATATGCCGAGGACCGCATATGCCTGTCAAGGCATGCACGTGGTTCCTCGTCGGGCGCGCGATACCGGATCAGTACCGGATCGATACCGGCTTCCGCGACCCTTGCTGGTCGGTTCGTACGGATATGCGCCGGCCGGCGATGCGGCCGACCCGGCGACGCGACAGGCAGGGCACTGCCAAGGGGGGACAGTGATGAGGCGTCTGCTACGCGGGACCCACCGCAGGCCGGCAAAGGCGCGTGCCGAGAGGCGTTCCGGCACGAGGGGGTTGCCGGAACGCAGGACCCCTCTCGGCGCGCGCATGCCGGCACCGCTGCTGCCGCGCCGCCTTCTCGTGCGTGCGCTCGCGCTTGTGGCCATGGTCGGCAGCCTTCTCGTCGCGTCGAACATCACCTCGACAGCTAGCGCGTCCACCAGCTTCGGGTACGTCGGCGACGGGTCCGACGTCCTCGGCGAGGGTTGGTTCTACAGCGGCAACGACGGCGAGCACGGGCGCACGGGTGGGGCAGGGTTCAACTCGTTCATCCTGTTGGACCTCGACTGCGACGACGGACTCACCATCGGCGTGACCTGGCGAGTGGGACGCGCGAATGGCGTACGGGAGATTCCGAAGGACAAGTGCGGTGACGACTACGGATTCACGATCGACCGCCAGACCTCGAAGATCACGGAAATGTCCTGGCGACTCTGGGCCAAGGACTCCGACGGTGAGATCCAGTACAGCGGTCGGAGCGAGAAGGACTGGCTGGGATCGCTCTCCGACGACAAGGACGACCGGATCTTCTTCGAGAAGACGAGCGTCTACAACGACGAGTACCACGGCGATCTGGGCATCACCGCCAGCGTGTGGCCCACGCAGGAGACCAATGACACCGACATCTTCGCAGGGCTTGCGCTCAAACTCATGTCGGCGGAGCTGAACGCCCGAACGCCGCTTCCCGAACATTTCTCCGACGACCAACGGGAGTCGATCTACAAGCAACTCGTCTGCCACGCGCAGGGGAAGTACTTCGCCGAACCGGACCAGATCGGCGACTCGTGGGACCTCGAGTCATGGCGCCCCAACATCTCCTGGGCGGAGGTGTGGGGCGGCGCCAAAGAGCACGAATGCAACTGGAGTTCCGAGGGGGGTTACGACGGGTACATCCCCCCGGTCGACCGGCCGGACAATCAGCCGCCGGTCGTGAACGCCGGGCCGGACGTGGACGGTCATGAAGGCGCCGACGTCAAGTTGCGCGGCGAGGCGGTCGACGAGCTGGGGGAGCCTCCCGTCCACTGGACGTACGAACCGATGGACGGGGTGGATGCCGGCGCGAAGTGCCGCTTCGCCGACAAGAGCGATCCCGTGACCACGGTGCGATGCACCGACGACGGCACGTACCGGCTCACGCTCACGGCGGATGACGGGGTGAACGCGCCGGTCAGCGACAGCGCGGTTCTGACGGTACGCAATGTCGCGCCCACCCTCAGGCTGAAAGCCCCGGAGAACTGGGCCGTCTACCGCGTCGAGGACCGGATAGAGCTCGACGCGCCATTCACCGATCCGGGCAGCAACGACACGCACACCTGTTCCATCTCCTGGGACGACGGGACCACGTCGACGTTCGCCGCGGAAGACCACACGTGCAGTCGCGGCAGGACCTTCGACCACGCCGGGATGTACACGATGGAGATGACCGTGACCGACGATGACGGTGGCGCGGACTCGGCCGAGGTCATGGTCGTTGTCTACGACCCGAGAGCCGGCCTGCTGACCGGCGCCGGCAAGGTCGACGACCACACCACCTTCGCTACGGTGGCGAAGTACCTCACGACCGACTCCACCAAGCCGTTCGGGACCTTCACGCTCTCCGCGCCGGCCAGCGGCGACGAGCGGCTCACCTTCACGACCGCCACGCTCGAGTGGCTGGTGATCACACCGGACGCCAAGAGCGCGGTGAAGGGAACGGCAGGGGAGTACGGATTCGTCGCGTACGCCACCGACGCCAGGTTCCGTGCGGTGGTCTGGCCGCTCTCCTCGGGAACCATTCCGCCCGATGACCTGCTCTATGACACCAGTCCTGACGCGGGATTCGACGTCGACGTCGCCGAGCCGCGCGCCCTCACCACCGGTGCCACCGTGATCGACGGCGGCTGGGTACCAGGAGCACCACTGCCACTCGGCGACGCCCTCGACGGCGTGCTTCCGGGTGCGGAGCTCACCACCATCGGAAGGCAGGACTGCCTGCTCTGTGTCGAATGAGTTCTACGGGGAGCATCGCCAGGTTCCGGCTCCCGCACCTGCTCAGCTGCCCGCGGAGACTTCGCTGCCCGGGTGGTAGTGAACCAGGGCGGGCAACTCGGTGATGACCATCGGGCCGGCGGGATCGAGCACCTCGACCGTGCCGTCGAGGTGCTCGATCCTTGCCATCCCCGGCTCGACCGGCATGGTCGCCTCGCCGATGTCGGTCCACCGGATCATCGCCTCGTCCCACGACCGGTCGGTCGGGCCACGTCCGGATGCTGAGGAAGACACGAGCCGGATCTGCCAGACGTTCGGCGGGAGGTTGTCGTCGCTGCCGTGGCTACCGGATCGTACGCACGCACCGTCCAGCCAGTGCTGCAGTCGTTCGACGAACCGGGCGGCCTGGGTGGGCGGACCTCCGTCGGCCTGCAGGACGAGGGGAATCTTCCGGCCTCCCCAGTTGTAGAAGTACATCCGGGCGCAACGGGCGTAGATGCCGGCAAGGAAGTGTCGAACGGCGTGTGCACCGGCCGTGGCCTGGTCCGGTCGTGGAGCGTGGACGATGTCGTGCGACAGTCCGGTTGCCCAGAGAGCGCGCTGGACGCCGGCCTTGTGCAACGTCCGGTTGATGAGGTCGGTCAGCTCGATCATCTGCTCGGGCGGGTCGAGGGTATCCCGCTGATGGAGCTTGACCGCCACGGCATCACAGGGTTCGAACGTACCCGCCAGCGCATACCTGTGAAGCTGCTCGCGGCCAGAAGGTTCCCACAGGTCACCGAACGACGGCGACACGATGAACGCCGCCGGGTCGACCGACCTGATGATCCGTGCCGCGCGCCGGACCATCTCGGCCAGGGTGTCGGCGCTGCCGTTGTAGCTCATCGGCGAGTTGGCATAGTCCCAGAGTTCGTACGCCTCGATCCGGCCGCGATAGCGGGTCACGGTGGCGTGCACGTAGGCGTCCCAGTCGGCGAGGTCGCGCGGCGGTGCGGCGCGCGAGTCGTTGGTGTAGGGCGCGCGTCGTGCGTCCGGGCTCGCCCATCCGGCGGGCATGCCCATCGTGTAGAGCACCGGCAGCTTGGCACTCTGCGCGCCCGCCACGAACCGGTCGAGTCTCTGCCAGTCGAAGACGTCCTTGCGGGGTTGGATGTTCGACCATCGGCAGGCGCAGTCCCACAAACGGACCGCGCTCACCCGGAAGCCGGGCATCTCACCGCGGGTGCTGTTGAGGGTCACGCCGAAGAAAGCCGGCGGCACGGATACGGGCGGGTCGCGGTACCACGCCGGACCCGGGACCTGCTGCTCGGTAACGCGATCGGACGCGCGCAGTGGCTCCGCGGCGACGGGCATCCGCTCGTCGCCGCCGGCGAGGATCATCGCGTGCAACCGGACCAGCTCCTGGCCGGGTTCGATGCCCAACTCCTCGACGAGCTGCGTACGCCCGGACCGGTAGACCTCCAGCGCCTCGGCCTGACGGCCGAGCTGGTGGAGCGCCTTCATCAGCAACGCCCGGAACCGTTCTCGCAGTGGATGCGCCCTCACCAGCGTGAACAGCTCCGCCACCCGGTCGGCGTGTGCGCCGGTGGCGAGCTCGGCTTCGAGGCACAGTTCCAGCACCGAAAGTCGTCGTTCCTCCAACCGGGCGACTTCGGCAGCCATGCCGCGCACTCCGCCGAGAGCCGGTCCGCGCCACAGCGCGAGCGCCTCCCGGAGCCGCGCGGCGGCGGCGTGCCGGCTACCTTCGTCGAGCCGCCGGGCTTCGGCGACCAGGCGTTCGAAGCGATGAACGTCAACGTCGTCGGGGCGGGCGTGCAACAGGTAGCCGGCGTGCCGGGTCTCGATCGCCGTGCCCAGCGAGCGGCGCAGCCCAGACACGGCCGTCAGGATCTGCCGGTGGGCGGTGGCCGGTGGCGCGCCATCCCACACCGCCTCGACGAGGCTGCGGACGGGTACCACCTGGCCGAGGTTGAGGGCCAGGGTCGCCAGCACCGTCCGTTGTCGTGGGCCCCCGATCCGGAGGGCGTCCCCCTGGTGACGTGCTTCGACCGGCCCGAGCAGGTGGTACTCCATGCGTCCTCCCCCGTATGGCTGCACCGCATGCGTACGGCGAAGATCGTCGCACAGCGCATCCCAGTCGTTTCCCAGGACGTCGACACTCGAGTCGCCGGCTGTCCGACCTCGGCCCGACTGGACCGTCGGCACTGATGAGGTCTTGACACGACGAGGGTGAGCGCCAAGGGTAAGCGCTTACCCGTTGGTGAGGCCGGCAACGCCGGCTGGTGGCGTGTGGCGTGTGGTGTCGCCGCAGGAGCCGCACAGTAGAGCGGAGGAACGTCACGTGATCAGGAACAGTCAAGAGTTCCCACGTCGGCTGTCGAGAAGGGACGCGTTGGGACTGGCGGGAGGCTTGGCGCTGACGAGCGTGGCGGTCGCGGGCTGTGACCTGCTCTCCACCGATCCTGGCGGTTCTGATGCGGGAAGCAACGCTGGCGCGGCCAAAGGAAAACAGGCACCGAGCCTCGAGAAGCTGGTGAAGGCGGGCGACCTGCCACCGTTGTCATCCCGGCTGCCGAAGAACCCGCTCGTGGTGAACCCGATCGATGAGGTGGGGCGTTACGGCGGGACATGGCATAGCTACCTCGACGGTCTGGCGGCAGTGGGATACAAGTTCTACGTCGAACTCGGATACGACCCCTTGGTGTCCTGGGCGCCCGACTGGAGTGACCTCATCCCCAACCTTGCCGAAGGCTGGGAAGTCGAGAACGGAGGCCAAGCCTACCTTTTCAAGCTGCGGCAAGGCGTCAAATGGTCCGACGGTGAACCCTTTACCGCGGACGACCTCACGTTCATGTTCGAGGATGTCTGGGGTAACAAGGAGATCAGCCCGATACCGCCAGAGATGTTCTCGACCGATGGCAAGCTCGCCACGCTCGAGAAGATCGACGACCACACCGTGCGTTTCGTGTTCGGTGCTCCGAACGCGTTGTTCCTCCGTCGCCTCGCCACTCCGAGCGCGAACTCACTCATCACTCCTCGCCATTACATGGAGAAGTTTCACGTCGACTACAACCCCGACACCGAGGCGGCCGCAAAAGACGAGGGCTTCTCGGACTGGATCGACTACTTCTGGGACCGCAACACGACGACGAGCAACCCTGACCGTCCGAGCCTCAACGCCTGGGTTCTCACGACGGCGGTCGACGACTCGTCGGGTCGTGGTGTGTTCGAACGGAATCCGTACTACTGGAAGGTGGATCCAGACGGTAGTCAGCTGCCGTACATCGATCGGGTGACGTACGAGATCATGGATCTCGAGGTTGTGCTCCTTCGCACGACGAGTGGCGATCTCGACTTCAACGCTCCGGCGCTGACCGGTGGTGTCGCCACGTTGGACAACAAACCAGTTTTGGCCCGCGGGCGTGAAAAGGGCGAGTACGAGTTCATCGACGGAGTTCCCGGGAGCATGAACCAGGGAGTCATCTCCTTGAACCTGAACACCAAGAACGCCGCTCTTCGCGAGGTGTTCCAGAACCGCGACTTCCGCATTGGTCTTTCCTATGCAATAAACCGGCAGGAGATCGTGAATGCGGTCTACCAGCGGCAGGGCGAGCCATGGCAGGCGGCTCCCCGGAAAGAGTCGGAGTTCTTCAACGAGGAGCTCGCGAAGCAGTTCACGGACTACGACGTCGACCAGGCAAACAGCTACCTCGACCGGGCGGGCTACTCGCGGCGTGACGGCGACGGGACCCGCCTTGGCCCGGATGGCAAGCGAATCGCGTTCTCACTCGAGGTCGTGACCAATGAGCCCAACCAGATCTCGGCGATGGATCTGGTGACGGGGTACTGGCGCGAGGTCGGAGTCGAGATGCAGGTCAAGACGGAGGACCGGACCCTCTTCTACGATCGCAAGGCGGCCAACCTGCACGACGCGAGTGTGTGGACTGGTGACGGGGGATTGTTCGACGCGGATCTGGATCCTCGTTGGTACTTTCCTTACAGTGGCGAGTCGAACTACGCGCCCTTGTGGTCGACGTGGTACACCTCCGGTGGCGCCGAAGGCGAGAAGCCCCCGGCGGCCGCGATCGAGCAGATGAAGCTCTACGACCAGTTCCGCGCCACTGTCGACAAGGCCGAGGCAAGGGGGCTCTTCAACCAGATCCTCCAGATCGCCATCGAGCAGTTCTGGGTGATCGGCCTGGTCTCGGTCGACGGGACGTACGGAACTGTCCGGAGGAACTTCCGTAACGTGCCGAGGAAGATCCCCGCCGCCTGGCTCTACCCGACGCCCGGCCCGACAAGGCCCGAGCAGTACTTCGTCGCCGACTAGGACCTGGACTACCAGGGCGTCGGCAAGTGCCCGGCCGCCCGCCCGACTCCGTGCCTACGTACGGGTTCCACGGACGGAGAAGGCGGCCGGGAGACTTGTGCCAGTCGGGACCTTGGTCCCCGACACGGTCGTGAAGGCGTTCTCGGCCGCGCGGAACTCGTGCAGGAAGTCGATCCTGATGCCAGCGTCGACCAGAGCCGTGACGATCTCGCCGACGGAGTGCGTCCATTCCCGCGACTCCTGGTGTGCCAGGCCGGGCTCGGAGACGGCGTAGGAGCCGTCACTGACGACGATCTCCGGGTCTGGCGAATGGAAGTAGCTGCCCTGCAAGGCGAGGCCGTCCTTGGTCTGAGACATCACCATGGCCAGGGGATGGAACTCGAGCAGGTAGAAGACGCCGCCAGGCTTGAGGAGCCGAGCGCAGACCTGCGCCCAAGCCGAGACGCTCTCGATCCACATCATGACGCCCTTGGAGAGAAACACGACGTCGAACGTGCCGTCGAGGACGTCGGCAGCCGCCATGACATCGGCGCAGACGAACTCCGCCTCGACACCGGTGCGGGTGGCGAGAGTGCGAGCGATGTCGACCGCCTGGCGGGAGAAGTCCAGCCCGGTGACGGAGGCGCCATGCCGCGCCCAAGACAGCGAGTCCATCCCGAAATGGCACATCAGGTGGGCGAGCCGCTTCCCGGTGACGTCGCCGACCTCGCGAACCTCCGTGTCCTCGAGTGTCTCCGCGCCCTGGACGAAGGACTCCACGTCGTAGTAGTCCGACGCCGCGTGCAGGGGAGCCAGCTCATCCCACAGCCGCTGGTTGACGGTCGTGTGCGCGTCCATGCGGCCAGCATGGCAGGCATGGGCTGAGCGGCGTACCGATTATCGACGGCCCGCAGGACTGCCGGACCCGACGGAAAACTGGTCGAGCCAGTACGCAGCGGAGCCGTCGAAAGGCGCCATGGCACGTTCCATCATCGCGACGATCTCGGCACAGGACCGCCAGGCCTGCTCGATCTGCTCGGCCGGGATCGACCACGCCGCCGCCTCCTGTTCGACCTCGTGCTCGTCGAGGACCTCGACTGTGCCGTCCGCATGGCGTACGACGTCCAGGACGAGGTCGACGAACTCCACGCCGGCTGGCGAAACGACGTGCGGCGTGGAAACGTCCACGCGATCCGGTGCCGGGTTGTCAAAGCTCTTGACCGTTCCGTCCACGCGAGAGGCAAGGAACGTGGCGTCGGGTCCGCCGAGACGCGCGACCCACCACCCCTGGTGGGGATAGCAGAAGACCTGCGCCGACTGGTACCGCAGGATGGTGCCGGAATCTCGATGGATCGGTGTTCCAGCCGGAAGGACCGCCCACTCACCCACGTCATCCCGACCGACGACCGTCTCGGTCCACGACGCGGCGACGTGGCCCGGCTGGCGGAGCTTGCGCGCGAGCCGGCGCGGGCGCTCGGCGTAGGTTTCCACCCTCATGTGTCCGCTCCCACGGTTTCGCTCGCGCACGGTCGGCCGTGCGGTAGTGACCAGACGTGGATCGTACGCCGGGCAGACAGAACGTGCGCGTCGTCGAAACTCAGATCCACTGGCTCGTTGAGGTCGATCGGCAGGCAGCATGGCATGGCGATCACCAGCAGGTCCTCAGCGAAGACGCTTGCCAAGGACGACGCCAGGCTGACATGGGAGTGGACGGCAACCACGACGGCGCGCGGGGCCGAGAACCGGCAGGTCTCGATCCGCTGCGGATGAAGCGTCAGTCGCGGTATCTCTGCCCAGCGCCGGGAGCTTCTCAACCTGGGGTCGACGGAATGGCATTCCCATGCGGTGTGCAGAGCGAAGGTGGCCGCGGTTCGTGGGGTCGACCCGTCGGCGACGGCGATGAGGAGAATGTGAGGATCCGCGGGCGGGAACTCCGCCCGGAAACGGAGAGCCGCCGCTCTCGCCGCGTAGCTTTCCGTTACCTCCTTGGCGTTCGGGAAGACCCGGGACTTGGCGAGTCTCGCTCCCACCGTCGTACGAACGAACCGGTCGAGATAACGCGAAGGCTGGATCGATGGGGAGGGTAGGGCTGCTGCGGATGGCGGTACTGGCGCGGACATCGACGGCTCCTAGAGAACACGCCGGGAGCAGCGATCCGTCTCCACGATCCAGCACGAGCATGGACGCGGAGAGGACCGTGGCTCCCAAGCGCGCTAGGCCGAAGGCCGCTTGCGCTACGTTCACGATCTTCCCGGAGGAAGCCGTGAGCTATCTCTTGGTTTACCCGGTACGGTCAGTTGTCCTCAGCAGGCTATCGCGTTTTGCCCGACGATCGCTGGGCGGCCGACGGTGATCGGATGGCGCGGCTGACGGTGGCGATGACAGCCATGAGAATCACCCACGCCGTGTCGCGTGTGGGTGATAAACAAGGGCATGCTGCCAACTGATCCGCGGATCCTCTGGTCGGTCCAACTGCGGCTGGAATGCAAGGCCGTGAACGACACTGGCCGGATCGTGCGGGTCCCTGGTGACAACCCCGACGAGATCGCCACCTGCTCGGCCGTGCGCTTCGTCGATGGTGACCAGGTCGTCTTCTGCGAGGACGCCGACGACGACCTGATCGCCCGTACGTCGTTGCTCGAGCCTGGATTGTTCTTCCTCGACACAGAACTGGCCGCGCAAACGGTCGCGGGAGGGCGGCCCACCGCCGTGGGGCGCTTTCATACGTACGTTTTTCCAGAGACGGAACGCCGGCATCCGGGCGTCGTGCGGACGGGCGCGGAGGAGTACGCGTGTGTGGTCGACGGGCGCGCGGTGTCGTGGGCCAGCTCGGCACGCAGCAACAGCGACGCCGCTGAGCTGTGGGTGAGAACCGACCCGGCATTCCAGCGCCAGGGACATGGGCGTCGGGTCGCCCACGCCTGGGCTGCGGAGGTCATGTCGGCGGGCAAGGTCGCCTTCTACAGCCATCTCCACGGAAACCACGCGTCGCGTCGGCTCGCGGCCCCAGCTTGGCGTCGTCAACGTCTTCGACGTTGCCACGATCACGCTTGACGGGTCCGCCGACAGGTGACCGCGTCCCGGGCGGACCCGCGGCGAGAATGCGCACACACAGGTTGCTTTGACCGATGCCTCAGTTCGATCCGGAGGGCACGGAACGCTTGGCAGGAAAGGCCCCGACGTCCCGGAGAAACGCGAACCGCCCGCCGAACTGCGACGCGAGTGGTCCGACGTCGTTTCCCCACACGTCCTCGAGGAACGGATAGTCCTCCTGGGCGACCGCGAGCCGAGCCAGCGGCTTCACCGGCACCAGACTCGTCAGCTCACCCATCATCGTGAACGTGTCGGAGGGCAGCACGTACAACGTCGCATCCACGAACGGCCGCGCGGCTAGTCCGGCGTACTCCACGGCCAGGGAGAAGCATCGGCGCGGCGTTCCGTCGGGGTTCCTGCCCCACCACACGCCGTTGCTCATGGACGAAACCTTCGACCGGTCGATGATCCCGAAGTACATCGCCATCAGGGCATGGTCCACCGCGAAGACACCAGGCTGGCCTGACGTACGACCGCCACCCCAACTGCGACTGCGTGGATGCAGCACGTCGATGCCGGGTGTCGCCGAACCGTGCAGCACCACACCGTGCCGCTCGACCAGGTAGTGCAGGAACTGCCACTTCGGTACCGCGAGCTGGTAGTCGAGATCGCCGCCGTCGGCCTGTGCCCATTGGCGTTCACAGTCGGCGGCGATGGCGTCGAGGTCGACGTCGGGTTGCGCGAAATACAGGCCCCACTGCCAAGCGGCCGGATCGAGGTGGGCGTAGCGGCCGGACTGCAACGGTGACGGTCTCACGGACTCGTGGAAAGCACGCGGCAAGAGCCGGCGCAGCAGGTCGCCGCGCAACGGTTCCGGCAGTCGAGGTGCCGCCCGAACGTCGCCTGCGACCGTACGCCCGAACCGGCCGAAGAATGCCATCGCCAGGGCGGCATTCCGGCGTACGTCTGAATCGTCGTGGTCGAGGTGTGCGACCAATGTGCCAAGGAGATCGGCACAGGCTCGCCCGACCGGCTCGACCCGTTGTGGCCGTGGTGTGTGGACGGAGCGCGACTCCCACCACGGCCACTCCTGGCTGGCCTCCGGCCGCCGCGGGTAGCCGGGAGCGATGTGGGAAAGAGCCCGCAGGAGGCCGATCCGCAGCCAGCGGTCCGCCTGCGGCAGCGTCGTTCCGATGGTCGCGGCCACCGCCTCGCCCGAAGGGCCGATGCGGGTCAGGGTGTGGGCCGCGGTGAGGCGTTCCCGCAGCGGGGCCGAGTGGTCGTCGAGGGCCGACGCCACCATCGGGTGAGTGTCGGCGGCACGGGTACCGAGACTGGCCAGCGCCCGCATCGCGGAGGTCCTCACCGGCGACGGCGACGTGTCGTGCCCGAGGGCCTGACGAAGGATCGGGAGCGCCCGTTGCCTACCGGCGGAGGCCAACGCCGGCAGAGCGATCGCCAGCTCCTCGCCTTGGTCGCGGAATGCCGCCGTGAGGGCGTCGAACGCGTCGACCGCAGGTGGTCCGAGTTCGCCGACGAGCGAGGCGGCCTCGGTTCTGGTCGTACGATCCGCATCGTGCAGTGAGTCGATGATGACCTCGACCACGCCGTCGAACGCACCGGCGTACGTCAGTGTCTTGGCAGCGGCGAGCCGCACCGGACCGCGGTCTCTGAGCAGTCGCCGAGCTTTGGAGAGTCCGGGTTCGCCCAGCAGCGACAGGGCTTCGGGGACCTGGACCAGCCGGATCGCGCCCTCGGGATGGGACAGGCCCGTGACGAGCTCGGCGAGGCCGTCGGCGCAGTCGAGGTAGGCGAGTCGGACCGCAGCATTGAGGCGTACCTGGGAGTCGGAATCTGTCAGCGCGTCGCGGAACTCCGCCACCTCCTGCTCGCGAGTCCGCCTTCGTGAGCCGCCCATTCAACCAATGCTGGCACAAAATGATCAGTCGTGGCCGAGTCGATCGAGCGCTGTCCGGATGAAGCCGTCGCGACGCTCGGTCAATGTTGCCGCGTCGAGGTCCGGACGCCCTTCTGCGTGGATGATCTCGACGAAGCTGTCGAGTTCGACGTCGGTGTTCAGGGCGGCGGTGATGTCCCAGTAGGCGACGTTCTCCGCCTTGCGGCCGCTGGCCTCTTCCCAGCCGGTGAGGATCTCACCGGGTGCGTTCGGTCCGAAGAGAATGGCCGCATCCCAGCGCAGTGAGCCCAGGTCGACTCCGTAGTGGCCGGCACCAGCGGCGTCCCAGTCGATCATCCCGACGTACGAATCGCCGTCCCACATCGTGTTGGCGTGCCAGAGGTCGCCATGGACGAAGACGGTTTCGCCGCGTGGTGGTGTCATGTCCTGCAGACGATCGTCCGCCTCGTCGAGCAACGGCGTCGATCGGGTCTCCCGCAGCACGGTGTGGGCCTCGTCCTGAGATGGGGCCAGCCCCACGTTGCGCCACTCCGCCACGATGGCGTCGCGCTCCTGTGCGTCGGTCGTCTGCTGGTATCTCCGCGCCCATCGACGTTCCGCGGCGCGGTCGACCCACGGCATGTGGTGGGTACGCAGCGGAAGATCGGGCCGTGGGGCAAGCGGTACGGAGTGGACCGCTGCGGCGGCGGCGCCGAGGGCGCGGAGGCGTTGAGGTGTCGCCACTCGCGGAATCCTTGTGCTGCCAGGGAGTACGGCGGTCAATATGGCCAGAAACCCAGCGGCTGCTTCCTTTTCGAAGGCGAGCAGGCGTGGCGTGGGAAGCCGGTGCTGCTCCGCCCACGCGAGTGCCGTTCCTTCCGTGCGGAGCTCATGCCATTCCGGCGGCCCGGTCTTGAGTACAGCGTCGATGGTCGTCCGGCCGTCGGTGAGGCGGAGAAGCCATGGACCGTCGTCGCCAGCTCGCAGGCTGCGGCTGCTTTCGACGACGGCCCCCGCGCCCACGGCGTTGGCCGCCCAGCGAAGGACCTGCTCTGGTGGCGTCGACACAGGGAGAAGCTAGGTCTCTTTGATCGCCCGCGTCGATCCCTTTTAGCCTTCGAGAGTGCTGCGGCGGTCGTCGACGAGGGCGGCGAGGCCGTCAAGCACGCGTTGCAGTCCGAAGTCGTACGCATGGGAAGGGCTGTACGCCGCACCGTGAGCCGCACCGGCCGCGGCGCCCACGCGGACCGCGCGAGGGTACTTCGCCTCGTCGAACACCCGCTCCAGCAGCGGTGCGTTCGCCTCCCACCACTGCTCATCGGTCAGGTCGGAGTCGCGACGAGCCGCGGCAACGTCGGCGGCGGAACGCGCGGATGCCTGGACGAAGCTCAACACGAAGGTCAGCGCCGCATCGGTGTCCACGTCGTCGAGGCCCACACCGTCGAACGCGCTCAGCTCGTGCTCGTACTTCGCGATCGCGCCCGGCCCCAGCGTGGGTCTGCTGGTGGAGACGGTGGCCATCCAGGGGTGCTGTTCGTACATCGCCCGGTTGTCGCCCGCCACCGCCTCGACCCGTCGCCGCCACGCCGCGTTCGCCGGCAGGGTCGTGCGTGGCATCTGGGCGTAGATCGTGTCGAGCATGAGGTCGACGAGCTCTCCCTTGCCGGGAACGTACGTATAGAGCGACATCGGAGCCCTCCCGAGCTCCTGCGCGACCCGGCGCATCGTCACCGCCGGTAGGCCCTCGGCATCGGCGAGATCGATCGCGACCGTGACGATCTGGTCCACGGTCAGACCCTGGCGTGGTCCTCGCTGCCCACCCGCCGCCGCGCCCCGGTCGCGCCACAGCAGTTCGAGGGTGCGTGCCGGGTCGCCTGCGCTGCTGCGGTCACTGGACATGTCGGACCTTCCGGGTCGGCGTTCGTCAGATTACTCCGTACGACGTACAATGTACGGCGTACGGCATTGTTGCCTCGACTCTATCGCTCCTGGAGGGCTCTATGAAGATCACTTCGTCCGCAGTGTCGCTCAACGTCGACGACGTGGCGGCCTCCGCCGAGTTCCTGGCCACCCACTTCGGCTTCCGCGAGGAGCTGGCGGCGGACGGGTTCGCGTCACTGACCCGCGACGACGCCGGGATGAACGTGGTCTTCCTGCGGCGCGGGCTCGAGTCGCTGCCGGAGGACCAGCGCAACGACCACGCGTCCGGGCTGATCCTCGCCTTCGTCGTCGACGATCTCGAAGGCGAGCTGGCACGGCTGGAGGCGGAGGGGGTCACGATCACGATGCCGCTGACCGTGGAGGAGTGGGGCGAGCGGGCCTTCCAGGTACGCGACCCCAATGGCGTCATCGTCCAGCTCGTCGACTGGAAGGCCGCGGCGTAGGCGCACCACCGGTCGCCTCGACTACACCGCCGCGGCGAAGGTGCAGCTACCGTCCGAGACGCTGGACGCGATCCGCGACCTCGGTCGTACGCACGCCGCAGATCCCCTGCCCTGGTAGGGATCGTCGCCTGCCACCGCTCGAACTGTTGGAGGTTCGTCGCCTTCTTAAGTCGACCAACCTCCAACAAGTCGCCCGGCTGGCGCTCAGGTCAGCCGCGCGACAGCCGCCTCGATGCGGGCGATCCATTCCCGCGCGTCGGGTGAACCTTCCGGCGTGTCCGCGAGGCTGAGGAACGCCTGCGAAACGGCCGCGGCGAGCACGAGGTCGAGGCCGGCGCAGTCGCCGTACGCCGCGAACACGTCGGGCCAGCGCGGCGGCGGCACGGACGAGACCAGCAGCCACGCGAGGTCGGTGACGCCGGGGGCGAGGCTCACGTCCTCCCAGTCGAGGAGTGCGAGGGTGCCGTCGGGTCCCGTCCGCATGTTGCGCAGCGACGCGTCCCCATGGACCAGGGTGAGCGGTCCGGCGGCGGATCCGGCGCGCGCCAGCTCCGGCACGGCTCCGACGAGCCGCTCGCCCTGGTCACGAGCACGCGCCGTGACGTCGCGACGGGCGGCGAGGATCGGCCAGGTACGGTCGTAGAGCTGGCCGACCAGATCACCACCAGCGCCGCTCCGGCGCAGCCACGGCCACCGACCGGCGGCTTCGTTCTCGAAGCGTCGGTGAAGGCCGGCGAGGACGCGAGCGGCGACGGCGGGGTCGGCGCCCTGCCGCCACGTCGACAGGTCCTCGAGGACGAGCCGGGTGCCGGCGGGACCCGCCTCCGCCTCGAAGCAGGCGGGGGTGCGCACGCCGACCACGGGCGCGACCTCCCGGTAGAACCGCACCTCCGCCTCGAACACCTGGAGCGCGTCGGGAATCGACCCCGGCACCGGAGGATCCCGCCGCTTGACGAAGCCGGACATACAGCTAGCTCAGCGGCGGGCGTCGAGGGCGCGAAGTGCCTCGTCGAAGGGGCGTTGCAGCCAGGCCAGGTGATCCGCCTCGCCGTGGTGGTGGGTCGTGAGGTGGTCGGCCCGGCGCGGAGCCGTGTGGCGTACGTACTCCCGCGCGCCCTCGACGAGCGTGCGCATGTAGTGCAGGCCTTCCGGATCGGCCATTCCCCACGGTCCACCGCTGGCGAGGTAGACCGGCGAGGTGTGGGCGAAGACCTGCCGCCCCCATTCGTCCAGATGCGTCTGGGTGCCGAACGCCCGGGCGGCGATCCAGGCGCTGCCGTCGATGCGTACGTCCTGGGTGAGGGAGAGCCGGCGGTCGCCGCTGTCGCCAGTCGAGTCGGGCGTGGCCGTGCCGACGACCTCGCCGTTGCACACGATCTCCAACGTACGCAGGGGAAAGATGCTGGTGACCTGTGCCTCGACGGTGACCGTCCCTGGCCCGGACAGCTCCACCATGTCGCCCGGCTGCCGGCCGTCGACCCGGAGATCCAGCAACGGCCCGCCGGACAGGAAGGTCCGCCCTGCCCGGACTGCCGCGCACCACGCGTCGTAGCTGAACTCCTGGTTGCCGTCGAGCCGGGCGTACGTGCGGTAGAGCCCGACCGGCACGGCGCTGGACATCTTGTCCGTACCACCCACGAGCGGGAGGCGGTAGCCGGAGTTGAGGTAGCGGTAGTACTCGCGCAGGTTGTCCTCACCCTGGGCGAGCATCTCCACCGCGTCGGCGCGTCCGGTGGCGACGAGCACGGCGGGTTCGCCGTTGGGGTTGGGGAAGTGCGCGGCGACAACCGTGCCACCCTGCGCGTGGGTACGGTCGGCCCAGTCGCTGAGGTTGGTGTCGAGCGCACCGCCCAGCTCCGCCTCGTCGGGACCGTCGCTGCACCACGGCATGACGGGTTCCTTCAACCCCCACAGGACCATGTGACCAAGGGCGTGCTGGCGATTCTCCTGGCCGACGTAGGTGAGGTAGTCGCCGCCATGCACCCCGCCCACGCCGCTCGGGCGGCCGGTGAACTCCTCGGTGCTCGTGAACAGTGCACCCCACTGGGACTGCAGCAGGTTGACGACGCGCAGGTCCTCGCCGAGCTGTTCCAGCTGCGCGCCGGCCGTGGACAGGAAGTGGACGTGGGAGTCGCCGGACCACCAGCCGTTCGCGGCCATGTCGGTGACCCGGTTGAGCCGCAGGGTCAGCTCCCGCTGGCCGGGTTCGATGCGTACAGTCTCGCGCAGCGGCGCGTACTCGAACCCCCGGGCCACGTCGACGACGACCTCGCCCCGTGGCAGCCATCCCTGGCACTTTCCGTCGATGTAGGCGTAGGTGGACTGGCCCATCCGGACATCGCCGCCGACGTCGTAGTGCCAGCTGTTGAGGTTCTGCGCGACGTGGTTGTGGTGGCCGTGCGGTTGGTACGGAATCCCTTCGGGGGAACGGAAATGCACCCGGCACGGCACCTGCTTGCCGGTGGCGTCGTCGAGCACCGTGACGTGCACCCAGTTGCGGCCGGAGTCGGCCAGCTCGACCCGTACCCGCCCCGTGTCGGCGTGCCCGTCGCGTTCGACATCACCCCAGGTGACCTGGCCGAGATCCTCGTCCCGCTGCCGCAGGACGAGGGTGGCCGACGGGATCGCCGCGACGCCCGCGTAGGCGGGGCTGGCGGGTGGCGGTGCGTTGGCCGCGCCGTAGCCCGGCCGGTCGTCGACAGTCGTCGGCAGCGGCTGCGGATAGGTCGCGACACCGCGGTCGACCTCGATGCTGAGCACGTCGTCGCGGGCGGCAATGTCGGGATCGGTGACCTCGAGCCGCACCGGCCTCGCAGGCCCGTTGACGAACGGATGCTCGTCGGCCTGGCTGAGCGTGAGTGCCGCCACGAGGAACGCCGGGCCGCGCGGGATGAGCTCGATCCGCTCGATGGTCTTCTCGGGGTGCGGGTTCTCCCAACACCACAGCCAGTACGCCTTGACCCATCCCTTGTGGTGCTCGGTGAGACGGTAGCCGGCGCCGTCCCAGCGGCCCTCGAAACGCGGCTCGTTGCCGTCGGGGGTGTCCGAGACCGCGAGGAACGCGTCCCGGCCCCACTCGGTCGGGACGACCTGGATCTCGAACCGCTCCCGGATGGGCACGGTGACGACTTCGCCGCCGGCGAGGTGGAAGGCGTAGTCGGCGACCTGCGTACCGACTCCGTGCCCGGCAGGCCTCGTGGGCTCGAGCAGGCGATGGGCGACGATCACGCGGCTGGCCTGTTGGCCGACAGCGATCGACACCGGCGTCTGCGGCTGGGGCGCGATGAAGCACCGCTGTGCCGCCGGGTCGTCGCCGCCGACCTGGAACGGCAGCCCACGAAGCTGCACGCGACCGAGCGGGGCATCGTCAGCAGGGTCGCCGAGAACGTCGACACCTGCGTTGCAGTACGGATGAAGATCCACGGGCTCATATCCGGCCATCGGCCGATCGTAACGTTCGCCGGTGAACCGGGCGCAGTGCTTTTAAGCGGCCAGGCCGTGTCTCCTAGATTCGCGGAGGCGGGACTGATCCGAACGCAGCTAGAAATCGATGCGCATGACGATGCGCCTGAGGGTGGGCCTGCTCACCTCGACCAAGCCGGCGGCGGCGAAGACGCTGGGAGTGCCGAAGTGCCCGACCTCGCTGGTGTGGGGATAGGCCTCCAGGGCACGGGCGCCGCGTTGTCGGGCGAAGTCGACGGCGGCCCGGGCGAGTGCTCGGCTGATACCGCGGCGCCGAAAACCGGCCCGGGTAAGGATGCAGGTCACCGCCCACACGCTGGCATCGCTCTTGTCCTCGGTCCGACCGACCCACGGTGTGGGACATTGGCTCAACAGGCGCGGGTTAGCAGATCGCGGGTCCACCGCGCACCAGCCGACCGGCTCACCGTCGAGGTAGGCGACCAGGCCGGTCGTCTGAGCCGACTCTGGCTGTCCGCAGGCGGTCTGCTCTCGGAGCCGGGGGGCGAGCTCGGCGGCTCCAACCGTGGCAATACAACGCTCTCTGGGCTGCATCTTGTACCGCTGGCACCAGCAGATGGACGAAGAGCCGCGTACGCCGAAGATCGCTTGCAAGTCTTCCCAGGTTGCCTCGTTCGCTGGGACGATCCGGAGCTGATCGTCGGTGACCTGTGGCCTGCTGCGAGCCTTTGCGACGCCTGGTCCGCTGCGCCCAGTCCGTTGATCGTCTCCGCTACGGGGTTCGCGTCGCCCGGCTACCCGATGTGCTTTTCGATTGGCTTGATCAGAAGGCGCCCGAGCGGGATCCTGACTTTTCTCCAGCGCTGGTGCAGCGGCGGCGAGATGGATCGTGACGGTGTCCCCGTCGGCGAGCCCCCTGGGCTTGCGTACCGAGTCTCGTATCGGGAGGACGTAACGCCCGTCCTTGGGCCACAACGATGTCGCCCACTCCGTCTCACCGATACGCGCCCGAACCCGGATCATGCCCCGGTAGTAGGTGCCAGAGGACACCATCTTCAGCTCGAGGCTCTCCTCCTCGGGCACCCTGACGAAGTAGTACGGCGCGGGCCCGCGCCACTGAAAGATCTCGCCACTGAACTCAAGCTCCAGGCGGTCATGTCCCTCAGCCTTGGATGCTTGCTCCCTTGGCATCTCGGCATCTCTCCCCAGCAGCCCACGCACCGATGCCGTGGCCAGCACGGTAACACCGGCGACAGCAATACACCCTATCCACGTCCACCACCGGACCCGACCCTGCCGCGATGGGGTGTAGCGTCATCGCAAACATCCGTGGCGTGGCGGCCAGTATGCCGTCAAGCAGAATCCGCATGCCTGACCAGTAGCGGAAGGACCTGCCTGACGTGTCTTGTGACCGCGATCTGACCGTCAATCCGCCCGAGACTTCTCCCTTCGGCGTGGACCTTGCGGCGTTGGTCCGTGAACTGGACCTACCTGCCGAGGCCGTTAACTGGTTGGAGCGAATCGACCGGCCAGCTACCTCGCCCGGGCTGGTGTTGCCCGACGATGCGGAGGCAGCGCAGCAGTTGGAACGCCTCGGCGTCGAGGAGGAGGACCGCTACGAGACGCTGGCCTCTCGCCCCGATCCGCACGCCCACCCCGCGCTGTGGTGGGTGCTGGACCGCGCCTACCACGCGCTACTCGCCACTATGGGCGAGGCTGTACCGATCGAGGGCCACTCGGGATGGCCGGTGCGGTTCTCCCCGGAGACCGGACCGGTGGGCCGGCACGTGCCTGTCTGGATGTATCTGGCCGTTCTTCCCGAGGTACGTCGCTACCACGCCGAGCGCGGGATTCCCGATGACGTGTCCTGGAGCAGCCTGACCGGGCTCGCGGCAGTGATGCAGAAGCACCGATCCGTCACCGGGCTCAGCGGCATCGGACTCTTCGGGTTCGGGACAAGCGCAATGCTGCTCTTTCGAGGAGCGCAATACAGACTCGGACAGTTGGAGTTCAACCGTGGGGCCATCTCGTTGTCCGACGGCCCGTGCGGATACGCGCTCTCCGTCCACGTTCCCCCGGTCCGCCCGCTGTCTCCGAGGTTGTGCGATGAGTCGTTCACCCAGGCACGGGAATTCTTCTTCCGCCACTTTCCTGAGGAACCGGTGACGTTCTTCACCTGCGGATCCTGGCTGTTGGACCCCCAACTCGCCGACTACCTGCCAGAGAGCTCCAACATCGTCCAGCTCCAACGGCGCTTCCACCTACTACCTGTCCACACCGAAGCTGATCTACCACCGGCCGATGGGGACCTCGCGGAGTACGTGTTCGGCCGCTCCTACCCCGACCTCGACGACTACCCGCAGGAAACCACCCTGCAACGCGCCTACGTCGCCCACCTTCGTTCCGGCGGTCACTGGTATGAGCGCACCGGCTGGCTGCCGTTCTAGGCCCTTGGCGGCGACAGCGTGTCCGCACGTCGGATCGTGGCGAGCCAGGCCGGTGAGCCGTCACCGCCAAAGCGGGTCTCGTAGCGGGTCGCACGGATGTCGACGACATGCCAGCCGTCGGCGAACGCCGAACAGATCTCGGCTCGGCTGATCCGGCGCGGTCCGCCGTCTCCGGCCACCGCATCACTGAAGCACAGCAGGTGAACAGTCCCGTTCGGCTCAATCACAGTGCCGAGGCTGTCGACGTACCTGGCCCGTTCCTCGTCATCGAAGGTATGGAAGAGCCCAGAGTCGAGCACTGTGTCGAAACGCTGCTGCAGTCGCTGCAGTTGCAGGGCGTCCTCGACTTTGAAGGTCACCGTCAGGTTTCGTTCGCTGGCCTTGCGGCAAGCGATTTCGATGGCGGTGGAAGCGACATCGACGCCCCAGGCCTCGAAACCCGCCGCGGCGAACGCCAGCGCGTTCTCGCCAGTGCCGCAACCCGCGTCGAGAACGCGACCATGAACGGCTCCCGCGTGTTCGGCGAGCTGGAGGAACGCCGACTGCGGGCGGCCGGAGTCCCACGGCGGGGAAGCGTCCTGGTACGAGTGGTCCCAGGGAACCCTGGTGAGGCGTTCGTGGCGGGTGGGAGCCCGCTCGACCTTCTCCATCTGGATCTCGGTGATGTGGGGAGAGTCCAGCAGGCCGGTGTCGGAAAGGATTCTATCGACCGTATCGTCGAGTGAGCTGGACTCGTCGATGAGGCGTTCGGTCACCAGCGTCAGGCAGTCCTGCTGTCGGTACCAGCTCTCCATGTCGGCCGGCGTGAACGCGGTCGCCTGTGGTCGCGTGGCATGGCGGCGTACCGTCTCGGCTAAGGAAACGTCGAAGTAGTAGAAGTACGTAGGGCCGCGGTGGTCCCGGTGCAGGCGGGCGAGCATCGACTCGTACCTGTCGGCGTACAGGATTCCTTCCAGGACGACGTGGTAGCCATGGTCGAGTGCATAGCGCGCCGTCTGCTCGATGAGGCCGATGTTCGCCATCCCGGGATAGTCGTGTTCGCGCAGGATGGTGCGGCGGATGATGTCCTGGCAGACCCACGCAAGTCCACGTCCGTACGCCTCGCGGATGGCTTGGGCCGCGGTGCTCTTGCCCGAGCCTGAATTGCCGCGCAGCACGATGAGCCGGGTCGATTCGGAGCCGACGTCCATCTGGGGAGCGTACTGTGGCCACGGTCCGGAGTCGGCTGGTCAGTGGTAGCCGCGGGCCTGGAGTGCGTAGAGCTCGGAGTAGTGGCCCTGGGCGGCCATCAGCTCCTGGTGGGAGCCGACTTCGGCGACGCTTCCCTGGTCGAGGACGACTACGAGGTCGGCGGCGGCGACCGTGGAGAAGCGGTGGGTGACCAGCAGGGTGACCGCGCCGCGGGACCGTGCCTTGCCGGCGGCAGCGATGTACCGCTCGAAGAGGCGATGCTCGGTGGTGGCGTCGAGAGCGGCCGTGGGTTCGTCGAGGACGAGCAGGAGCGGTTCGGTACGCATCATTCCGCGCGCGATCGCCAGACGCTGCCACTGGCCGCCGGACAGGTCGACGCCACCGGGCCAGGAGCTGCCGAGCTGGGTGTCCAGGCCCTGGGGAAGTGCCTGGAGTACGTCATCACTCGCGGCGCTGCGGAGCGCGGCGCGAACGGCCGGCGGGTCGTGGAGACGCGCGAGGTCGCCGACGCCGACCGTCTCCTGTGCGAGAAGTTCGAGCTTGGCGTGGTCCTGGAAAGCTCCGGCGGTGCTGGTTCGCCATGCGTCGATGTCGACCTCGGCGAGGTCGGTCTCGTCCAGCAGGATCCGGCCGGACGTGGGTCGGTACATGCCGGTGAGGAGTTTGACCAGGGTCGTCTTGCCGGCGCCGTTCTCGCCGACGACGGCGACGACGGCACCTGCTGGTAGGTGGAGGTCGACATCGCGGACGGCTGGTGTGTCGGCGTCGGGATAGCTGAAGGTCAGGTGCTCCAGTCGGATCCCGTCGTCGAGCCGAGCCGGCGGGGCGCTGGTCCGGGACCGTCCGACGCGGACTTCCTGGTCGTAGTCGCGCAGCCAGAGGAACTGGCCGGTGATGCGAGCGATGCGGGTGAAGCTGATGATTGCCCACTGCACGGACCGTCCGGCGTACTGCAGACGGCCGACCAGCAGGACGGCCAGGACCAGCGCACTGACGGGGACGGACCGGGCGAGTGCGTCGCTGACCATCCACGCCAGGACGGCGGCAGCGGTGAGGAAGAAGAACGTGGCGCACGCGCCTTCGACTGCGTTCGTACGGATGGCCAGGCGCACACCGGGTTGTCGCCAGCCGGTCACCGCCTCGGCGAGTTCGGCCCGCATGGTCCGGCGGATCCCGAACACGCGTAGCTCCGCACCGGCTGTGGGTGAGGTGCCGAGAGCCAGCAGGTGGGTGGTCAGGCGGCCCGGTTCGGCTGAGGACTGCTCGGCGGCGGCCTGCCAGGGCGCCAACCAGCGGGTCGCGGCGAGGATCGGGAGGCCGGCGAGCACGAGCAGCAGCAGTCTCGCGTCGGCGGTCAGCGCGAGCAGGATCGTGCCGGTCACGAAGACGAGATCATTGAACGTGCCGAGAAGCATGTTGAAGGCGCCGCCGAGGGCGTCGCGCTGATCGCGCAGGATCTGCAGCCGGTCGAGATAACGCGGCGACTCCAGGTGGTCCAGTGTCTGGATGCTCGCGGTGATGCGGGCGATCTCGGTGTCGAACGCGAAGCCCACGCGTTCCATCTGGTTGACCCGTGCGGTCGTGCCGGCGATCTGAAGGATCCAGTTGAGGCCGATCGATGCGGTGAAGGCGCTCACGGCGAGCACCATCTGCCTCGTGTCGTTTCGTACGGCACCTTCGACGAACCACGCGAGGTAGAGGGGTTGAAGCAGGCCGATGACCTTGCCGACGGCCTCGAGGAGACAGACCAGCGTCTGCCAGGGGCTGACCCGCACGGACATGGCCACGACGATGCCGATGCCTCGAAGTGCCCTCATGGCGCCGGCACCTGCCCGGTGTCGTCCGCTGTGTGCCCGGCGTACTCAGACCGGCCGGCCCCTGCGGCGGCGAAACGCCGCGCCTGCAGGCTGAACATCTGGGCGTAGGTGCCCCCAGCGGCCAGGAGTTGGTCGTGCGTGCCGTCCTCGATGACGTGTCCCCGGCCGATGGCATCCTGGCCGATCACGACGATGCGGTCGGCGTGCCGGACGCTGGAGAGCCGGTGGCTCACGAGCAACGTCGTCATCCCGGCCGTCACCTCGAGGAAGCGGTCGAACAAGGCCGCTTCGGCGCGCACGTCGAGCGCGGCCGTGGGTTCGTCGAGCACGAGGATCCCGGCCCCGCTTGCGACGGTGGCGAGCGCACGGGCAAGGGCGACCCGCTGCCACTGGCCCCCGGACAGGTCGGTGCCGCCGGCGTACTCAGGCGACAGGATGGTGTCCCAGCCGTGCTCGAGCCGTTCCAGGAGCTCCGTGCCGCCTGCGTCCTCGAGCGCTCTGGCCAGGACCGAGTCGTCGACCTGGTGCGCGGGCGAGTGTGGGTTGGCGTTGGTGCGTCCGGTGGGGCCAGTTCGGCTGTGCGGTCCGACATTCCGGCGCAGCGACAGCTTGTAGCGGACGAAGTCCTGGAAGATCACCCCGACTCGTTGGCGTACCGAGTCGTCGGCGGCGGGGTCGCCGCCGTCGATCCGGACGGTTCCCGAGTCTGGCGCGTAGAGCCCGCAGAGGAGTTTGATCAGCGTCGACTTCCCCGCGCCGTTCTCACCTACGACGGCCAAAGCCTGGCCGGCCGGCACCGTCAACGACAGCCGCGTGAACGTCGGCTCCTCGCGCGTCGGGTAGGTGAACGTCACGTCGCGAAGCTCGATGCCCGCGGCACCCGACCGGATCGCCGTCGCGCGCGAGGCCGCCTGCGCCGGCGTCTGGTAGGGAGGATCCGGCAGCTCCCTCAGCCCGAGCTGGGTGCGGAGCCGGACCAGCTCCCACGTCGCGGCGGTGGAGCGGCCGAGCGCCATCTGCTCGTCGCCCAGCGGGCCGAACGCCTCCAACGCGAGGATCGCCTGCACCAGCGTGACGATCGCCGCGAGCGAGACCACACCGGCTGAGGCGTCGCGCGCGAGCAGAGCCAGCACCAGTCCGTTGGCGGCGAGCATGGCGACCGCGGCCACCATCACCATGCCCAGCCCACGGTGGCGATTGCGCCAGACCAGAACCATCGCGGCTTTCCACGTGGTCGAGTAACGCTCCAGCAGCCAGCCCGCCAGGCCGAACAGCCGGACCTCCTTCGCTGGCCCGGCGCCGGTCAGCAGCCCCCGCAGATAGGCCGCGCGGCGACGTTCGTCACCAGCGACCTCGAGGACGTTGTCGTGCTGCCTGTTCACCCACCAGGTGAACACCCGGGACAGCACGACGTACGACGCGGCCACGACGAAAGGTGCCCACCAATGCCACGCCATCAGCACGAGGAACGAACCCACACCGGTAAGTCGGGTGCGGACGATCGACCACGTGAGCTCGATACCCGCGGTGAAGTCCCACTCGCGGCTGGCGTTGATCACCGCATCGAGGCGTCCGGCGACGTCGGGATCCTCCAGGTGGGCAACGCCGTGCGGCGCCGTCCCCGCGTCCATCGCCATGTCGTAGAACGTGCGGACGTAACGTGCCGAGATCGCCTGTGACAACGCGGCCGTCGCTGACGTCAGGATCGGCGAGGAGACGAACGTGGCCGCGACGAGGAGCAGCCAGAGCCACACTCGTTCGGCAGCGGCCGGTGATGCCCCGGCCGCGGCGGCTTGATGTAACGACCCGATCAGCTGACCGGTCGCCAGGATGCCGCCGGTCACGACAGCAGCCGAGCCGGCGGCCAGCCCCAAGGCCGTCAACGAGTGGGCCGGTGCTGATGCCCACAGCACCCGGCCGTAGAGAGCCATCCGACGAAACGACCCGGCCACCGGAGACGAGCCTGGAACTCCCATGCGCGAAAGCTAACGGCAGGCCGGGGTCGAGAACCAGTGCTTTAGGGGGGTCAGGAAGTGCGTTCCCAGGAGTACGCGTTCTCCCGGCGTACGCAGGTGACCCTCTCTCCGTTCCTGGTCGTCTCGATCAAACCCACCTCGATGTACGTACAAGGCTCGCCTGGTCGGGCGTCACTCCCCGAGCCGCCGGTGGGAGGCGATGTTCCTGGCGACCGCTCCCCAGACGCGGACGGAGATGGGGAGGGGGACGGAGACGAGGACGAGGTTTCGGGCGCCTGCGTACCAGGCGTGTGTGTTCCCGGGTCGGGCGGCTGCTCTCCGCGCAGTGCCGCCTGCGCGACGTAGGCCGACATGCCCAGCGCGGCGACGACGGTGAGGCCCACCAGAGTCTGCCGCCAATGCCGCCCGCTCGGGGCAGGAGGCCTGGCCCGGCGTGGGTCGCGAGGCGTCGTCGGTCTTGTCAAGGCTGGCTTGACGGAGGGAGGGTGCGGTGCCGACCGGCGTACGAAGTCGGCGGCCGATGGTCCATTCGGCCCCCATCCTGGCGGCAGCGGCGGGATCACGTCGGCGATGTCGACCACGCCGGCCGGGTCACTCGGGACCGCGCCGGGATCCGGCAACAGGCCTGTCGCCGCCAGCTCCGAGCGGGCGTGCGCAGCGGAGTCGGGACGGCCGCCAGCACTCCAGGCGGCGAGCCTGCGCAAGTAGTCCCAGAGCGGAGGCGGCACATGGTCAGGGCGATGCGTACCCACGCCGACGTCGGGATCGGGTCGTACGCCGGTCAGCATCTCGACGGCGACGATGCCAGCGGAGTAGAGGTCGTGGCGGGGTTCGGGCTCGGCGCCCCGGACCTGTTCGGGAGCCAGATATCCAGGTGTTCCGAAGACCTGCGAGGTACGCGTCATGCGTGGCTCGTCGAGCGGGACAGCCACCCCGAAGTCGCTGAGGAACACGTGCGGACGCGTGCGGCCGGTCGCATCGAGGAGCAGGTTGGCGGGCTTGACGTCGCGGTGGACGAGACCGGCCGCATGGACGGCAGCCAATCCGTCGAGCAGTTGGTCGAGCAGCAGGGCGGCCCACTGCGGCGGCAGCCGTCCCGCGTTGCGCTGAAGCGAGGCGACCGAACCGCCGTGGACCATCTGCATCGTGAAGAGGACCCGCTCGTCCTCGCCGGCCCAGCCGAGTGGCGTGATCACATGCGGATGGCTGATCCGGAAACTCTGCTCCCGGACGAACCGCAACAGCGATCCCGCGTTGAACTGCTGCAGGACCTTCGCCGCGACATAGCGGTGTTCGCGATGGTCCCAGGTGCGCCAGACCGCGCCCATGCCGCCCTCGCCGAGAATGTCGACGAGTTCGTAACGTCCTGCGAGCACCGTGGTCAATCTCCCACGTCAGAGGCAAACGCTCGAGGGTAGCCCTGTAAGGGATCGTGGACGACGAGCGTTGCGTGTTATCGAGGCGGGGCCGGCGGCGGGTTCTGCGGCGGACCCTGATTCGGCTGTTGCGGTGGCTGTCGCGGCGGCTGCGGCGGTGGCCATGGGAGGTTCTGCCCCGGTGCCCCTGCTGGCGTGCTGCGGGGACGGCGGAGCAGGAACACCGCCAGGATGACGCCGAGGAGGACCACCGCACCACTGCCCCCCGCCACGGCGACGGGCATCAACGAGCCCGAGCCGTCGGCGGCCGAAGGCTCAGATGCGTCTCCTTCTCCCGACGATCCCGACGATCCCGACGCCCCCGACGATCCAGCCGGAGCCTCACCATGCTTCTCCTCAGTCTTCGCCGGCTCCGGTTCCGGGTCGGGCTCCAGGTAGGTCGGCTCTCCAGAGACCTCGCCCTTGACCGCCACCGCGATGTCGATGGGCTCCTGGTACTTCCGTCCTTCGTCGTCGGCGTTCTGTTGGATCGCGACGTAGTAGTGGCCCGCGAGCGAGGCTGCCTGGATGGTGTCGCCGCCACCGTCCTCCCGGTTGCGGTACCGGACCTCCGGCAACGTCGCATGGAAGACCTGGTTCCGCGAGTAGGTCCTCGTCGTACCGGTGAAGTTCTTCTCGGTGCCTCCGGGCAGGAAGAACTCGGCGCGGTCAGGTCCGTACGCACGGATCTCCACCTTCTCGCCGAGTTGGCCGAGTTGGCTGTCCAGTGCCGGGTTCGCAGGGAGCCGGAAGGTCACCGCGACGGACTGCCCCCAGTCGGCGCGGACCCGGTAGAAGAGCTGCTCGCCAGGCTGCAGCGTGCCCGTCCAGTGCCCTGGCGTGAGGGTCGTCGCGTCGGCGAAGCCACCGCCGCCGTCTGCCTTGCCCTGGCTCTGGCCGGCGGGAAGCGCTCCGAAGTCGATGTCCGCCTCCTCGACCTGCTCCGGCAACTGCTCGACGCCACCGTCGAGCGGTGGTTCCTCGATCACGACGAGTTCCATCGGATCTTCGGGCCCGCTGGCCGCCCCGTCCTCCTCGCTGCGTTCGACCTTCAGGAGCAGCCGGTCGGACGTCTTGCACTCGTCGGGGACGTACGTCGAGGCGGAACTGTTGCCGTTCGGCCCCTGGAACACCGAGGCGTTGAGGAAGTCCCTGGTCGAGCTCCACTCGAACGCGGCGCCGTTCCCCCAGGTGCATTCCTCGTCCCCGGCCGGGGTGAGCAGCTCGAGCTTCAGCTCGTCCGAGGAGGCCGCCGAGCCACTGCGCTTCTCCGGCCGACTGGTGGCGGCGGCGTGCAGGGTGGAGCCGGGAGTGCGTGTCAGCATGTAGTACTTGACCCGGCCGTCCTGCTGGGTCGGCGAGGCGAGCGTGTCGGTGTACTGGCCGGCGCCGATCTCCGGTGCCTCGCCGGGTTGGAGTCCGCCCTTGACCGGCGTACCGGAGACCGCGAAGTCGGTGAACGCACGAAGTGCTGACTGGTCAAGGCTTGCGGCGAGGTCGCCGGCGTCGTCCGCGTCGTAGTAGGTCCCGCCGCCGGCGTCGGCGATGCAGGACAGCTGGCGCTTCGCGGCGGCGCCGACATGCAGGCCGACCACGTCGATCTTGAGGTCGATTCCCTTGGCGTGGATGTCTCGCGCGACCAGGCAAGGGTCGGGGGTGCAGGTCTCCTCACCGTCGGAGACGAGCAGGATCGTGCGCTTGCCCTCGGTACCGAGGTCCTTGGCCGCCTGCTTGAGGCTGTGCGCGATCGGTGTCTCTCCGTACGGCTTGTACTTCGCGATGGCAGTCTTCAGCGCCGGCTTGTCCGCCGGTCTGATCGGCACGACCAGCTGGGAGTCCGTGCACGCACCTGGGTCCGACTTCTCGAAGACGGTGGCGCCGTAGACCCGCAGCCCCACCACGGCGTCCCCCGGGAGCTTGTCCACCACCGTGTTCAACGCCTGCTTGGCCGCGCTGATCTTGCTGGTACCGGACTGGTCGGCCTCCTTCATCGACCCCGACGAGTCGAGTACCAACAGCAGCGAGCCCTCGCTGGCCTCGCCTTTGTCGAGTTTGTCGAGCGCGGAGGGCGGTGCCGCGAGCGTGGGGAGCGTGGTGGGTGGAGTTGCGAGCGCGGGCGCGACGAGCGGTCCCGCCGCAAGGGACGCCGCGGCGAGGGCGGTGGCAACCTGGAGAAGGTGACGGTACGCAGCTCTGCCCAACATGGCCGCCATCGTGAGCCCGCCCGCTGTATTTCCACTGTGGCGCGCCTGTAGGCCGGTGCGATCCCGACGGTTGGCGAACTTGTGTACGCAGAGAGATCGTCTGCGCACGCTTCGAAGTTGTCGCCCAGCCCCGGCAACTTTGGTGCCAGTTCATCCGTCATGAGAATGCAGGTCGTGATCACGGGGATGAGTGGTGTGGGTACAGGCGCTCAATCTGCCAGCAGGCCTGACTGCTACTCTCCAAATCCTACCTAACTAGTCTGATATATCGCCCATACCGTTCAGTTCGACCCAAAGGAGCGCAGTGAGCACTGGCACGACGCACGGTCCCCGGGTGCTGATGGTGGGTGCGTACGAACGAGACAACTTCGGTGACCTGCTGTTTCTCCTGGTGACCGAGAAGTTTCTGCCGAACGCGCAGGTGGTCTCGTCCGCCCCGTTCAGCGCCGACATGACCGCGTTGCTGGACCGCAAGGTCGAGGCCTACAGCCCGCTGCTGTTGGACGAGGAGTTCGACGCGGTCTGGACCGTCGGAGGACAGGTGGGCGGCACCGACCTCAGGAGCGCGTTCCGGATGTCGGCCGGCCCTGAGCTCTACCGTGAGTACCGGCGCAGTTCGCCGGCCAGGCGCGACGAGATGGTGCGCGAGGCGGCGGGCAAGGTCCACATCGCATCGCCGTACATCCCATCGCTGGCCTCCTACCCGCTCAACGCGGGGGCCATCTCGGTGCTCAACTCGGTCGGGGTGTCCGGGATCCGGGGCGCCGAACGCTACCGCCGGGAAGAGCTCATCGCCCTGCTGCGCGCGGCAACCCTGGTCTCCGTGAGGGACAAGGAGTCGAGCGTCTATCTCACCGAGTTGGGGATCGAGCACCGCCAGGTTCCCGACGCCGTGCACGCGATCAGTGTCCTGCGACCCGCTGAACGCAACCCTGACTCGGATGTAGCGATCTTCCAGGCGTCGACGTCCATCCTCACCAAGCTGGGCCACGCCAACGTCGCGGCGGCGCTCGTCGCCAGCGAACACCTCAAGGGCCTGCGGATCCGGCTCCTGATGGCCGGCACCGCCAACGGCCACGACTCGGTGGCCGACTTCGAGAAGGTCATCACGCACGCCAAGCGGATCGATCCCGGTGTCGACATGGAGATCGTCGCCGACCGGCGCCCGTTCGACCTGTGCGACCGCATGCGCGAGGCGCGGGTCGTGATCGGCACGTCCCTGCACGTGCGGATCATCGCCTGTGCCTACGGCATCCCGCGGGTGACGCTGTCGCGGACCAAGCCGACCCGGTACGCGCGAGCCTGGGACCCAGACATGCCCTTCGACGTGTCCCTGGGCGGGCTGGACGCGGCCGTCGGAATGGCGCTGGAGGCCGCCGACCGTCCCGAGGTCCTCGCCCGGTCGCGGGAGCTCTCCCAGCTCGCCCACGACAACCTCACCAACTTCGCCGAGCAGGTCACGACCCTGGCGGCGACCCAGACCGCGGAGGACAAGGCGCGGCGCCGCGACGCCAGGCGACACACCCAGGCGGCGCTCCTCGCCAGTCGTACGGAGGAACTCAAGCGTGCCCGCGAGGAGCTGATGGCGATCCGCTCCTCGCGCACCTACCGGCTGACCCAGAAGGCGGGCAAGATCGTGCGGGCCATCCGCCGATCGCTCGGCGCCAAGGCCACCGCGCGCGCCGCATAGCGCTGGCCGCTTGCCCTGCCTGCTCGTCGCCTGCGCCCGCACTCTGCGCGGTCAGCGAAGGGGCGGATCCACGAGGAAGACCCGGTGCAGGCCGGTACGCCGGAGCAGGTCGAGCGCCTTCGCGTTGGGGTTGCGGATGATGACGCCGCCGCCCCGGGCCCTGCAGGCTCGGTGGGTGCCGAGCAGTGCGGCCAGCGTGGTCGACGACAGGCGGTCGATCCGGGACACGTCGACGATGAGGTTGCGTACGCCGGCGAGAACGAGATCGCGGAGCTCCCACCGCAACTCGGCCATGCCGTTGGCGACCAGCGCCTCGGTCAGGATGACTTCGGCCTCGCTGTGGACGAGAGACTTTCCGGTTGCCCCCATGGCCAACTCCCGAGTTGGTTTCGAGAATCCCCGATGTATGGCTCCACGTTGTCACCATGGCTTTGAGGTCGCTCGGCCGGTTACTTTGCGATTACGTGACGAAGTCCTCCGGGCGTGACCTGGAACGCGTCGCCGCACAACCTTTGGCAGCATGGGCCCATGCCGACGCGGGTGCTTGTGGTGGAGGACGACGACCGGATCAGGTCCGTCCTCCGGCTGGCCCTGGAAGACGAGGGCTACGCGGTCACCGAAGCGGTGGCGGCGGAGGAGGCCCTGCCCTCCCTCTCGGCCACGTCTCCCGATCTGATCATCGTCGATCTGATGCTCGGCGAAATGGACGGTTTCACCTGCATCAGGGAGATCCGGCGGTCAAGCGACGTGCCCATCATCATCGTCAGCGCCCGGGTCGACACCCACGACATCGTCGCCGGTCTGGAAGCGGGAGCCGATGACTACGTCACGAAACCCTTCCAGATCAAGGAGATCACGGCCCGGCTCCGGGCCCTGCGCAGGCGGCTCAGGGGGCCGAGTGATGCGGAGGCGCCGGCCGACATCGTGCTCGACTCCGATCCTGACGCCAGGCTGGTGCTCTCACCGGCTCGGGGGACACTGCGGCGGGCTGGGCAGGACCTGCACCTGACGCTCACCGAGTTCCGGCTGCTGAGCGAGCTCGCCACTCCGCCCGGGCGGGTACTCAGCCGGCAGGTGCTGCTGGAGTCGGTCTGGCAGCACGGCTTCTTCGGCGACCAACGCATCGTCGACGTCCACATCCGCCGGCTGCGGACGAAGATCGAACGCGACCCGGCGACCCCGCGGCTCGTCGTCACCGTCCGGGGGCTGGGCTATCGGCTGGACCCAGCATGAGCGCGACCGGCATGAGCCGGGTGGTGCGGGCGCGCGGGCTGCGTGGTCGGGTGGTTCTCGCCTTCGGCGTGGGCGCGCTGCTCGTGTCCGCCATCTTCGCCGTCCTGACCTACGGTCTGACGCAGAGCTATCTGCTCACCCAGCGTGAGCAGGCCGTGGTGCGGCAGGTGTACATCGATGCCAACTTCCTTCGCGGCCGGCTGGAAACCGCCGGAGCCGACATGCCCACGGTCCTCACCGCGAGTACGCCCTCGGCCGACGCCACCATCGTCGTGAGCCGCGGTGGGCGGTGGTACTCCTCCTCGCTGGAGGCCGGACGCGAGTCACTGCCGTTCGCGCTGCGCGCCGAGGTGGAGTCGGGGCGGCCCGCGTCGATGCGGACCCGGCTGGGTGGCGAACCCGTCCTCGTCGTCGGGGTGCCGCTACGGGCGGTCGGTGCGTACTTCTACGAGGTCGTGCCGCTTACCGAACTGCAGGAGACGCTCCGCATCCTCGGCACGGTCCTGCTGGGCGGCGCGTTGGTGGCCGCCGCGGCCGGTGGCGGGCTCGGCGTGTGGGCGAGCCGGTCGGTCCTGCGACCGCTCAACGAGGTGGCCAGTACGGCGGCGCAGATCGCGGGCGGGCAACTCGACACCCGTCTGGCGGCGACGAGGGACCCCGACCTCGCGACCATCGTCGGTTCGTTCAACAGCATGGTCGACACGTTGCAGCAGCGGATCCAGCGCGACGCCCGGCTGGCCGCCGACGTCAGCCACGAGCTGCGGTCGCCGCTCACCACGCTGGTGGCGAGCGTGGAGGTCCTCAACACCAGGCGGGACGAACTGCCGCAGCGGTCCCGGCAGGCGTTGGATCTCGTGACCGGAGAGCTGGAGCGGTTCCGCAACCTGCTCGACAACCTGCTGGAACTCGCGCGGATGGACGCCGGTCTCGACCCGCGGGCGATCGAGCCGGTGCCGCTCGCGGACCTGCTGGGCCATACGCTCCGCCGGTCGGGCCGCTCGCCTGACCTGCTCGTCGTCGAGTCGGATGCGAAGGTGAACGGTGACAAGCTGATGCTGGAGCGGATGTTCGGCAACCTCTTCGACAACGCCGAGATCCACGGGCACCGGCTCGTGCGGGTCCGGCTCCTCGCCGACACCGAGGCCGACGACCGCGTTCTGGTGTTGGTCGACGACGACGGTCCGGGCGTACGACGAGAAGACCGGGAACGCATCTTCGAACGCTTCGCGACCGGGCGGACGGCACGGCGGTCCTCGTCGGGCACGGGGCTCGGTCTCGCGTTGGCGCGTGAGACGGTGGCCGCCCACGGGGGAGCGGTCTGGTGCACGGATCGTCCGGAGGGCGGCGCACGCTTCGCCGTCTCGCTGCCGCGGGTGCAGCCATGAGCCGGCGAACGGTGGGCCTGCTCCTGGTGGGTGCCGTCCTTTCTGCCGCGTCGGCGCTGCTCGGCGGGTGTGGGGTGCCGAGTCAGGACCGGCCGACACTCATCGAACCGACCACGGTGCCGTTCGGCCTGCTGAGCAACCGGTCGGCGGCGGCCAAGGCGGGTGCCACTCCGCTGCCGGGTTCGGACACGAGTGCCGACCCGTTCTTCCACACGAGCGTGGCGGTCTACTTCGTCGAAGGCAAGACCCTCGTCGGAGTGAAACGTAAGGTCCGACCGGGGCCCTTGCCGGACCGGGTGGACGTGGTGGTCGAGGCGCTGACCTCAGGACCCGCCGCGCCGGAACAGGCCCGTGGCCTCAGCTCGGCCATCCCACCCGGCCTGCGGCTCGCCGTCGCGTCGTTCGAGGCCGGGCAGGTCACCATCGACCTCGCCGGCGACCCTGCTGGGCTGACGGCCGCCGAGAGCCCGCTCACCATCGGACAGGTCGTGCTGTCGCTGACCTCGCTTCCCGGCGTCGAGCGGGTCCAGCTCACCCGCGACCACAAGCCGGTCGAGGTCCCGCTGGTAGACGGCTCACTCACGACGAGACCGCTTGCCGGAGTGGACTACCAGGTCCTGCGGGACCGTCCCACCCCTCCCGCCGGCAACTGAAGCAGGTAACACTCGCCATCTCGTTGACAAGACATGTTTCGAAACAGTAATTTCGAAACATGTCTTCCGACGATATCGATCCGGGTGTCCGCGAGCTGCGGGACCCGAAGGCGATGCGCGCGATGGCCCATCCGGTCCGGCTCCAGGTGTTGGAGATCCTGGGCGAGGAGGGGCCGTTGACGGCAACGGAGCTCGGCGAGCGGATCGGCGAGAGCCCCGCGAATACCTCGTTTCACCTGCGTACGTTGGCGAAGTACGGCTTCGTCGAGGAGGCCGAGCGGGGCAAAGGGCGCAACCGCCCATGGCGCGAGGTCAAAGGGGGGTTGCTGGTTCGTGAGGAGGAGCTGGACGGCGAGGCGCGACGCGCAGCGGTGGCGATGGCCAGAGCCAGGCGAGCGAACCTGCTCCGCCGAATCGAACGCTGGGTGGCGGAGCGGTCCAGTTATTCCAAGCCCTGGCAGAAGGTCGGCTTCGAGATGGAGTTCCAGACCCGGATGACGGTCGAGGAGCTGAAGAAGGTGAGCCGGCAGATCGGCGAGATCCTCGAGCCGTTCAAGCGCCCAGCAGGCGACGTTCCGGAGAGTGCCAAGCCCGTGACGATCGCCGCGTGGGGTTTCCGGACCGACGCGCCGGACGCTGGCGCTCGCCGTCGGACGCGCTCGGACCGGGAGTCGTCATGAGCGGCGCGGGCGGTGTCGACGCGACGACCAGCCGGGGACGACGCGGGGCGTCGTTCATGCACGCGGTCGCTCTGGTGTGGGCGGCCGGGCGGGGTGCGTTCCTCGCCGTCGTGGGGCTCTTCGCGCTCTCCGGCCTCGGTGTCGCGGTCCTGCTCCTGATCGGGAACGCCCTGCTGCACGAGGTGATCGGCCACGAGACAGCGGCGGACCTGTCGCCGGACGTGTGGTGGCTGGTCGCGGCCGCGATCGGCATCGCGGGCGTGGTGTCGTTCGCGGGAGCGGCGGGTGCTGGCATGCACCGACTGCTGGCCGAACGCACGATACGCCACTGCAGCGAGGTGGTTCTGCGGTTGGCGGGACACGTACCCCTGCGGGAGTTCGACTCTCCGGCGTTCCACGACACGCTGCAACGCGCGGAGCGGGCCGGGAGCAGCACGCTGCCCATCGCGATGGCGGTGCCGCAGTTCGCCGGTGCGGTGGTCGGCACGGTTGGCATCGCGGCGGGACTCGCGACGATCAGTCCGTGGCTCGTGCCGATCACCTTGCTGGCCAGCGTTCCGTTGTGGTGGGTGGGGCGGGTCAACAGCGACGAGATGTACTCGTTCAGCTTCGGCAACACCCCCAACGACCGGGCGCGGTTCCACATCGAACGCATCGTGCACGGCCGCCCGTCGGCGCCGGAGGTGCGGGCGTTTCGGCTGGCACCGTTCCTGTTGGGGCGCTGGTCGGTGTTGTACGACGAGCGGATCGACGGGATCCAGCAGCTGGTCAGGCGGTTCGTCCGCCGGTCGGCGTTCGGCAGTGTGATCGGCGCACTCGTGCTGGGCGGCGTATTCCTTGCTGTGCTGTGGTTCGTCCGCCGTGGTGACCTCGGACTCGGCTCGGCCGCGACCGCCTGCGTGGCCGTCCTTTTGCTGGCCAACCGGTCACAGCAGGCGGCGAGCAGTCTCGCCCAGACACTGGAGCACGGTCGCTATCTGGAGGATTTCGCGCGGGTGTCGGCGCGGGCCGACGAGGTGCGGCCGCTCGCGCCCGTGGAGGTGCCGCCCTTCGCGCGCCTCCAGGTCGAGGACGTGACCTTCACCTATCCAGCCGCGACAACGCAAGCCCTTGTGGACGTGGCTTTCTCGGTCTCGTCCGGCGAGGTCATCGCGATCGTCGGCCACAACGGGTCCGGCAAGACCACGCTCGCCAAACTACTGTGCGGCCTGTACGAACCGACGCGCGGCGTGGTGCGCTGGGACGGCCGACCGCTGGCCGAACTGACCCGCGACGGCGGGTTGTCGCCCGTCGGTGTGGTGTTCCAGGACTTCGGCCGGTACTGGTTCTCCGGCGCCGACAACATCGGCCTCGGCGACGTCGACCGGGTGGGTGATCGCGCGGCGATTGAGCGGGCTGCCAGGCAGGCGGGGGCTGCGGAGTTCCTCGCCGACCTGCCGAACGGCCTGGACACTCCGCTTGGTGTCGAGGTGGACGGCGGTGCCGACCTGTCCGTTGGCCAGTGGCAGCGCGTGGCGATCGCGCGGGTGCTCTTCCGGCAGGCGGCGTTCATTGTGCTCGACGAACCGACCGCCTCCCTCGACGCCGAAGCCGAGGCGGCACTCTTCCAGACCATCCAGGACCTTCGCGCTGGTCGTACGATCGTCCTGATCTCACACCGCTTCTCGACGGTACGCACGGCCGACCGCATCCTCGTCCTCGACCAGGGCCGCCTGGTCGAGCAGGGCCCGCACGACGAGCTGATGGCACTCGACGGGCACTACGCCCGCATGTACCGGCTCCAGGCGAGCGCGTACGCCGACGCGTAACCCGACCTGTTGGAGGTTTGTCGGGATAGAAGGCGACGGACCTCCAACGCTTGGCGGCGAACGCCCCCAACGTCTGCGAACGCACGCCGTGACGCCCAGTTTGCGTCAGAACGGAGCCTTGGCGGGTTCGACGTCTGCGCTGGGTGGTCCTGTGCCGGGTGGTGGTGCGGGTCGGATGGCGTAGGTGTGGCCGAGTGGACTCTGGGCGGTGAGCTCGCCTGGCTGGTTCTGGGTCCACCACCAGCCGGCTTCGTGTTTGGCCCGGTGGTGCCGTCGGCACAGGGGTGCGAGGTTGCAGGCGCAGGTGGGTCCGCCTAATCGGTGTTCGATGGTGTGGTCGAGGTCGCAGGCGATGGCGGGACGGCTGCAGCCGGGCTGGCTACAGGTCCGGTGCATCGCCTGGATGAGGCGGCGTTGGGTGGTGGTGGGTTTGTATCGTCGGCTGCTGGCCTGGTGGTAGACGACTTTGCCGTCGATGGTGACGGTGCGGCAGTGCTCGAATCCACCGGCCGCGGCGGTCTTGATGTCGTCGATCACCGCGGGGCTGATGGCGCCGAGGCCGGCGAGTTCACCGGCTCGTGTGCCGAGGCGGAGCCAGGTTTCGAGGTCGGCGACGAGTTCGACCTTGGCCACCAGGTGCTCGTCACCGGTCTCGACACACGCACCACCATCACCCGGAGCATCCCAGGCATCTTCGCCATCCCCGGCGTCCTCGCCGTCGCCGCCATCGTCGGCTCCGGCGGTGTCGCCGCCTGCGGGAGCCGCCGAGTCATCGGCAGTGTCGGCGTTGGTGGCGGGAGGCGACTCATCGGCATCGGCAACCGCCGTGCGGGGGTGGCGGCCGCGGAGGAGGTCGAGGAAGACGTCGGCCTCGATCTGCGCGAGCGTCCTGCCATCACCATCGCCCTTGATGCGTCTGGCGAGGGTCTTGACGAACACCCTGGCCGCCGCGGTGCCAGCCATCGGCAGGTCCTGTCCCGTGATGCTGCCGGTGCCGTCCACTCCCGCACCGAACCGGATCCGTCTGCCCTGCTGCGCCTCCCGCCGTCGCTGCTCGGCGCCGTCCGGGTCGAGCTCGAGCACTTTCCGCCGGAGCCGCCGCACCAACTGCGCCCGAGTCAAACCCATCCCGACCGCAGCGTCAGCAGCAAGGATGAACTCCTCCGCCACCCGCGCCAGTTCCGGTGACAGACAGCAGGTCTCCTCGGCGATCGCCCGCGCCTTGCCCAGATTGATGGTCCCCTCCGCGAGTGCGGCCCGAGTGCCCGGCAACCGCTCGGTCAACTCGAACGCGAACGACAAATCCCGATCAGCCGACCACGGCGACAAACCCAGCGCCGCACCCACCTCAGCTGAGGCGAACTCCGAGAACGACGCGTTCACCTCAGGCGGTGAATCCGGTGTGCACGCAGGCGAACGCGCCACGAACGCCATCGCCTCATACATCGCCGCCGACACCCATGACGACTGCCGCTCCCACGCCCGCAGAACCAACACCCGCACATGGCCATTGATCGCAGCCAGATCGATACCCGCCAACACCGAAGCAAGCTCGGGACCCGGCGCAGCCGAAGCCAGCGCCGAGAAGTCCACACGCCCGCGTTCGAACATACCAGCGAGTCTACCAAATCTGTGATCATCGCCAGAGCGGGAGTTCCTTGTTTTCAAGGAATCCACCGACCAATCGCCGGTCATCGCCCGAGCCTCGCGAACACGTCGCGGCGGTCAGCGATAGCCGCGGGCCTGGATGTCGTAGAGCTCGGCGTACCGGCCGGCGTTGTGCATGAGCTCCTCGTGGCTGCCCTGCTCCACCACGCGGCCGGCGTCGAGCACGATGATGTGGTCTGCCGTCCGCATGGTCGAGAACCGGTGCGAGATCAGCAGCGTGATCCCACCGCGAGACCGGCGGTCGCGGGCTTCCTCGGCGTACCGCGTGAAGAGGGCGTCCTCGGTCTGCGCGTCGAGCGCGGCGGTGGGTTCGTCGAGGACGGTGAGCAGGGGATCCGCCCGCATCAGTCCGCGCGCCAGCGCGACCTTCTGCCACTGGCCACCTGACAGGTCGGTGCCGCCCGGCCAGGTGGTACCGAGCTGGGTGTCGAGCCCGGCCGGCAGCGTACGGATGAGGTCGTCGGCACTCGCGGCGGCCAGCGCCCTGGCGGCTGCGGGGCTGTCGTCGAACCGTGCGACGTCTCCGATCGTGACCGCCTGCCGCAGTGGCAACTCGAACCGGGCATGGTCCTGGAAGGCACCCGCACAGCGCTGCCGCCAGGCCGTCAGGTCCAGCTTGCGCAGGTCGATCCCGTCGACCAGCACGGCACCACTCGACGGGTCGTACATGCCGCAGAGCAGCTTGACCAGTGTGGTCTTGCCGGCACCGTTGTCGCCGACGATGCCCACGACGCTGCCCGCGGGCAGTGTCAAGGACAGCTTGTCGAACGTCATGATGCCGGTGCCGGGATAGCCGAACGTCACGTCCTGCAGGGCGATCCCGTCGACCAACCTGGCCGGCACGTCGACAGGGTTCGCGATGAGGCCGCGTCGTTCGGCGTCGGCGCGGTCGAGCAGCCAGACGAACCGCGCGCCGATCCCGAGGCAGTCGACGAGCCAGCTGACCATCCCCACGACCAGCCCGAGGTTGCCGCTCAACGACTGGGCGAGAACGAACGTCAGGGCGAGGTCGCCCACGCTCGCCGCGCCGGTGACCACTCGGTAGCCCACCAGCAACAGCGCGCCGGCGAACCCGATCGCCATCAGCAGGGTCGCGGCGGCGATGCGTCCGGCGCCGACCCACGCCATCCGGACCCGGACCGTGTGTTCGCGCCGCCACGTCTCCCGGCTCAGCCGGAGGAGTTCGCCGGCGAGCCCGAAGACGCGGATCTCCTTGCCCGGCGACGCTTCCGATCCCAGGGTGACGAGGTGACGTTGCCGGCGGCGGTACTCAGCCGTGGCCTCCTGCGCGTCGCGCTCCCGCACCGCACCGGTGTGGGCGGCCCATACAGCCGGAACGCCGAAGAGCGGCAGCACCAGCAGCAGCGGATCAACCGAGAGCAGCAGCACGACGGTCAACGCGGTCTGGGCGACGGCGCCGATCGTCTCGGCCAGCGCCTCCAGCGTCCAGTGGACGATCCAGGCCTCCTTGCGGAGCGGGTCGAGCTTGTCGAGGTAGTCAGGGCGTTCCAGGTGCTCGATGCCGTTCATACCGGCCGACGCCCGGATCAGGCGTTCCTCGAAGATGATCCCGGCCTTCTCGTGGAACGTCTGCTGGAGTCGCATGCCGAGCCCGCCGGCGGCCCAGCCGAGCACCTGGGTGAGCACCAGCAGGCTCGCCGCGAGGCCGACCGTGCCGGCCTGTCCGCCGATGGCCCCGTCGATGAAGTACTTCAGCCACAGGGCGCCGAGGCTTCCCGTCACCCAACCGACGGGGATGATCAGCATCCCACCGGCCGCGAGTGCCGGGTGGGAGCGGACCGAGATCCGTACCGTGAACCAGAGGGTACGCAGCAGGCCCGGCAGGTCCCGGTCCTTGGCACCGTCGGCGCCGTTCAACGAAGAGACATCGGTCTCGTCCGTAGGCGTACGCGTGCTGTCAACCATGGCTTGCTCCCGTCTCGAATCGCTGTGCCTGCAGGCGGAACATCCGGGCATAGACACCGCCGGCGGCCAGCAGTTCGTCATGCGTACCGACCTCGACCACCCGCCCACCCCCCACCACCGCGATCCGGTCCGCCCGCCGGACACTCGACAGCCGGTGGGTGATCAGCAGGGTCGTCACCCCGGCCGTGAGGTCGAGGCTCTGCTCTCCCAGGGGGCCGACCCCCTGGAACCCCCGAAGAGCGAAGTCGAAGAGCTCAGCCTCGGCGCGGACGTCGAGCGCGGCGGTCGGCTCGTCGAGCACGAGCAGTCGGGCTCCACCCTCCGCCGCCCGCAGGGCACGGGCCAACGCGATCCGCTGCCACTGTCCACCGGAGAGGTCGAGGCCGCCGCGGTACTGCCGGGCGAGCACGGTGTCCCATCCGGCCGGCAGTCCGGTGATGAGGTCGTGTGCACCCACCCGGTCCGCGGCACGGGCGGCGGCCTCGGCGTTGTCGAGGTCGGTCACGCGTCCGAAGCCGATGTTGGCCCGGGCGCTCAGTTCGTACCGGACGAAGTCCTGGAAGATCACCGCCACCTGGGACCGCCACGACGCGAGGTCGAGGTCGCGCAGGTCGTGGCCGTCGACGAGGATCGCGCCCTCGTCCGGGTCGTAGAGGCGCGTGAGCAGCTTGAGCAACGTCGTCTTGCCCTCGCCGTTCTCGCCGACGATCGCCAGGGACTCGCCGGCGCGGATCTCCAGCGAGAGCCCGTCCAGCACCGGCCGGTCATGGCCCGGGTAGCCGAAGCGCACGTCGGCGAAGCGGATGTGCCTGCGCGGCATGCCGTCGGCCGAGCCCGTGCCGTACGCGGCGAAGCTCAGCGCCGACGTGCGTGCCGGCAGCGCGCGCAGGTGGGGGAGCGCGGCGGCACCCTGGCGTACCCACCAGGTCGCGAACAGTCCGCTGCCCAACAGCTCGATCGCGTAGATGGCCTGGACGGCAACCGTCAGCCCGGCCGCGTCGATCCGCCCCTCGACGGCGGCGGACGCCAACGCGCCGAGCACGATCCCGGTGGCGACGGCGATCGAGGTGATCGTGGCGAGGACGGGCCGAAGCTTCGCCCGGCGAGCCCGCCAGACGTGCCGGCCGAACTCCGTGCGGTAGTGGCGGGTCTGCGACGCCAGGAGACCCACCAGGCCGAAGAGCCGCACCTCCTTGGCCGCCGGCGGGTCGTGCGAGAGGTTCGCGAAGTAGTTGGCCCGCCTGACCAGCGGGGCGTACTCCTCATGCTTCTCGATGGCGGCGTGCTCGTTGCCGGCCATCCACACGTGCGACGCCAACGCCCCGGCCACCAGCAGGACCGGCGCCCACCAGGCGAAACCGGCCAGCAGGACTGCCGCTCCGGCCGCGGTGACCACCTTCGAGACCATGGAGCCGAACTCGGTCACGATTCGGGTCAGCGGTGCCAGGTCGGCCCATTCGTACTCCCCGGCGCGCTGGATCTCGTTCGCGGTCTCCGCATCCTCCAGGTGCGCGATGCCGGGCGGCGAGAGCGTCGCGTCGAGCAGGCACTGGCGGATTCGCTGGGCCACCATCGAGCCCAGGCCGGTCGAGACGGCGACGCGGATCGGTGCGAGCAGTTGCCCGGCGCCGAACGCCAGCCCGACGAGGAGGATCGCCAGAGCGAGGTCGTACGCCTGCGCCGACCCGACGCCAGCGTCGAACGCGGCTGGCGCGCGGGCGACGGCGAGGCCGGTGGCGGCCATCACGAGCGGGCCGAGCAGGCCCTCGACGGTCGCGAGGGCGAGCAGGCCGGCGAAGCGTGGCGGCGACGTACAGGCGACGAAGCCGACGAGCAGCCGGAATGCCGTGGCGAAGGAAGCGGTCGTTTCGTGGGACACGGTTGTCCTCTGTGAGGGGAGAGTGTGCTCCTGCGGCGGACACACGCGGGTAGCGCCGCAACCACTCGAGAACTGAGCGGGCGGCGAGGACAGAGCTCTCGCGCGGCGGGCCGACCGGACGTCAGGTTTCGACGCCGATGGGCAAGACCGTAGCCTCGACGTCGAGTCCGCGCATCCGGTTTGTTCGAGCGGAGGCCACAGATGGAGTACGCCACCTTCGGTGGAACCGGCGCGACCGTCAGCCGGATCGGCTTCGGCGGCGCCACGCTCGGCCTGACGAACTACGTGTCGGCGTTCGACCCGGAGGACCCCGGCGACCGGGCCCGGATGTTCGAGGCCATCGAGGTCGCCCTCGACGGCGGGATCAACTACTACGACACCGCGCCCGGCTACGGCAACGGTGCCAGCGAGCAGGTGCTCGGCGAAGCACTGCAGGGCGTGCCGACGAGCGGCGGGCAGCCCCTCTTCGTCGCCACCAAGGTGGGGTACGGCGCGCGCGGCGACGTCCGGGCATCCCTCGAAGCCAGCCTCACCCGGCTGCGGCGGGACTCCGTCGACCTGCTGCAACTGCACGGCGAGTCCTGGACGACGCAACAGACCGACGACATCCTCAGCCCGCGAGGGATGGCCGAGCAGCTGCTGTCGCTCAAGGACGAGGGACTCGTGAAGCACATCGGCTTCACCACCGAGGACAACAACGACTCCGCCTACCGGATGATCGCGAGCGGAGTCTTTGACACCATCCAGGTCTGCTACAACCTGCTGTTCCAGCATCCGTACGAACCGAGCCGTCCGTTCGGCGCCATGTTGGAGGCTGACCGGCACGGGCTGGGAATCGCGACGATGCGCACGACGACGTCAGGGACGTTCCAGCGCTGGGTCCAGCTGGTCAACCCGGCCAACACGTTCGACTACTCGAGCGCGCTGGTGCAGTTCGTCCTGTCCAATCCGTACGTCGACGTGGCGCTCGTCGGCATGCGCGACGCCGACGTCGTCCGGGCCAACGTCGCCCTCGCCGACGACCTCGACGGCCGGATCGGTCTGGACGCCCTCCACGAGAAGTACGTGACGCCTGGCCAGACCGGTCGCGCTCAGTAGGTGAGGGCGATCTTCAGTGCGCTGGCGGGATCGTTGTCCAGCCGTTCGTAGGCCTTGGGTGCCTGCCGGAACGGCACCCGGTCGGTGAGCAGTGGCTCGACCACGAGCCGGTCGGAATAGATCAGGTCGACCACCGTGCGCGCGATCCGGACCCGGTTCCAGAGCGGGTGGTCGCGGTGCGGACAGCCCCAGACGCCCATGCTCGACACGAGGTTCGGCCGGTTGTGGTGCCATTCCTCGCCGAGCCTGAGGTCGGCGGCGCCGCCCTGGTAGTAGCCGGCCGCGACGACGGTGCCGCCGACACCGACAGAGGCGATCGCGCCGTGCATGCCGGGATACGTGCCGGAGGTCTCGATGGCGATGTCGGCGCCGCGGTTACCCAGCGCCTTCTTCACCTGGTAGCCGATCGGCTGGTCGCCGGCCGTCGGGTCCAGCGCCTCCGCCGCGCCGAGCCGCACGGCCAGGTTGCGGCGTTCGGCGTGGGGTTCGACGACCACCACGGGATCGGCGCCGTTCATGCGGGCGAGCTGGGCGACGAGCTGGCCGATCACGCCCCCGCCCGACACGACGACCGCGTCACCCACCTTGATCCGCGCGTCGTGGACAGCCTGCAACGCGACGCTCGCCAGACTGACGAACAGGCCTCTCTCCACGTGCGCGCGGGGAAGCTTGCAGGGCGGATAGAAGTCCGTGTGCTCGTCGAGCGCGACGATCGGCTCCTCCTGGTGCGCCTGCCCGGTGTGGAGGATGTCGCCCACCGCCACGCCGTCGACGCCCGGACCGACCTCGACGACCTCACCCACCAGGTCGTAGCCCAGCTTGGCCGTCCGGCTGGACTCCTCGGAAGGTACGAAGACCCGCAGCTGGGGGTCGAAGCTCCGCGTGGCGAACGGTGCGGTGCCACGGTAGAGGTTCATCTCCGTGCCGTGGCTGATGCCGCTCACGAGGGTGCGCAGCCGGACTTCACCGTCGCGAAGCGGTCGGTGTTCGGTGACGACGAATTCGAGCGTGCGCGGCGCGGTCAGGACGAGACAGGTGGCCACGGATGATCCCTTCGGTGGTCAGGCCTTGAGGCTACCGGCGGTGAGGCCGGCGATGAATCGACGTTGCAGGACCAGGAAAAGCACGAGCACCGGGCCGATCATGAAGAGACAGCCCGCACTCGTCAGTCCCCAGTCGCGGGAGAACTGGCCCTGGAAGGCGAGCAGGCTTGTCGAGATCGGCTTCAGTGCCTCGTCATCGATCAGGGTGGTGGCGAAGAAGAACTCGTTCCAGGCGAAGAGGCCCGTGGTCAGCGCCACGACGAGCATGCCCGGTTGCGCCAGCGGCAGGACCACCCTGCTCATCACCGCCCACTCGGTGGCGCCGTCGATCCGGGCGGCGTCGTCGATCTCCTGCGGGAGCGTCACCAGGAACGCCCGCAACAGCAGCGTTCCGAACGGCGCGAACAACGCCCAGTAGATCAGCATCAGGCCGAAGAGGCTGTTGTTGAGGTGTAGCCGAGTCCAGAGGAAGAACACCGGAATGATGAACAGCTGGGCTGGAACGGCTGTCCCCACGAACAGGTAGAGCACCAGGGGCGCCGGCCGCGGCAGGAGCCGCGCGAGCGCGTAGGCGGTCAGGTAGGAAACCACGCAGACCCCCACCGCCGTACAGATCGCGAGGATGGCACTGTTGCGCAGCGTCGTCGCGAAGTTGCCCAGCTCCCATGCCTCGGCGATGTTGTCGAAGGTCGGCGGCAACGGTGGTCCAAGTGGGTTGCCGGCGATGTCGACGTTCGTCTTGAACGCATTGAAGACCAGCACGACGAGCGGCCCGACCGCATAGAGCGCGAGGACGACCAGCGCGACGGACGTGGCGCCTCGGGTGGCGAGGCCGCCGAGGCGGCGACGCGGTGACATCCGCCCTGTCGTCGGTGGAATCACACCGTCCACCCTTTCTTCTGCAGGAGGAGGAATCCGGCGATGATGAGCCCACTGATGAACGTGAGGCTCAGGCCGAGCGACGCCGCGTACCCGACATCGAAACGCTGGAACGCCTCGCGGTAGAGCAGGGTGCTGACCAGCTCGGTCGCGCCGGCGGGTCCGCCCTGGGTGATGATCCAGACGTAGTCGAAGGCCAGCAGCGACCACATGATGCTGATCAGGACGACGAAGACCAGCGTGGGAAGGATTCCCGGAACGGTGACGTGCCAGAACTCCTGCAGGACGTTGGCGCCGTCGATCCGCGCCGCCTCGTAGAGCCGGTCGTCCACACCCTGCATGGCGGACAGGAAGATCACCAGCAGGAATCCCCACAGCGCCCACACGTTGATCATGGCGATCGTGGGAAGCGCGGTCGCCTGGTTGCCGAGCAGGACCAGATCATCCGGCAAGTCGATGCCCAGGAAGGACGAGAGGCGGGAGACGCCACGCTCCGGGTCGAGCAGGTCCTGCCAGACCGACGCGGTGACGACGCTCGCCACCGTGTACGGCAGGAAGTAGAGCAACCGGAGGAGCACCTGCGCCCGGCGGATCCTGGCGAGGATCGCCGCGCCCAGCAACGCCAGGCCGATCGGCACGGTGAGGTGGATCCCGGTCCAGATCAGGTTGTGCGACAGTGCGGAATAGAAGTCGCCCTCGCCCGCCAGGCGTACGTAGTTGTCCAGGCCGACCCAGCTTGCCGGACCGACACCCGTCCAGTCGGTGAAGGAGTAGAAGACCGTCGCGAGCGACGGGACCACGATCACGGCGGCGTTGAGGACGGCGAACGGCACCAGCAGGACGAGCCCGAAGCGGGTACGGGAGCGGTGAAGCGTGCTGGTGGGCCGTCGCGAGCGTTGGTCGGCGGCGGAGAGCCGGTTGGCGAAGGTGGTCTCACTCATCGCCGGCCCTCGGGTCGATGGCCACCGGGGTGAACCCGCGCTCGAGGTCGGACTGGAACGTGTCCTCGATGCCGGCGAGATAGTCCTCGGGGGAGAGGTCGTCCGCGACGAGTTCCTGCGCCTTTTCGTAGATCTCGATCGCCGTGCGCGGTGCGGAGAACGTCCAGTTGGTATAGCCGATGTTGCCCTTGCCGGTGGCCGCCATGAGGTCGACGTACGCCGTGCGAATCCGCGGGTCCATGCTCTGCGGGAAGTCGCTCTCGGTGAACCGCAGCGGCAGGGCGAACTCCGACGGGTGGTCCGCGATCCGCTGTGCCGCTGCCTTGCGGTCGCCGATGAGGAAGTCGATGAAGTGTGCCGCCTCGTCCGCGCTCACACTGTCGGCGTTGATCGACAGGGTCGCGCCGGTTCCGACTGCGTACAGCGGATAGGGGACCGCGTCGCGGAGTGCGGGGAACGCCGCGAAGCCCCAGTCGTTGGCGTTGCCACCCTGCTTGCCGAAGAAGCTGTCGATCTCGGCGAAGAACCACGTGCCTTCCATGTCCATCGCGGCCTTCCCGGCCGCGAGATCGGCATGCATCGCGTTGAACGAGGTGGTGAAGTACCGTTGCGGGCTCCCGCCGAACCAGCCACGCCGGAAGTAGTCCTGCATCAGCGCGGCCGCCTCCACCATCGGCGGTGTGGTCCACGGCTTCGCCCCGGTCAGGACGTCGTACATCACCTGCGGGCCGGCGAAGTGGGAGAAGAAGACGCTCGTGAACCACTCGATCGTCTGCGCGAACTCCCGGTTGCCCGCGGCGAACGGCACGATCCCTTCGTTCGTGAGTTCCTCGCACAGCGCTTCCAGGTCGGTCCGGCTCCGGGGCGGGGTGTAGCCGCGGCGTTCGAAGAGCGTGGCGTTGTAGAAGATGCCGAGCGTCTCGAACTGGGTGGGGATGGAGAAGAGCTTGCCGTCGATCGTGCCGACGCTGGGCACCCACGGCAGGAGGACGTCGTTCCATCCCAGGTCGCTCGCCCGCTTGGTGAGGTCGGCGAGATAGTCCTGGTCGGCGAGTTCGGGAACGAACGCCGGCCCGTTGGTCTCGATCACGTCGGGTGCGGTGCCTGCCGCGAGGGCCAGGCGGACGTCGCGTTCGAGGTTCTCCGAGGTCTTGTAGACGAGCTCCACCCGTTCGCCGGGATACTGCTCGGTGAATCCGGCAGCGATGGTGTCGGCGAAGTAGCCGCGGACCTCGCCGCCTTCCAGCGCTGACCAGTAGGTCGCGGTCCCGGGAGTGCCGGTGGTGCGGGACCCCGACGAACAACCTCCGGTCGACGCGGTGGTGAGCAGCGCTCCGATGCCGAGCGCACCTCGCATGATCCCCCGCCGGCTGATGACTGGACTCATCTACGGCTCCTCTCGCCGGCACTTTGTGTGCATTCGGGCGGCCCTGCGCGGGTCCTGTCGCCCGAGGCTGAGACGCGTTCTGCGTCGATGGCGCGAACTTACGCAGCGATTATGCGTAAGTCAAGCTGTATGCTGCGGAACATGACGTCGCCTTCCACCCAGAGCACGCCCACGGCCGGCCTCCCCGACGGGGCGGCACAGGTCCTGTCCGCGGTCCGCCTCCACGGCTGCAGGTCCCGCGTCGAGATCATGCGGCGCACTGGCCTCACCCGGATGGTCACCGCGCAGCGGGTACAGCACCTACTCGACGTCGGCCTGCTCCGGGAGGAGGGCTTCGGTCCGAGCAGCGGCGGGCGGCGCCCCAAGCAGCTGACGTTCCTGCCCGCAGGACATCTGCTGGTGGCCGACGTCGGCTGGACGAGCGTCGACGTCGCGATCACCGACCTCGCGGGACGGCTCCTCGCGCACGTCGCCGAGTCGACCGACGTGACGGACGGACCGGACGTCACCCTCAGCCAGATCGAGAAGCTCTTCGGCCAACTGCTGGCCGACCACCAGGACATCGGCCCGCTCTGGGGCGTCGGGATCGGCATCCCCGCGCCGGTGGAGTTCGGCACCGGACGCGCGGTCGCGCCCGCCGGCATGCCCACCTGGGACGACTATCCGGTCCGCGAACGCCTGGCCGAGCGGTACGACGCCCCCACCTGGGTCGACAACGACGTGAACATCATGATGCTCGGCGAGCATCGTGAAGGCGCGGCGAAGGACAACGACAACGCCGTTTTCATCAAGCTGGGCACGGGAATCGGGATTGCCCTCGTCTCCGAGGGGCGCCTGCACCGCGGCGCCCAGGGATGCGCCGGGCGGCTGGGCAACCTCCTCCACCTCGCGATGAGCCTGCGCCAGTCAGATCTCCCGCCGCCCGGTGACACGGCCGGCCAGTGGACAGCCGCCGCGGTCGTCCAGAAAGCCAAGGAGTACGCCGTGGACGGCACCAGCCCATGGCTGGCCAAGGTCGTCGCGCAGGGCGAAACCGTCACTGCGCAGACCGTGGCGCAGGCAGCCGCCCACGGTGACACGGCCTGTCTGGGCCTGTTGCGCGAGGTGGGTGCGATCGTCGGGACGATGCTCGCGACCGTCGTGAGCCTGCTCAACCCGTCCGTCCTGGTGATCGGCGGCGGAATGAGTGCGAGCGGTGACTTCTTCACCGCTGCCATCCGGGAGGCGGTCCATGGGCAGGCCGTCCCCCTGGCCACCCGTGACCTGCGGATCGTCACGGCCCGGCTCGGCTCGCGGGCCGGCGTCGTCGGCGCTGCGGCCATGGCGCTCGACCAGCTGTTCAGCGCGGAGAACCTCGATGCGACGGTGACCAGGGGTCTCCAACTGTCCGACCATCGCTGATCACGCTGTGGGTATGGCGCCGCCGTCCTCGTGGTAGGAGAAGAGGTATGGCGCGCTCGATCTGGACTGGGTCCCTGAGCTTCGGACTGGTGAACGTACCGGTGGGCCTGCTGAGCGCCACCGAGCAGAAGGACGTCGCCTTTCACCAACGGGAGAAGGGGACGAATGCTCGCATCCGCTACAAGCGGGTCGCCGAGGACACCAACCGCGAGGTCGACTACGACGACATCGTGAAGGGTTATGAGCTTTCCGGCGACACATTCGTCACGCTCACCAAGGACGAGGTGGGTGCCGCCGATCTCGGCAAGTCCAGGAACATCGAGATCACCGACTTCGTCGACATCGCCGAGGTCGACCCGATCTACTTCGAGAAGACGTACTACCTCGCCCCGAAGGACAAGAGCGCGCACGGTGCGTACGGCCTGCTGCGTGACGCGATGGCACAGACAGGACTCGCGGGAGTTGCGTCGTTCATCATGCGGGGCAAGGAATATCTCGCCGTCATCCGCACCTGGAAGCGCGTGCTCGTCCTGGAGACGATGCTCTTCGCCGACGAGGTACGCGACCCCGAGGACGTGATCGACGAGCTGCCGCGTGCGCACAAGAAGGACTCGCGGGAGATAAAGGCGGCGGTCAACCTCATCGAACAGCTCACCACGCAGTGGGATCCCGAGCGCTATCACGACACCTATCGCGAACGCCTGTTGGGAATCGTGCGCGACAAGGCCAAGGGTCGAGAGGTCTCCGTCGAGGCGCCCGGCCCCCGCAGGGAGAAGGTCGTCGACCTCATGGACGCCCTGCAACGCAGCATCGACGAAGCCAAGGGCAAGGGTTCGCGCCGGCCACAGGAGAAGGCCCGAAAGGCATCGGGTACGACAAAGACCGCCGCCGCCAAGTCGCGCGCCCGCAAGAGCGCCGACGTCACGGGCCTCAGCAAGCAGGAACTCTATGACCGGGCGGCCAAGCTCGACATCGCCGGCCGGTCGAAGATGAGTCGCGCCCAACTCGAACGCGCCGTCGCCAAGGCGTCCTGACCTCCTGCTCAGGTGGTGGGGCGGAGGACGTAGGTCCGGCCCTCGTGGCCCCACTCCCCGATCTCCGGGCGCAGTCCCCGGTCGATTGCCCGGATGCTGGGCCGGCCGATGTGGGCGTAGACGAGCCGGCGTACACCATGGCGGGCAGCGGCAGCGCCGACGTCACGCACGCTGGCGTGACCCCCGACGCCGCCGCGGAACCTGATCGGCCGGTCCCAGGAAGCTGCCTCGGCGAACATCAGGTCCGCATCTGCGGCCCACGACGGAAACTCCCAGAATTCCGGCGCCCACACCACCACCAGTCCGTGGGTGACGATCCGATATCCGTACGCCGGATGGGACGTGTGCGCGACCGGGTGGCGGAGCACCTCGAGGTCGTCGTACGCGAGGCTCGCCGCCCTGGGCTCGGTGCCGAGTTCGGCGGCCATGTGACGAAGGACGGAGCGAAGCTCGGCGTGTTCGTCGGTGACGAGCCACGCGTCGATGCGTCGCGGTAGCGTTGGGGTTCTCGTTCCGCCGTCGAAGACGATCCGGTGCCCGGCGTACCGCAGCACGAGGCCGGCGGGCGCGAAGCGCGGCGAGTTCATCGCGCCGACCCCGAGCAGTGTCAGTCGCAACCGCGACGTGCAGGCGGCGACTTTCTCACCGGCTGACGGCTCGTTCGAGCTGGGCCTTGGTCATGGTGGAGCGACCGCGCACGCCCTTCCGCTTCGCGTCGGCGTAGAGCTGGGCCTTGGTCCGTCCGGCCGGGCCGCGTCCGGAACGCAGCCCACCGCGGCGACCAGAGGAGATGTCCTTCGTCGAGGTGCGGCTGCGCTGCTTCGCCTCACCGGAGCGTGCGCGTTCCTTGCTCACCGTGCGCGCCGCGATCTCCTTCGCGCGGCCCTCCGACCGGCCCTGGTCCTTCTGGCTGGCCTTGACGTGTTCGTACTGGCGTTCGCGCTTCTTGCTCCATTGTTGCTGTGGCATGGCATTTCCACCTTCACGAGCGGTTCGCCGTGCGGGGTTTCGCTGCCTCGCCGCGAGCCGACACGGCGTAGCTTGCTCTTTTCTGCCTATCAGAACGCTCTACCCGGCGCTACCGGAAACATGCATTCGCGGCCGTCGGATGGGTTGTACGGAAGGAGATCTGCGCACTTTCCCCAGAACTTACGGTTTCCTCCGAAGGACAAGGAGATCGATCAGCGCGGTCAAGGCGACTCCGGCGCAGATCACCGCCGCGACCCATTCACCGGTGGTCGTGCCGTCCGGTCGTGCCGCGGCCCTTCCGAAGGCGATCGTTCCCGCGAGGCCACCCACGAGAGCCAGTGCTGCGAGGACCCGGCGCAGTGTGTACGCGCTTTGCGGGCGGTCCGGGTCCTCACTCATCTGCCACCCTGTCGGGCCAGCCGATCGCGTTGCGGTCGTACGACGTATTTCGGGTCACGCGCCGACTCGTGCCCCGCTTCGAAGATGCCGAACCGGGTACACAGTCCCCCTGCGAGCAGGCTCACGCCCGCAAGCGCCGACATCGCCCGGTTCCGCCGCCCCATCAAAGCCAGCCCGGCGCCGACACCGGTGAGTACGCGGCCGGCGGTCAGCAGTGTGCGTACGCGTCCTTTGCGGTAGGGCTCGGCGGTGATGTCCTTCCTGCGTTCGATCCTGGTCACGGCCGCGAGCTCCAAGGCGGCACCCACCACGACGAGGCGGCGCACGGGTGGGTGGTCGGCCGGCGGCGCGGCCAGCAGCGCAGCCCCTCCCGCGCTCGCCAGCGCACTCCCCGCGAAGGCGAACGGCAGCTCGCGATAGGACTCGTGCCACACCGGGATCGCGGTGTCGGCCAGCAGGACGGCGGTGTAGGTGCACATGGCGGGCCCGAGGATGCCTGCGGCAATGCCCGCCGTACGGCCCCAGCGGGGAAGGACACCGGTCGCCGCCGAGACCGCCGCCGCCGTTGCCGCCGCCGAGAACGGTGCCAGGATCCACGATCCCACCGACAGGGGCGACGTCGGCTTGAAGACCCGCAGCATGTGCAGGAAGCGGGCGGGCCGCCCGAGGTCGTGGACGAGCGTGCCCACACTCGCCGTCGCGCCAGCCGCGGCGACGTAGCGACCGGCGCGCGCGAGGCCCGGTCGTCCGGTGAGGTCGGCGACGGACGCCGTCGTCGCCGACGCACCAGCCAACCCGCCGAGGAACAGGTAGAGCGGGGCGTCAGGCGTCTTCCAGGCGGGTTGCTTGAGAATCGGACGCCCGTAGTACGACCGGCCACTCGTCGCTGAGGTGGCTGCCTCCGGCACGTTCGGAGTCTCGCCGTGCCTCATCGCCGCCTCCGCGCGCTCACCACGAAGGACGCCGCGATGCCCGCCGCCACGCTCAGGGCGGCCACCGCCGCATGCCGCCACATCGACGGCAGGTCGCGGGTCGTCACCACCGGGTCGGGTGGCAGGCCATAGACCTCCGGTTCGTCCAGCAGCAGGAAGAAGGCACCGTCTCCGCCCACGCCGTCGTCCGGCTTCTCGCCGTAGAGGCGGGCCGTGTCGACGCCCAGGTCCCGCAGCTCGGAGACCCGGCGGTCCGCGCGTTCGCGCAGCTCCTCCAGCGGCCCGAACTGGATCGAGTCGGTCGGACACGCCTTCGCACACGCCGGCTCGAGCCCGACACCCAACCGGTCGTAGCACATCGTGCACTTGAATGCGCCGCCGTTGTCGGGCCGGATGTCGATGACGCCGTACGGACAGGCAGGTACGCAGTAGCCGCAGCCGTTGCAGATGTCGTCCTGGACGACGACCGTGCCGAACTCCGTACGGAACAGCGCTCCCGTCGGGCAGACGTCGAGGCACGCCGCATGCGTACAGTGCTTGCACACGTCGCTCGACATCAACCAGCGCAAGGCCCCGGCGTCGCCGGCCTCCTTGTCGCCCTGTTCCACGAACGCCACGTGTCGCCAGGTGCTCGCACCGAGGGCTCCGGTGTTGTCGTACGACTGGCCGAGCAGGTCGAGACCGTCCTCTGGTAGGGCGTTCCACTCCTTGCACGCCACCTCGCAGGCCTTGCAGCCGATGCAGACCGAGGTGTCGGTGAAGAACCCGACCCGCGGCGGGTGGCCTTCGGGATGGCCCGCGTCGGCCGCGGGATCGGCGAGCGGCCCGGACAGTCGGTGGCCGTCGTTCATGAAGGCTCCTCCCTTTCCTCTCCCGCCTCCGGCACGCGGCTGCGGTAGTGCGCCACGAAGTCCAGCAGCGCCTGGCCGTGCGGGCGCCGGCCCGGGCGGATGTCACAGGTCGCGGCCTTCGACTCCTGGATGTGCACGTTGGGATCGAGGACGACCGCCAGCAGTTCGTTGGCCGCGTCGCCGGTCGACAGGCCGTTCGGTCCCCAGTGGTAGGGCAGGCCGACCTGGTGGATGGTGCGGGTGCCGCCATCGCTTCGCCGTAGCCGGAGCGGCTTTATGCGTTCGGTGACGAGAACCCGCGCCTCGATCGCGGATCGCGCGGAGACGATCGTCGCCCAACCCAGGTGCGTGAGTCGGCGTTCGGCCGCGAGTTCTGGTGACACCTCGCAGAAGAACTCGGGCTGCAGCTCGGCGAGGTAGGGCAGGCTCCGGCTCATCCCGCCCGCCGTGTGATGCTCGGTGAGCCGATAGGTGGTGAAGACGTACGGAAAGACCTCGCTGCCAGGCTCCCCGCCACTGGGGTGGTAACGATTGCGCCCGTCGACGTACACCTGGCGAGCCGGGTTGGCCTGCTGGGCGTACAACGGATTGGCGACCGGCGACTCCGCTGGCTCGTAGTGGGTCGGCAGCGGGCCGTCGGTGAGTCCGGCCGGCGCGAAGAGCCACGCCTTCCCGTCCGCCTGCATGACGAACGGATCCGTTCCCGACAAGGCGTCCTGCGCCGTCGCGCCCTCGGGTGGCTCGTAGTCGGGTGGCTTTGTCGCCTCGAAGTCGGGGACATCCGCTCCGGTCCAGTGCGCCTTCTGGGCGTCCCACCAGACGTAGCGTTTGCGTTCACTCCACGGCCTGCCCTGCGGATCGGCCGACGCGCGGTTGTAGAGGATCCGCCGGTTCGCCGGCCACGCCCAGGCCCATCCGGGCGCGACCCACGACTGCTCGTGACCTGGCTGGCGATTGGCCGCATGGTTGTGTTCGCCGGCGTAGACCCCGCAGTAGATCCAGCACCCGCAGGCGGTCGACCCGTCGTCCTTGAGTTCGGTGTACGCCGACAGCGCGCCGTCAGGCCCCACGCCGTTGATCTCACGCAACACCGCCTCGGCATCAGGCTCGTCAAGTGGACCTTGCGTGGGGTAAGTCCAGGTGAGATCGAGCAGCGGACGGTCACGCGGATCGGTGGACCCGGCAAGCTTCTCCCGGATGATCCGGCCCAGGTGGTAGTAGAACCACAGGTCGCTGCGGGCGTCGCCTGGTGGCTCGACCGCCTGGTGGTGCCACTGCAGCAGCCTCTGGGTGTTGGTGAAACTGCCGTCCTTCTCCGTGTGGGCCGCCGCGGGGAGGAAGAACACCTCCGTGGGAATCTCCTCCGTCCGCAGCTCGCCGGTCTCGATCTCCGGCCCGTCCTTCCAGAACGTCGCGCTCTCGATCATCTGCAGGTCGCGTACGACGAGCCAGTCGAGGTTCGCCATCCCGAGCCGCTGCAGTTTCGCGTTGGCCGAACCGACCGCCGGATTCTCGCCGACCAGAAAGTAGCCCCTGCACTCACCGGCGAGCTGGTTCATCACCGTTTGGTAGGTGCCGTGGTCGCCGGTGAGTCTCGGCAGATAGTCGAAACGGAAGTCGTTGTCCGCGGTCGCCGCGTCGCCCCACCATGCCTTGAGCAGGCTCACGACGTAGGAGCGCATGTTCCCCCAGAATCCTGCCTGCGCGGAATCGGTTGCCACGAACGTGTCGAGATCCAGCCGCTCGTGCGCGTACGGCATCGGAATGTAACCCGGCAGGATGTTGAAGAGGGTCGGAATGTCGGTCGAACCCTGGATGCTCGCGTGGCCACGCAGCGCGAGAATGCCGCCGCCCGGCCGGCCGATGTTGCCGAGCAGGGTCTGCAGGATCGCCGCCGTACGGATGTACTGCACGCCGACCGTGTGCTGCGTCCAGCCGACCGAGTAGCAGAAGGCGGTGGTGCGTTCACGGCCCGAGTTCTCGGTGATCGCCTGCGCCACTTGGCGAAACTGCTCGACCGGAATGCCGCAGGTCTCCTCGACCACCTCCGGTGTGTAACGCGCGAAGTGCCGCTTCAGCACCTGGTAGACGCAGCGTTCGTGTTCCAGCGTGAGGTCGAGGCTCGGTTTGGCCGTGAGGGCGGCGCCGCCGCTTCCGTACGTCTCGGCGCGGGCCGCCTCGCGGTGCCTTCGCCCGCCGTGTGTCGTGCCCACGGAGGTGTCGTCGCGCTCTCCGGCCGCCGCCGTGACCTCCTCGGCTCCTTCGTACATCCAGGTGTGGATGTCGTAGTGCCGGCTGTCCGGGTCGTATCCGGAGAAGAGTCCGTCGAGGTCCTCGGTGTCGCGGAAGTCCTCGCGCAGGATCGCGGGCGCGTTCGTGTAGGCGAGAAGGTAGTCGCGGAACTCGAGGCCGTTCTGCAGGACGTAGTTGACGAGACCGCCGAGGAACGCGATGTCCGATCCGGCCCGCAGCGGCACGTGCAGGTCGGCGACCGCACTCGTACGGGTGAACCGCGGATCGACGTGGATGACCTTCGCACCCCGCGCCTTGGCCTCCATCACCCACTGGAACCCGACCGGATGGCACTCAGCCATGTTCGAACCCTGGATGAGGATGCAGTCGGAGTTCTGCAGGTCCTGCTGGAACGTCGTGGCGCCGCCGCGACCGAAGGAGGTTCCCAGACCGGGAACCGTGGAGGAGTGTCAAATACGGGCCTGGTTCTCGATCTGGATCGCTCCAAGTGCGGTGTAGAGCTTCTTCATCAGGTAGTTCTCTTCGTTGTCCAGCGTGGCGCCACCGAGACTGGCGATGCCCATCGTCCGCCGGACCTTGCGCCCGTCAACCTCGTCCTGCCAGAAGTCCCGGCGGGTCTTGAGCACCCTTTCGGCGATCATGTCCATCGCGCGCTCGAGCGGCAGTGGCTCCCAGTCCCTTGCGTACGGACGGCGATAGAGAACGCTCGTGACGCGGCTCGGGTTGGTGACGAGCTGCTTGCTGGCCGAACCTTTCGGGCACAGCCTGCCGCGCGAGATCGGCGAGTCGGGATCGCCCTCGATCTGGGTGACCGCACCGTCCTTGACATAGACCTTCTGCCCGCAGCCGACGGCGCAGTACGGGCAGATGGACCTCACCACCTTGTCGGCGTCGGCGGTGCGGGGGCGGAGGCTGCGGGTCCTCGCCGACATCGCCGCGACCCCCCGGCCGAGCGGGTCGGCACCGGTGAGCTGTCGATAGACGGGCCAGTCCTTGATCGTCAGCTGACGCAGCCACTGTCGTACGCCCATGATCGCCTCCTCCGGAGCGCACGTTCCCGGTGGCCGGTGGCGCAAACCCTGCCGGCCGATGATCGGTGTGCCTACCAGTGATCGGTGAGGTGTCCGCGAGGCCGGAAGTAGTCCCGCCACCGTTCGTCGAGTGCGGGCGGGACGTCCGGGTGGTCGCGCCTGACCAGGGCCGCGTGTACCCGCTCGAGCGTGTAGTGCGGTCGTACGTAGATGTCGTCGGCTGTGACCAGGATGACGTTCCAACCCAGGTCGCGCAGCAGCTCGCGGCCGGTCACATCGTGACGCCACTTGCGTTTGCTGACCCGGTGCAGGTCACCGTCGTATTCGATCGCGATCCGTTGCACGGCGTAGGCGAGGTCGACCGTGGCGACCACCGATGGTCGTCGAGCACCTCGACGCCCGGCTCCGGTTCGGGCAGTCCGGCGAGGGCGAGCAGAAGTCGCACCCGGGTCTCCATCGGTGAGTCGACTCTCCCGCGGACGAGCGGAGCCGCTGTCCGGATCGCTGACGAACCTCGCCCCGAGGCGCGGCTCGCGGCGTCCTGAAGCTCGCCAACGCTCGCGAGGCTTCGCCGGACCATGGCGTCGCCCAGCACTACGGCGTCGATCAGGCCGATCGACCTACCCAGATCCAGGAAGGTCCGGACTGGTGTCGTCGTTCGTACGCCGCGAGATGTCGTGACCGCGCCGCCCTCGACGGATGCCCGGGGGGCGAGAATCCCGTTGCCACGTGGCGCGGCGGTGCCTGGCGGAACGGTGACGTGCAGGTGCGACGAGGACGGTACGGGCAGATCGCGGAGTCCGGCAGCCGTGTGATGGCTGAACACCGCCGATGCCGGCAGGATCAGGGCAGCGGCCTCGACGCGCAGCCGCAGCGTGTCCGGCAGGCAGGATGAGGCGTAGACGCCGTGGAAGAGGCGCCGGAACCGTCGGGTCCGAACCAGCTGGTCAGGCAATCCCCACCGACGAAGGTCGCTGAGACGGAACGGCCCAGCCATGAGCGCGGCGGGCAGCTCCCTTCTCGGCATGGCGGAAATCATGCCGTCAAGCCGACCGGACGTGCCGGAGGCATGCACAGGCTGGGGATCGTTGGCGCGCGGCACCGTTTCGGCCGTGAGTGCGGCTTCGCCAGCCGTGAGTGTGCGCAAACTGTCGGTTTTGGGCGGCGAAACCTACAGTTTGCGCACACTCGATCGTGTCCCGACTGCGGATCGCGTCGCCGACCGTGGCCCGGCCGCCGATCGTGTCCCGGCAGCGTCAACGGAGGCGGTGGGTCCCGTCGGCGAGGCGTTCGGTGATGCCGTTCGCATCGAGGAGCTCGAGGAGGGGGACCGCCACACGGCGGGTCGTGCCGAGCGCGATCCTCGCCTGGCTGAGAGTGAACGGTTGGGGCAGCTCGGCAAGGATGGCGCGCGCCTGGTCGTCCGCGTCCGGCAGCAGCACGACGCCGTCGGCGATCCTCAGCAGCCGGCCGGCGCGTACGGCGGCGGCGATCTCGCGCGTGCCCATTCCCAGGGCGCTGAGCCGATGCGCGTCCGGCGACGCAAAGGGCGCAGCGCCCAGGTCCTCCTCGATCGCGCGGACGGCCTTCTCCAGGTGCGGCGGCAGGACCGGGCCGTCGTCGTCGCCTGGACGGCGGACGACGCCGTCACGAAGGTCGAGCCCGGCGGCCGCGACCAGCGCTTGAAACAGGTCCGACGGGAGGGTGGGCGACAGGTCGAGTCGTTGGCGCAGCGCGTCGGCCGGCATACCGGCGGCGAGCGGGTTCGCGGCGGTCCAGGTGACCAGGACGTCGGTCGCCTGGCGGACAAGGCGCGCCCAGTGGGATTCGTCGGCGTACCAGTCCTGGGCCGGTGTCGTCGCTCCGGTAGGTGCCGGCAGCCCGCGCACGAGGAACTCCTGTCCTCGCACGATGCCGCCGTCGCGCAGGACGAGCGCTGCCAGCTGGTCGAAGCGGAGTGCTGGTACGCCGGCAGCCCGCGCTGCCGCACTGGCGGCGCCGGCCGCACCGGCCGCACTGGCGGCGCTGGCCGCATCGGCCGCACTGGCGGTACCGGCCGCATCGGCCGCACTGGCGGCACCGGCCGCATTGGCCGCACCGGCAGGTCCGATCGCACCCGCGAGGTCGGCGGCACGGGTCCGGGCGGCGCCGCGCCGACGGAGTTCCGGCGGGCGTACGTCCAGGACGACCACCCCGGCAACCACCCGCTTCCGGCCGGGATCGCGCAGGAGTGCACGGTCGCCGGTACGCAGGGGGAGCGGGCGCGCCAGGGAGAGCCGTGCCGTCGTCGCGTCGAACGCCCGTACCCGCACAGGCACGGCGGCCGAGCCGACGTGGAGGACGAGGCGTTCGGCGATGGCGCCAGGTCCGCTGGGGTCGGAACGCTCTCCACCGTCGGCGTACCGCAGGGTGACGTCGACGACCTCGGTGGCGAGCCACGACTCGGGCGTGAGGAGCGCGGCGCCCCGGCCCACCTCGGACCGCTCCACGCCCCGCAGGTTGACCGCGACCCGTGCCACTGCTGCCACCCCGGTGGAGTCCCGCCCCAGCGCCTGCAACCCCCGCAGCCGAACGCGCGCCCGAACCCGCGCCCGATCCCGACCGCGGTCGGGATCCGCCGAGGCCAGCTCCAACTCGTCGCCCACTCGCAACGTCCCGGCGCCCAGCGTGCCGGTCACGACGGTCCCCGCACCGCGCACGCTGAACACCCGATCGACCCACAGGCGTACGTCCGCATCGGGATCCGCGCACGGCAGCCTCTCGGTCAGCTCGACGAGGGCGCGCTCCAACCCGTCCATGCCGGCGCCGGTCTCACCGCTCACCGTGACTGACGGCACCCTGCCGAGGGTCGTCTCCGCCAGCCGCGCCAAGGCCTCCACCCGTGCCGGCTCGGGGTCGGCGAGGTCGGACCTGGTGACCACCAGCAGGCCGTGCCGGACGCCGAGCGCGTCGAGCGCGGCAAGGTGTTCGGCGGACTGCGGCTGCCACCCCTCGTCGGCCGCGACGACGAACACGCACGCCGGTGCCGGTCCCACGCCGGCCAGCATGTTGGACACGAACCGCTCGTGCCCTGGTACGTCGACGAACGCCAACTCCCCGCCGTCCGGCAGCGTCATCCACGCGAAGCCGAGGTCGATCGTGAGCCCGCGGCGGCGTTCCTCGGCCCACCGGTCGGGCTCCATCCCGGTCAGCCGCCGGACCAGCGTCGACTTGCCGTGGTCGACGTGACCGGCGGTCGCTACGACGTACACCGTGCGTGGGCCGCCTTCACGGCGCCGAGGAGGTGGTTGTCGGCGTCGTCGGGGACGGTACGCAGATCGAGGACGCAGCGGTCCCGCCACACCCGGCCGACCACCGGCGGGTCGCCGAGCCGCAACGGCGCCGCCCAGTCCGCGGGGACGCCGAGGCCCCAGCTCGCCAGCTCAACCTCCGGCGCGCCGCCACCACCGACGACCGACACGCACGACACCACGTCGACCGCGATCCCGCTGTCGGTGACGCTGCGCGCGAGCCACACGGCGCGGGCCCGCAGGTCGTCGGGATCGGCGTCCAGCGCCGCCACCACCGGAGGAGCGGGACCACGCAGGGTCGCCTCGAGCGCGGCGAGGGTGAGCTTGTCGACCCGGAACGCCCGCGCCGCCGGATGCCGCCGCAGCTTCTCGACGACCTCGGCCGCGCCCAGGAGCAGGCCCGCCTGCGGACCGCCGAGCAGCTTGTCGCCGCTCGCGGTCACCAGGGTCGCCCCAGCTCGTAGCGTGCTCGACGCGTCGGGCTCGTCGGGCAGCCGCGGGTGCGGCCGCAGCAGCCCGGAGCCGATGTCGACGACCACCGGGACGTCGAGAGTCGCCAGCTCGTCCACGGTCGGCGCGGCGGTGAACCCGGTGATGACGAAGTTCGACGGATGGATCCGGAGGACGAAACCCGTCCGTGGCCCGATCGCCCGGCGATAGTCGTCGAGCGTCGTGCGGTTCGTCGTACCGACCTCGCGGATGTGGACTCCGCTCGCCGCGAGCAGTTCCGGGATCCGGAACCCGTCACCGATCTCGACGAACTCGCCGCGGCTGAGCAGGATCTCACCGTTCGTACCGGCCAAGGTCATCGCGGCCAGCAGCAGCGCGGCGGCATTGTTGTTGACGATGTGGACGCCGCCGGCTTCGGGTACGGCATCGGCGAGCGCGTCGAGAGCGCCCCTGCCCCGCCGGGCGCGCGCGCCGGTCGCCAGGTCGAACTCCACGTTCGTCGGTCCCGCCGCGACCTGGAGCGCCTCGCGGGCGGCGGCCGAGAGCGCGGCCCGACCGAGGTTCGTGTGGACGATCACGCCGGTGGCGTTGATGACCGTACGCAGGGAGGTGGTGTGTCGTGGGAGCGCGGCGAGGACGACGTCGACGACGTCCTCCGGCGCCACCTGGCCCGCCCGGGCCCGGCGCTGTACCTCGGTGACCGTCGCCTTCACCGCCGGCCGGCCCAGGGCTTCGACGGCCCCGGCGACCCGGGGGTCGTCGAGCACCAGACCGGTGGCGGGGATGCGTCGGCGCGGGTCAGTCATCGCGGTCAGGGTGGGTCGCGTGTCGCGGTTGGGTGGGCGCAGTGCCACTCGGGGTATGACGCTGGGTGACGTGGCGGAGGCGGACGGGAATCGAACCCGCCAGCGACAGATCCTGCCGCTCATCGGTGTTGAAGACCGTGCCGGCCACCAGGCCGGAGACGCCTCCTCGGAGCATGTACGTCATCCTGGCAGGCGGAGGTGGGCGGCTCGTCGCATACGCGCCCCGGCCGGGGGGTGTTTGTCAGCGGACATCGAACGGACAGGTGGGGACATCGAACGGACAGGTGGGGCATGACGGCGACTCAGGCGATCCGGCTGACGCAGTACGCCCACGGCGGCGGGTGTGCCTGCAAGATCCCTCCCGGCGAGCTGGAGGAGATCGTTGCCGGCCTTGCGGGCGGTGGTCTTGCGGGCGGTGGGCTCGGGGGTGGTGGTGCTGGGGCCAGCGGCGGCGCTGAACCGCCGGGGGAGCTGCTGGTGGGTCTCGACTCCGGCGACGACGCCGCGGTGGTCCGCGTCCAGGACGGCCTCGCGATCGTCGCGACGACCGACTTCTTCACGCCCGTCGTCGACGACGCGTACGACTGGGGCCGGATCGCCGCCGCCAACGCGCTCTCCGACGTCTACGCGATGGGCGGCTGGCCGGTCGTCGCGCTCAACCTGCTGGGCTGGCCCCGTGACGTTCTTCCGTTCGAGCTGGCGACCGAGGTACTCCGTGGCGGTCTCGCAGTAGCGGCGCAGGCGGGCTGCCACGTGGCCGGTGGGCACAGTGTCGACGACCCGGAGCCGAAGTACGGGATGGCGGTCACCGGGCTCGTCGATCCGGCGGCTCTCATCCGCAACGACGCCGCTCAGCCCGGCCAGCCGCTGACCCTCACCAAGCCCCTCGGCATCGGCGTACTCAACTCCCGGCACAAGGCGACCGGCGAACGGTGCGACGAAGCGGTGGCGACCATGACCACGCTCAACGCGGCCGCCGCACAGGCGGCGGTAGGAGGCGGCGTCCGCGCCGGTACCGACGTCACCGGCTTCGGTCTCCTGGGCCACCTCTACAAGCTCGCGCGGGCCAGTGGCGTGAGCGCGGTCGTAAACGCGGCCGCCGTGCCCTATCTGGCGGGTGCGCGGGAGGCGGTCCGCGACGGTTACGTCAGCGGCGGTACGAAGCGCAACCTCGACTGGGTGGCACCCCATGCCGACCTGCGCGGCGTCGATGCCGACGAGGCGTTCCTGCTCGCCGACGCCCAGACCTCGGGCGGACTGCTCCTCGCCGGCGAGATCCCCGGCGCTCCCGTGATCGGCGAGCTCGTGCCGCGGGGCGAGCACATCCTCACCGTCCGATGAACGACGCACACCACCGGGACGCGGACGCGCCACTCCGGATGAGGGATGCGCGGCACCGGGAGATGAGGAACGCGCAACACCGGGAGACGCAGCGGGCAACGTCCGGTTTCCGGGGGGACATCGAAGGGCTACGGGGTCTCGCCGTCCTCCTCGTCCTGGTGTTCCACGCCGGGGTCCCAGCGGTCCCTGGCGGATTCGTCGGCGTCGACGTCTTCTTCGTGATCTCCGGGTTCCTGATCACCGGCCTGATCGTCAGGGAGGTGCGTACGACCGGTCGGCTCAGCCTGGCGAGGTTCTATGCGCGGCGGGCGAGGCGGCTGCTCCCGGCTGCCGCGGTCGTGCTCGCAGCCGTCGCTGGGCTCACCGTGGCAGTGCTCCCTCCGATCCGGTGGAGCGGGGTCGGGGGCGACCTGGCGGCCAGCGCGCTGTATGCGGTCAACTGGCGCCTCGCCGACCAGGCCGTCGACTACATGGCGTCGGAGCAGGCGTCGAGCCCGGTCCAACACTTCTGGTCCCTCGCGGTCGAGGAGCAGTTCTATCTGGTGTGGCCGCTGGTGTTGCTGGCGCTGGTCTGGTGGCACCGGCGTACGGGATGGTCGCTCGACCGCACCCTGCTCGCGGGCCTCGCGATCGTCGCCCTGCCGTCGCTGGTGTGGTCGGTCAGCCTCACGCAGGTGGAGCCGGGGCGGGCGTACTTCGTGTCGACCACGCGCGCATGGGAGCTCGCCATCGGCGCGGCCCTCGCGATCGGGGCCGTCCGGCTGAGCCGGTTGCCTCGGGCGGCCATGGTCTGGGCGGGATGGCTGGGGGTATCCGCGATCGTGGTCGCGGCGTTGGCCTACGGCTCCTCGACGCTGTTTCCGGGGTACGCCGCGCTACTGCCCACGGTCGGCGCCGCCCTGGTGGTCATGGCCGGTCTGGCGGGGCGTGGCGGCGACGCGGCGGGGACTGGTGGGGTGGAGGGATACGGGAGAGGCGTCGGGCGGTTCCTGTCCGTCGCCCCGATGCGCGCGGTCGGGGCTCTGTCGTACTCCCTCTATCTCTGGCACTGGCCGCTGCTCGTCGCCGCCGAGGCGGCCTGGGGCGCGCTGTCGGTCGTCGAAGGGATCCTTGTCGCCAGCTTCTCGTTCGCGCCGGCGTGGCTGACCAACCGGCTGGTCGAGGCGCCGGTGCGGCGTTCGGGCCGCCTGGTCGCCGTGCCCCGGCGCGCGTTGCTGATGGGGGCGGCGTGCACGGCGGCTGGAGTGGCCGGCGCTGTGATTGTCCACGCGGCTGTCCCGCCTCCGCCGCAGGTCACCGCGAGTGCCGGAAGTAGACCGGCGACGCAGGCGCTCGCCGAGTCCAGCAAACGTCCGACCGCGAAGCATCCGCCGCAGGACGAGCCGACCTCGATCACCCTCGACCCCCTGAAGGCACGCGAGGACAAGGGCCCGATCTACCGCCCGCAGTGCCATCAGGACCAGCCGAGCGCGGAGCTGCAGTTCTGTGCGTACGGCGATCTGGGGTCGGACAAGGTGATGGTTCTCGCCGGCGACTCCCACGCGGCTCAGTGGCAGCCGGCCCTCGCAGCCGTCGCGACACGCCACGGGTGGCGGCTGGAGACCTACACGAAGTCGGCCTGCGGATTCTTCGACGTCGAGGTCGGAGTCGGCGAGCCGGCCGTTCCGTACCGCGCCTGCACCGCCTGGAACGCCAAGCTCCGCCACCGGCTCACCGGCCCCGACCGGCCGGACCTGGTGGTGACGAGCAGCGACACCAACTATCAGGTCGTACGCGGCGGGTCGATCCTCGACCCACGGGCCAGCCGGCCGGCGTACGTCTCCGGGCTGCGGCGGAGTTGGCAGGCGGTCCGCGCGGCGGGTGTGCCGCTCGTCGTCATCCGGAACACGCCGAGGGTGAACATCGACGTACCCGACTGCCTCTCCGCGCATCCTCGGGACCTTGCCGCGTGTGCGGTACCCAGGGAGCATGCGATGGCGATGTCCACCGACGACCAGATCCGTGCCGCCGAGGGGCTCGCCGGCGTGGACCTCGTCGACCTGACCGACGACGTCTGCCCGGCGCCGCGATGCGCCCCCGTGATCGGGACCATGATCGTCTGGCGGGACGCTCACCACATCACGGCGACCTACGCACGTTCGCTCGCCCCGCGGCTCGACCGGGCGATGGCGCAAGCGATCGGCGGCCGGACATCATCCACTGCGGAGTAGTGGTCAACTGAGGCGTCCCTGGGCCAACCACTTCTCCGCATCGGATGCCTGGGCCCTGAATCCGCGACCTTGACCTCAAGAATGGTTGAGGTTCTACTGTCGAGGCTGCACGCACGGACGGTTCCGAGCGCGGGTACCAGATCCCGCCAGCGGGGAAGGGCAGGAACGATGACGGCAGACTCCACGATCCTGGTGACGGGCGCGACCGGCAAGGTGGGACGAAACGTCGTCACGCAGCTGCTCGACGCCGGTGTCAGCGTCCGCGCACTGACCCGCCACCCGGACGCTGCCGGGTTGCCGGCCGGCGCGAGTGTCGTGGAGGGTGACCTGTCCGCGCCGGAGACTTTCGCCGGCAGCCTGGAGGGCGTATCGGCGGCGTTCCTGGTCTGGCCGTTCCTCACCGCCGACGCCGCGCCAGGCGTGCTCGAGGCGCTCGTCAAGAATCGAGTCCGCAGGGTCGTCTATCTGTCCGCTTCGGGCGTTCGAAGGGAACGTGCGCGCCAGTCCGACCCCATCACGCAGTTTCACGCCGACCTCGAGCGGCTTATCGAGGACGCCGGACTGGACGGACCGGACGGACCGGAGTGGACCTTCCTGCGGGCTGGAGGGTTCGCGAGCAACGATCTCGGGTGGGCGGTGCAGATCCATGAGGAAGGCGTCGTACGGGCTCCGTTCGGCGACGCCGGCAGGTCGGTCATCCACGAGCGGGACATCGCCGCCGTCGCCGCCCACACGCTGACCCACCCGGACCACCGCGGGAAGACTTACGTCCTGACGGGCCCCGAGACGCTCACCACCCGCGAACGGGTCCGCATCGTCGGTGGCGCCATCGGCCGGTCGCTGCGCTTCGAGGAGATCTCCTCCGAGGACGCCCGGGCCCAGTACCTCGCGGACGGATGGCCGGTGTCGGTGGTCGATGGCATGCTGCACGCCCACGCCGAGATGGTGACGGCACCCGAACAGGTCACCTCAGCGGTCGAAGACCTCACAGGAGCGCCGGCTCTCACCTACCGTCAGTGGGCGATCGACCACGCCGATGACTTTCGCTAGTCCAGGCGGTCAGAGCAGGTACGAGTAGCGAGCAGACCGCCCAGCGGTCCGACAGCAGCGGTCCGACAACAGCCCAGGTAGCAGTAGTCCGAGACCAGCAGTTCGAAGATCAACGCAGAACCCGACAGGTGGAGTACGCATGGACATGGAAGTCACCGCGTGGATGTCGCTTTACCACGCGATGAACGCACAGGACGACCGACGCCCGTTCTCCCGTGCGACGCTGCGCCGGATCGGTGGATTCGCCCGCCCGCACCGTGCCCAGCTGGTGCGGTTCCTGGTGCTCAGCATCGTGACCGCGACGCTGGCGGTGGCGACGCCCGTGCTCGCCGGCCGGGTCGTCAACGCGATCTTCCAGGGCCGGTCGATCACCCTGGTGCTCGGACTGGCCGGCCTCATCGCCGCCATCGCCGTCGCCGAGGCCGGACTCGGGCTGGCGACGCGGTGGCTCTCGGCCCGCATCGGTGAGGGTCTCATCCTCGACCTGCGCACGGCAGTGTTCGACCACGTCCAGCGGATGCCAATCGCGTTCTTCACCCGCACCCGCACCGGCGCCCTCGTCAGCCGGCTCAACAACGACGTCATCGGCGCCCAACGGGCGTTCAGCGACACGCTGTCCGGCGTGGTGAGCAACCTCGTGACACTCGTCCTCACCCTTGTGGTGATGCTCGGGCTGTCGTGGCAGATCACCCTGATCTCTCTCGTACTCCTGCCGGTGTTCGTCCTTCCCGCCCGACGGATGGGCACCCGCCTGGCCCGGCTCGAACGCGAAGCGGCCAACCACAACGCCGCGATGGGTACGCAGATGACGGAGCGGTTCTCAGCACCCGGCGCCACGCTGGTCAAGCTGTTCGGCCGGCCGTCGCGGGAGTCCGCCGAGTTCGCCCAGCGGGCCAGGCGGGTTCGCGACATCGGCGTACGCACGGCCATGGTGCAGACGATCTTCATCACCGCGCTGACCCTCGTCTCCGCCCTCGCGCTCGCCGTGGTCTACGGCGTCGGCGGGTTCTACGCACTGCGCGGACAGCTCGATCCCGGCGCCGTGGTCGCACTCGCCCTGCTGCTCACCCGGCTGTACGCACCGCTCACCGCACTCGCCAGCGCCCGTGTCGAGGTGATGAGCGCCCTGGTGAGCTTCGAGCGGGTCTTCGAGGTCCTCGACCTGAAGCCACTGATCGCGGAGAAGGCCGGCGCGCGGAAGGTGCCCGACGGTCCCGTGTCGGTGGAGTTCGATGGGGTCCACTTCGGTTACCCGTCGGCGGACAAGGTGTCGCTCGCCTCCCTCGAGGAGGTCGCGAAGCTGGACCAGCGCGGCGGTGTCGAGGTGCTGCACGACGTGTCGTTCCGTGCCGAGGCGGGACAGATGGTGGCGCTGGTCGGCTCCTCCGGTGCCGGCAAGTCGACGATCGCGCAGCTCGTCCCGCGGCTCTACGACGTCGAGGAGGGGGCCGTACGCCTGTCAGGGGTGGACGTCCGTGATCTGACCGCCGACTCGATCCGCGACACGCTGGGGATGGTGACCCAGGACGGTCACCTGTTCCATGAGTCCGTACGCGCGAACCTGCTCCTGGCCCGCCCCGAGGCCACCGAGGACGAGGTCTGGGACGTCCTGCGGCGGGCCCGCCTCGACGAGCTCATCACCGCCATGCCCGAGGGGCTCGACACGGTGGTGGGCGAACGCGGCTACCGGCTCTCCGGCGGCGAACGCCAGCGACTGACCATCGCCCGACTCCTGCTTGCCCGGCCACGGGTGGTGATCCTCGACGAGGCGACCGCCCACCTCGACTCGACATCGGAGGCCGCTGTCCAGGCGGCGCTGGGGGAGGCGCTCGCCGGCCGTACCGCCGTGGTGATCGCGCACCGGCTGTCCACGGTCCGTGCGGCCGACCTCATCCTGGTGGTCGAGGAGGGCCGGATCGTGGAGCGCGGTACCCACACCGAGCTGCTCGCGGCGGGAGGGCGGTACGAAGAGCTGTACCGCACCCAGTTCGACCAGCCCAGCTCGCCGAACGGGTCGGCCGTACTCCCTGAGGAGACCGTGCCCGGGGCACCGGCCGCATCGACCGACGGTGCGGCAGTCCTCGGCTAACCGCTCGCCGGCGCCCTGGGGCAGGTTGTCAGGTACCAACGGCCGGGTTCTCTGGCCCACTACAACGACTTGCCTAGGGTGCCCCGTGCTGGCGCACCATAGGTCGGCCCCCAGCAACCGCCGGACAGGTCCCTACGAGTCACGTGCTGAAGGTCCAGTGACGCCAGCACGTTTCCCGCGACCGTTCTGCACCACTCGCCGACGCCGGCATGACACATCGGGCAGATACGAGACAGGACGCGCGCGGTCGTTTCGAGGTCATGGGCGGTATATCCCTGATCCGTGAGGTCGCCTGCCCAGATCCAGTCAAGCCGGCCGGAGTCCAGCGGGTGGATGCCATCGCTCACGAGAACCGCACCGCCGTAGCCACCGAGATGCCCAGTACGAAGAAGACAACGAATAGCCCGAGCCTCCAGCGCATGTCGCCCTTCCTCCGCGTGAAAGACACGGCGACCCGCCTCCGGACCGCCGTGTCCGCTCTTGAGAGTGGCGCAGAGGCCGGGACCGCCCGGGACAGAGCGAGGAGCAGCCAGACCGACTACCGAGCCACGTACCGATGCTTGCCAGACCGACACGCAACCGGAGGAGCATGGCTAGGGGCATCTTCGGCCGCCGGCCTATGCTTGATCCATGTCGGTCGGGGGTCTGATCCGCGACTTGCGCGCTAGCCGAGGATGGTCTCAGGGCCACCTGGCGCTGATGTTGTGCGAGGAGTCCGGCCGCCCGACGCTGACCCACGAGGACGTGAGCAGGTGGGAGCGGGGGAAGGTAATCCCGTCCCGGGCGTGGCTAGAGGCGATAGCTCGTTTGACTGGCGTCTCATCAGATGTTCTGACCGCTGAAGCTAGACTGGACCGCGTGCGGAGCCGTGATTTTCTCTCATTGGCCGCCCTGACGGCGGCTCACGGAAGCCTGGCCGCAGACATGGCGGCTAGCGTCGCCGGCCGCGATGCCGAAGCACTGAAGACCGTCCAGACCACGCACGGATGCGACATGGTTGTGGCTTCGCTCGTCGACTCCCCCGGCGTCGTTCAACTTCGCCGATGGATGTTCGATGGCTCGGAGCCCGTGCTCCGTGTCAACGCCGCCGGCATTCTCGCCAAGCTCCCTGGGCAGGACTCCGCGGCGGACGTGGCACGCGTCCTACAACACGACGACGAGGCCCGAGACCTCTACATGACTGCGGTCCTGTCCCGCGTATGCGCGATGGACTGGACGGACGCGGCACGGTTGGCCGCTGACCCCCTCTCGTTACCCGAGCGCGCTAGCTTCCTTCGCGACTGGCCTCTGAGGTCCTTAACCCGAAGGACTCCGGAGCGCGATGGTGCTCAGCCCGCATCCTCCAGGATCTCGCGCCACAGCTTCGCTAGAGTCCCGCCCATGCACGTCATCGAGGTACGCAACGCTGAACTCCTGGAGACGCTGACGCGGGAGGCCAAGGACCGAGGCATCGCCAGCGGTGCTGTCGTGTCCCTGATCGGCGCGGTCGATAGCTTCACAGTTAGCACGATGCCCGCGGATGACGCGACCAAGGACACACTGACTGACTACGCCCTACCCGCTGAGCTCAGCGGTACGGGCGAGATCACGGATGGCGCCGTCCACGTCCACGCCGTCATGGCTGTGGAGGGCGACCGGGCCATCGCTGGGCACGTCCACCGCGCCAATGTCGGGACGTGGTTTGTGCGCGCGTACGTTCTGCCGAGCTAGGCAATAAGCCCCGCACCGACGGGGTGCTCGCTTCCGCTGGGTCGGCTGATCTGAGGGAGTTGGCGTTCGGCGGCATGGCTGCGGCGTCGTCCGTACAATCGCGGCCATGTCCGGGAGCGACCGGGGGTGGCGATGGCGGCGCGCAAGCGGCTCGCTCGGGCCAGTGCCATCGGTGAGTTCCGCATACCCACGCCACCTGACCGGAGCGACGGCCTTCTTGGCCGGAGTTCGAAACGAGGGCTGCAGCCATGACCGACCTGTCGATCAGAATTCTGGGACGGAACATGCCGAGCGACTGGTGCCGCGCGCACGATGTGCCGCACCTCGGGCTCAGCAAGGCCAAGGAGGTCGTGTCGGTGACGCCCACCACCGAGCCTGCGGCGGCGTTCGAGCTCACGGTCGATGCCGTACGCCGGACCGACGGTCTGGACTATCGCGGTCCGTACGTCTTCGGGCGCAAAGGTGAGCGGTTCCTCTACCTCAACTGGGGCCGGGACACCGACGACGGCTGGACCAGCGTCGCCGGTGGAGGGCGGATCAAGCTGCAGCTCCTGACGATCGAAGAGCCGCTGGTCGAGTCGGCGCTCGAAGGCGGCCGCACGCTCGTCGCCGACCTCGACCTCACCGGCGGGCGCGGCGGGCCGGTGTTCGCGTCGGTCCGCGCGCCGGCGTTGATCTGGCGCGTCGACTGACCGGCTTCCGTTACGTACGCGTACGTCGGGAGTCCACCGCGGAGGTCTGGATCAGGTCGGCCGGGGTGCACTCGAAGATGTCGCACAGCGCGGCGAGGACCGGGAGTGAGAGCCTGGTCGGCGGATGGGTGACGAGCCGCCACGCCGCGACGGCTGAGATGCGGATGCCGCGGGCGGCCAGCGGCGGTTGGAGCTCGGTCGCGGCGACCATGCCGTGGGCGCTCATGAGTCCGCGGAGTCGCCAGCAGTAGCTGACCTGCCGCACGCGGGGTGGCCCGTGGTCACGGTCGGGGGAGTGTCGAACTGTCGTGGCCATGGCGATCACGTGCTCGCGCTCGCGTCGGACGTCACGCCGAATCGCCAGTCCGACAGGAGGACAGTCCGCGGCCTCGGGCCGGAGTACGCGCGGTGTTGGTTGACGACACATCGTCGTCGACGGTCATGGAAGAGGTTCCTTTCAGCTATGCGCGGCGAGGCTTCAACCGGCCACGGTTCGACAGGGGAGTAGGTCACGCGGCCCGGCCGACAAGACGAGTCGACACGCAGGCGGCTGTCACGTAGCGCGTTGATGTCGCCGAACCAGAGCCCCAGCGACCCCGACGAGAAGGTCGAGGACGAAGACCATGATGGCGGCCAGCAGGATGCTCAGAGCACACCACGCCCATCGTGTCGGCCGCGTGGGTAGGTGGAGGGAGCCGGCGAACACCAGTACCAAGCCACCGATCATCGGCAGCGGCGCGACGGATTTCAACTGCTTTTCCGCCAGCAAGGCGTCGAACTCCGCTGTCGTCAGTGCGTCCATCTCCTTGTGCAGCGGGAAGTCTCCATCGTCGGGACGGCCCACCGCAGCATGGTCTTCTGTCCCATGACGAGGGATGTCTGGCGCAGGTGACGGCGCCGGATCACGTGCTGCGGGTTGTCCATCATGATCACGAACATGATCACGAACATGATCACCTTCATGATCGAGGCTGCGTTCGTGAGCAGCTGGCGTCGTTTGTGGGACCCGATGACGGGGAATTTATGAGACGTCCACCTGGGTCGTGCCGGCCGCGCGCACTCGAGGGAACGCATGGTCAGGGTCGCCCGCGCCGCTTGGCGTCGCCTTCAGCCTTATCTGCACGGCCGGCGCAGGTTGTCCGTTTTCCAGTGGCTTGTCATCGTCCTTGCGGTATCAGCGACCTCGGTGGCTCTCACAGGTTTGTTCCGCCATGAATGGACGCTGTTGGTCGGCGGGCTCGTGTCCCTTCATGTCGCCGTTCTCGCGTTGGCTGTCGTTTCCTTTCGAGGCGTGCGGTATCTCATTCGCGCGGGGCGTTCCCGGGCGCCGGCAAGTTTCGCGAAGGCGGCCACGGCGGAAACGCCGTACGGTGCTGTCGGTGGAAGTGTCTGGACCACGGCGATGCTCGCCGAGACCCGTGGGCACCGGGCGATGGAGGAGACCTGCCTGCGCACGGGTTCGACGCAGTTGCGCGACGTCCTCGCATTCGCGGCGACCGGCGGTGAGTACACCTACGCCGAATTCGAGTCCCTGCTCGAGGGTTGTCGCGAACCCGTACGCAGAAAGGCACACCTGCGGATTCTGGAGCGCCTCGACGTCTCCTGGTTGTTGAGCATGGCGCGGGTGACCGCACTGCAACCTGGCTCGAAGCTCGACCAGCTCAACGCGGCGACGATGTATGAAATCGCGGACTGGCTGGACGGGTCGAGCATGTGGAAGCCGGTGCACTGTCTTGTCTATCTGCAACTGATGTTCGAGATGGGTCACCATTCGCGGGTGGACACGCTCATCGATCGGGCGAATCTCGGTCCAGCCGTCCGACCTTATGTCGAGGCCGACCTGGTCAATCCGTTCGCCGGTTCGGTGGTGGGAGACGAGAGGGCCTGGCTCGCCGTCGTCAATGGCCTCCTGGCCCGGGAAGGTCTCGAGCCGATCGAGCTCGCACCCGCGGGCCGTGTCGCTCCGTTCGACCGGTTGTACGCCCGCGCGCGCGAACGCGTGTTCAGTGGTCCGCTCGTCTCCGTGGTGATGACGACGTACTGTCCGGACAACGGGCTCGACGTCGCCGTCCGGTCGATCCTCGAACAGTCGTGGCGGTCCCTCGAGCTGGTGATCGTCGACGACGGCTCACCGCAGGACCGGCAGACCGCACTCGACCGCTGGGAGGGCGTGGACGAACGGATCAAGATCGTTCGCGAGGTCGCCAACCGCGGCACCTATCCCGCCCGCAACACAGGCCTCGACCTCGCCCGCGGGGAGTTCGTGACGTTCCAGGACTCCGACGACTGGTCGCATCCGCGGCGGATCCAGCGCCAGGTCGAGCCGCTCATCGCGCAGGAGCACCTGCTGGCGACGAGGAGTACGTGTGTCCGCGTCTCGGACCAGCTCGAGTTCAACCAGCTCGGCTATCTCCCGACGCGTCCCAACAGCTCCTCGCTGATGTTCCGGCGCGGCGAGGTGACGGATCGCGTCGGCTACTTCGACCCGGTACGCAAGGCGGCGGACTCCGAGCACTTCCAGCGGCTGCTCACCGTGTTCGGTGAACGGGTCACCGACATCGACCCCGCGCCCCTCGCGGTCGTACGACGGCGTACGGCGTCCCTCTCGCGGAGCGACTTCCGCCCGGGCTGGCACGCGCCGGCACGGCGGGCGTACCGGCATGCCTACGCCCACTGGCACCGGGACATCGCGAACGGCGAGGCGAGTCCGTTCGTCATCGCGGGGGGTCTGGCACGTGCCTTTCCGGTGCCGCGCGACTTCAGGTCGCGGCGGGAGACGGGCGCGGTCCGGTACGACGTCGCGTTCGCCGGCGACTGGCGGCAGCACGGCTCGCGGCAACGCGCCTTGCTCGAGGAGGCTCGAGCCCTGTTGGCGCAGGGGTTCCGGGTGGCGGTCGTCCCGCTCGAGGCCATGCGGGGGATGACCGCCGCCATGCTCGGCCCGTGCGAACCGGTGCAGGCGTTCCTCAACGAAGCGACGGTGGACCAGATCGCGCTCGAGGAGGACGCGGACGTCGGAGTGCTCGTCATCGGTGACCCGGAAGTCCTCCAGTTCGCACCGGGCGGACCGGTACGCCTGCGCGCCGAACGGGTGGCGATCATGGTCGACGGGGCGCCGTACGCCTCGGACGGCTCACACCACCGTTACGAGCTGACCCGCAGTGACGCGAACGTCCGGGACCTGTTCGGCAAGGATGCGATCTGGGTTCCGCAGGCAGCGGACCTCCGGCGGCAGCTCGCTCCACTCGCTCCCGCCGACTCCCTGGCCGGGTGGGATCTTCCGCCGTTCGTGGACGCCGACGCGTGGTGGTCGCCGAGGGACTCTGTGCAGAACCCGCGCCCGGTGATCGGGCGCCATGTCGGCGGTGACGCTCTGGAGTGGCCGCGGTCCCGCGAGTCGCTGCTGCGCTGCTATCCGGTCGACGGCGAGAACTCAGGCGTCGACGTCCGCATCCTCGGCGGCGCCGACGTGCCGCTCGGCATCCTCGGCCTGGCAGAGCCGCCGCCGAACTGGGACGTACGCCCGGACGGCGACATCGATCCCAGGCAGTTCCTGGCCGGCATCGACTTCTTCGTCTACTTCCCACATCCGGCCCGCGTCGGCGCGCCCTACCGGGCGATCCTCGAGGCGATGGCGAGTGGTGCCGTGGCCGTCCTCCCGCACGCGTACGCCGAGACGTTCGGCGACGGCGCGCTCTACTGCTTCGCCCGCGACGTCGTGGCGCTGGTCCGGCGGCTCTGCGAGAACCCGACGCTGTACCGGCGCCAGAGCGAGGAAGGGCGGGCCTTCGTACGTTCGCAATCCGGTCAGGAACGCTACGTCCAGGCCATCCGCGACCTGCTCACCGGAACCCCGTAGCTCCCCGTAGTCCGGATGGGTGGGGGGTTCAGGTCGCGACGTGGGCGAGCAGCCGCGATGTCAGGCGTACGTCCGGGCTGGTGGTCCGCAGGGCCTCGGCGAGCGCCGCACCGGCGGCGTGGACGGCATCGTCGTCCATCGGCGCCAGTGCGTCGAGCACGAAAACGGCCCGCGTCGTAGTCCCGGTGAGCCGGGTACGGACGCACTGCCGCCAGTTCCAGCGCCGACAGGTGACGCCCGCGTCGTCGCGCCAGACCACTTCGCCGGGGTTGGGGTGGTCCACGGCGGGCTCGCCCTTGTCAACGGTGTCGAACGACTCCTCGCCCGTCGCCCGGACCAGCCGCAGGGGCCCTTCGTAGTGGTCGATGTCCTCGCCGCCGACCGGCACCGCATCCGCGATCGAGACGGCGTTGTAGGTGTCGGTCAGCCGGTCGATGCGGGGCAGGCCGTCGTCGAGCCGTCGCAGGAGCGCCTCGACGCTGGACCGGGTCCGCTTCGGCTTGGCGCCGAAGGAGCGGAACGCCTCCCGCCACGCGGCGACGTGGAGGTCCCCGTCGACACCACCATCGCCCAGCCGTTGCCGCGCCTTCGCGGTGGCGGCGGCCAGCAGCCGGTCGCTCACGTCGTCGCTGGGCCCGGGGACGAGACCCTCCGCGAGGACGAGGAGTGCGCGGTAGTCCGGACGCAGCGTGTGGACCGCCGGTTCGACGTACGCCTTCGCCAACCAGACTTCGGCGGCGGAACCGACGGCGGAACCGACGGCGGAAGAACCGACGGCGGAAGGATCGCCGACGAGCGAATCGCCAGCGGAAGAGTCGGCGTCTGGGAGTGTGGGCACGGCGCGGGCGCTTCCTCTCGGATCGGGGGCGTCAGACTCCGGCCGACAATAGCGGGCAGCTTCCGAGGCTCAGGCGGTCACGCTCCTGGTCCTCACCACCGCCCTTGACCTGAAGTGCACTTGACGCGCCAGCCTGTCGTGGGTGGACAACCAAGGTGTGAAGGAGACCGCGATGGACATCCTGGAGGGGCTCACGCCCGAGCGGCGAGCGGAGGTCGAGGAGCGACTGCGGGACGACGTCATCGCCTGGTTCACGACCGTGCGCCCGAGCGGACGGCCCGACTGCGTGCCCATCTGGTACCTCTGGACCGGCGACGAGATCCTCATCTACAGCAGGCCGCGCACACCGAAGCTGCGCAATCTCGCAGCCCATCCGTACGTCGCGCTCGGCCTCGACGACACCCGCCTCGGGTGGGACGTGATCCGGCTCGAGGGTGAGGCGGTTGCCGACCCGTCCTACCCGGGCCTCGACACCATTCCGGCGTACGTCGAGAAGTACGGCGACCGACTCGCGGCGATCGGGTATGACAGCCCACGCGCCTTCGCGGCCGACTTCTCGGTGGCCATCGTCGTCACGGTGGCGAAGCTGCGCACCTGACCTGGGGGACCCCGCGGAGCCGAGCGCCCGATTGGACCGCAAGCGGACCGGTTTGTCCGAAAACCTCGCACGGTAGCGGCTTGGTTGCGATCGTGGACCTTGCGCTGCCTGGACCCTGCGCTGCCTGGACCCGGCGTGCCCTGGTGACGGCTGGCCCTTTGACGGCTGATCAGTGGAGGAGATGTCAGACGATGCGTGGACGCAGATCTCGCACGGCGCTGGTGCTGTCCATGGTCGCGGCGCTTGTGATGGCAGCGGCACTGGCCGGGTGTACGAAGAAGACGGACACCACGACCTCCGGGGATTCCGGGGGAGCGGACAAGGTGAGCGTCGCGTTCGTGCCGAAGCTGCAGGGCATCCCGTACTTCGAGGCGATGAACGCCGGCGGCGAGAAGGCCGCGAAGGAGCTCGGCCTGCGCTGGATCTACAAGGGCGGGACGACGGCCGATCCGGGCGCCCAGACCGACATCGTGAAGTCCCTGATCCAGCAGCGGGTGGACGTCCTCGTGGTCGCGCCGAACGACCCGGACTCGCTCGCGCCCGTCCTCCAACAGGCGAAGGACCGTGGCATCCACGTGATGACGTCGGACACCGACGCGCCCAACTCGGTCCGCGAGGTGTTCGTCAACCAGGCCACCGCCGACGGCATCGGCACCGCCATCATCGATTCGCTCGCCGCGGCCATGGGCGAGAAGGGCAAGTTCGCGATCGTGTCCTGCGGACAGACCGCCGCGAACCTGAACTCCTGGATCGAGGTGGAGAAGAAGGTTGCGGCGGAGAAGTACCCGGAGCTCGAACTCGTCGACGTGGTGTACGCCGGTGAGGACGAACCGCGCGCCGTGTCGATGGCGAAGGATCTGATGAACGCCCACCCCGACCTCACCGGGCTGGTCGGCCAGTGCACGTCGTCGGCTCCCGCAGTGGCCAAGGCGGTACGCGAGAACGGCAGGATCGGCAAGGTCTTCACCGTCGGGCTCGGCACCCCGCAGGGGATGGAGGGCTATCTGGCCGACGGGTCGTCGTCGACCTCGGTGCTCTGGGATGTCGAGCGGCTCGGCTACCTCACCGCCTGGGCCGGGCTGAAGGTGAGCAAGGGCGAGGACCTGTCCGCGACCAGCGAGCTGTCCGACGCGGTGCCGGACGCGCAGTGGTTCCCTGACGACAGGATGCTCCTGCTCGGTGATCCGCTGCTGATCACCAAGGACAACGCCGGCGACTACGACTACTGAACCGGCCGGTACGCCATGGACGCCATCGAGCCGGACCAGGACCCCGCCTTCGACCAGGACCCCGCGTTGGACCAGGAAAGTGGGCATGAGGCCGAACCGGACGAGGCGCTGCTGCGGTTGTCCGGCATCGCCAAGCGCTACGGCGGCGTGCATGCACTGCGCCGCGTCGACTTCGACGTCCGCGGTGGCGAGGTCCACGCACTCGTCGGCGAGAACGGTGCCGGCAAGTCCACCCTGATCAAGATCATTTCTGGAGCCGAACGCGCGGACGCCGGCTCGGTCGTGGTCGACGGCCTACCCCTCGCCGGCGGTAGCACCCAGGCGGCGATTCGTGCCGGCGTGGCGACGGTCTACCAGGAACCGCACCTGTTCGGGGAGCTCACCGTTGCCGAGAACGTCTTCCTGGGAAGGGAGATCCGCCGCGGCGACGCGAGCCCACGTGGCGCCGACCACTGGGGTCGACGGCGTGGCCGGATCGGGCGCGTGGACTGGCCGACGCAGCGGCACCGGGTCACCGAACTCCTGCGGCAGCTCGGTGTCGACCCCGCCATCGCCGGCGTCCGCGTGGCCGACCTCCCGGTGGCCGAGCAGCAGCTGGTGTCGATCGCGAAGGCGTTCGCCCACGACGCCCGCATCCTCATCCTCGACGAGCCGTCCGCGATCGTCACCGGCCGTGAGATCGACGTCCTTTTCGACGTCGTACGCAATCTCCGGGACGCGGGCATGGGGATCATCTACATCAGCCACCGGCTCGACGAGCTGAGCCGGATCAGTGACCGGGTGACGGTGCTGCGCGACGGTCGGGTGGTCGCCAGTCGGTCGACCGAGGACCTGGCGGTGCGCGTGGTCGCCGAGCTGATGGTCGGTCACGAGCTGGCGACAGTCCCCGACGTCGAGGACGAGGAAACCGCGCAGGAGGACGCCGGCCAGGACGGAGGAACGGAGGACGGCGAGCAATCGGCAGCGTCGGCGCCGGTACTGCGGGTCCGTGCGTTGGGTCGGGCCGGGCGCTTCGAGGGCGTCGACCTTTCCGTGGCCGCCGGCGAGATCGTGGCGCTCTACGGTCTCGTCGGTTCCGGCACCGGTGACATCGCCCGGTCGCTGTTCGGCGTCGATCCCGCCGACGAGGGCGAGGTCGCGGTCGCCGGTCGGGTCGTACGCCTGAAGTCTCCACGTGCCGCCGCCCGGGCGGGCATCGCCATGCTGCCCGGAAACCGTTCCGTGCAAGGGATGTTCGCGTCGAAGTCGATCGCGTTCAACCTGTCCAGCGCGCACCTGCGGCACCTGTCCCGGCTGCCCGGCTGGCTCGACCGCGGGCGCGAGAACCGCGTCGCCCGTGAGCTCATCGACCGGCTCCGCATCCGCGCCCGCGGACCGCAGACGCCGGTGGCCGCGCTGTCCGGCGGCAACCAGCAGAAGACGCTGATCGCCCGCCAGCTGGTCCGGTCCCCACAGGTGCTGCTCCTCGAGGAACCGACCCAGGGCGTCGACGTGGGCGCGAAGGAGGAGATCTACGCGATCGTCGCGGAGTTGGCGGCCGCGGGCATGGCGACTGTCGTGGTGTCGAGCGATCTCCTCGAGGTACTGCGGCTCGCCGCCCGGATTCTCGTCGTACGCCAGGGCCGGATCGTGGCGGAGTTCGCCCGGGGCGCACGGCAGGCCGACGTGCTCGCCGCCGCGGTGGGTGCCTTCACCGAGAGCCATGCTCAGCGTGGTCATTTGCCGAGCGTGGACGCATGACGGCGCCCATGGCCGCGGCCATGACGGCACCCATGGCCTGGGCGCCTCGCGAGGGGGTGGACCCATGACGACGGTCGCGGTTCGGCTCCGACCGCGCGCTGCGGCCCGGCGGATCGAAGGTCAGGAGGTCGCGCTCCTTGCCGTGATCGCCGTGTTGTGGTTGGCGCTCGGGTTCGCCACCGACACGTTCTTCACCGGCTCGAACCTGCGGGCGATCCTGTTCAACGTCGCGCCGATCGCCTTGATCGGAATCGGGATGACGGCGGTCATCGTGACGGCCGGCATCGACGTCTCGGTGGGTAGTGCGGTCGCGGTCGTCATGGTCGTGGTCGCCAAGCTGATCCGCGACGTCGGCATCCCGGCGCCGGCCGCGGTGGGCATCGCCGTCGCGCTGGGGGCGTTGCTGGGCCTGGTCAACGGCGGGCTGGTCGCGTTCGGCCGGATCCATCCGATCATCGTGACGTTCGCGACCCTGAACATCTTCCGCTTCGTCGCCCTGCGGATCTTCGACAACCGCCAGGTCACCGGCGTACCGGACACGCTGGCGTTCGCCGGTGGTGGTGCCGCCGGAAGGGTCGCCGGTGTGCCGAACGCCTGGCTCGCCGCCGCGGTCCTCGCCGCCGTGATGTGGTGGTACATGCGGTCGTGGCCGACCGGCCGCCACCTCTACGCGATCGGCGGCAACGCGTTGGCGGCCCGCCTCGTGGGCGTGCGGGTGCGGAGGCGACAGGTCTTCGCGTACGTCCTCACCGGTGCGCTGGTCGGACTGGCCGGCTGCGTCCTCATCGGCAGCGGCGGCCTGGTCAGCCAGAACGCGGGAGAAGGGCTCGAGCTGCAGGTGATCGCGGCCGTCGTCATCGGCGGCACCAGCATCGTCGGCGGGCGTGGCACCGTCCTCGGCACCATGCTCGGCGCTCTCCTCGTCGGCACCGTCACCAGCGCGGTGACCCTCCTCGGCTGGCGCAGCGAGCTGACCACGCTCTTCGTCGGGATCTTCATCCTCGTGGCGGTCGGCGTGGACCTGGTACGCGCCCGGCGGCGGAGGGAGGCACGATGACGCCCGCGGCGACGGCGACGCATCGCCGGCGACACACCTGGCCCGGCCGCCTGGCGGAGTACGTCCTCACCGAACGCGTCGTGCTGTTGACCGTCCTGCTCGTGGTGGTGGCCGGATGGTTCATGGCGCTGGACGCGAACCTCTACCTCGTCGCGCCATACGACGCCGGCTACCTCGCCTCGGCCCTGGAATCCTTAGTACCGCTGTGCCTGTTGGCGCTCGCCGAGCTGCTCGTCATCGTGTCGGGACGCGGCGGGATCGACCTGTCGGTGGGCGCGATCGTCAGCCTGGCGGGGATGGTGTTCGGCTTCTGTGTCGGCGTGTGGGGCCTGCCTCTGCTGACGTCTGTGGCGGTGTGTCTGGCCGTCGGTACGCTGCTGGGCGCTGTCAACGGCTTCTTGACGGCGTACGTCCGCGTGCCGCCGTTGATCGCGACGCTCGCGACCTACTATGCGTACTCCTCGATCGCCCTTGTCAGCAACGACAACGCGCCCATCTCCAACCGGCCGGTGCAGGACCTGTCCGGACTGGGCCGGCCGGTCGAGCTGGGCGGTCTGTTCGTACCCCGCCAGGTCTTCACGATCCTGTTGCCCTGCCTCGTGCTGATGTGGTTGGTGGTCAACCGCGCGACGTACGGCAGGAAGCTCTACGCCGTCGGTACGAACGACGTGGCGGCGACGTTCGCCTCCCTCTCGGTGCCGCGCGTGCGCTTCACGGCCTACGCAGGCGCCGGCCTGCTCGCCGGGATCGTGGCCGTGGTCACGGTGGCCCAGTTCGCGTCCGCGCGGCCGGACGCCGGCACGGTCGGCAACGGCATGGCCCTGCCCGCCATCACCATCGCGGTTCTCGGCGGTGTGGCGATCCAGGGTGGCGTCGGGACGGTCGGCGGTGTGGTCGTCGCCGCGCTGTTGGTGACCTGGCTCAACGCCGGGCTGTTGCTCGCGTTCGAGGGATCCGAAGGCAGCCAGTACCAGCTCCTCGCCTTGGGCGTCGTCCTCGTACTCTCCGCCCTGCTCAACACGTTCACCCTGCGCCGGTACGGCCGGTTGTCGTGAATGTTGCTCCGTGGGCGAGCTGGAGTCCGGGACCTACCCGGCGGAGTCCAACCCGTCGCCGGAGAGCCGTTCGATCGTCCAACGCACTCGGTCGGTCGTGACGTCGAGGTCATCGATCGCCTCGCGTACGCGATCCTGCACCGCTGGCTCGGTGCTCGCCGCGGCGGCGCTGTGCAGGCGAAGCCCCACGGCGAACAGGCGTTGCAGCACGGCGTCGTGCAGGTTGTGGGCGATCAGCTCGTGATCCTCGAGCAGGTGCAGTCGCTCCCTGTCGTCCTGGGCCCGGACCCGCTGGAGGGCGAGGGCGGCGAGGTCGGCGAAGGTCTGCACCTCCTGCGCCTCGTTCCTGGCCGCGCGCTCATCTGCCGAACCGCGACGCCAGCCGGCGAACAACACCCCCATGACCTCCTCCTCGGCGGCCGCGACGAGGGGCATGACCATGCCGAGACCGATCTCCGAGAGGGCCTTCCGCCACTCCGGGGGAGGATCGTGGCCGGCCACGTGAGGGTAGTCGTGGCTGACGATCCGCCGGCCGGTCGCGATGACCCGGGCCACGAGGCCGGCGCGTGGGATCCACGCGTCGGGTGAGACGGGCAGAATGCCCGGGCCGTGGAAGTCCACGACCCGCAGGATCGTGGGTTCGGTGGGGTCGACGACGATGACGCCGGCGAAGTCGGCTCCGGAGACCTCGCGTAGCTCGGAGATCACCAGAGAGACCGCCTCGTCACGGTCGACCTGGCCGATCAGCAGCCGCGCCATCTCCGCGGTCGCCTCGAGCCAGCGTTCACTGCGGTCCTGGCCGCCCTGAACGCGGCCCCGCTGCAACGCGAGCGCGGCCTGGTCGGCGAAGGTCTCCACCAGTGCCACCTCCCGCTTGGCGGAGCGCTCATGGGGAGATCCGCGGCGCCACCCGGCGAACAACGCCCCCAGGACCTCGCCCGATGCGGTCAGCGGAATGATCATGCCCAGCCCGATCGCGGCCAGCCGGTCCGCCATGTCGGGAGGGGGATCGTAGCCCTCCTCCTGGGTGAAGTCCTCGCTCACGAGGGCACGGCCCGACTCGATGGCGTCCGCCACCAGGCCGCCGCCCGAGATCCGATGATGCGAGTAGTGCTGCTCGCCGTACCCCTCGAGGATCAGCAGCGAGGCGCTGTCGTCTGCCCTCGGGTCGGGCAGGATGATGGCGCCGAAGTCGGCGCCGGAGACCTTCCGGAGCAACCGGACCATCCGGCGTAGGGTCACGTCCTGCTCGACCTCACCAGCCAGCCGCCGGGTCAGCTCCGTGCACGCGTCAAGCCAGGCTTGCCGCCGGTCGCGATCCTCGTTCCCGCGGACCCGCTGCAACGACAGGGCCACCTCGGCGGCGAAGGTCTCCATCAGCGGCGCGTCGTTCCTTGCCGTCCGCTCTTCCGGCGATCCCCGCCGCCAACCGACGATGAGTGCACCCAGGATCTCGTGGGGCGTCTTGAGAGGCATGAACATGGTCAGACCGAGCACGGAGAGCGCCTCCCGCCACGCCGGAGGCGGCTGGTAGCGCGGGTCGCGGACGATGTCGGGGGCAATGACCGGCTGGCCCGACTCGAGCACCCCGGCCAGCGGACTCGGGCACGGCACCCTCGTGCCGGACGCATGCTCCAGGCCCAGGCCGTCGATGATGTCGAAGACCACCGTGTCCTGCGGGCCGACGCGATCGGTCAGGGCGACCGCGGCGTAGGCCGCACCGGAGATCTCCCGGATCTTCCGCGTCACCCGGGTCATCACCTCGTGCGGGTCCACCTCGTCGAGCAGCAACCGGGTGATGTCCCCGGCGGCCTCCATCCACCGTTGCTGGCGGCTCCGGATCCGGTGGGTCTCGTGCTGCTGGAGCACGAGAGCGGCCGCGCGTGCGAAGGGGATCGCCAACGTCGACACGCGGGCGGCATCGTCACCCATGGCGGAGTCACGTCGCCACGAGACGAACATCGCCCCGAGTACCTTGCTCGGCGTGGTCAGGGGAAGAAAGAGGCCCGGTCCGAGGACCGACAGCGTTTGCACCCATGCCGCCGGCGGGGTGAAATGTACGTTCTTGCGGATGTCCTCGCTCACGATCGGCCGGCCGGAGTCCATGGCCTCGGCGAGGAAGTGCGTGCGTGGCAGGCGCGCACCGGACATCAGGTCGGCGCCAAGACCAGCGGCGGCTTCGACGATCACCTGCCCCTCCTCGTCCACGGGGTCGACCAACGCGATCACGCTCGTGTCCGCGGCGGCGGCCTCCTTCAGCAGCTCGGCAACACCCTGGAGTCCCTCCTCCCGTCCGATCTCTCCGTGCAGGAGGTGCAACAGCTCCGTGATGGCATCGAGCCAGCGGAGCTGCCGGGGCTGGTTGCTGGTCAGGCTGTCCGTGTCGACGGCGAGTCCAGCGGCTGCCGCGAGGGTCATGACGTTGTGGGCGTCTGTGGGCGAGAACTCCTGCCCCTCGCCTGCTTTCGCCACGTAGAGATATCCGTCCGAACCGTCACGCAGGGAGAACGGGGCACCGAGCAGCCTCGTCATGACCGGATGCTGCGGCGGGACGCTGTGGCCGGCTCGGTGCGCGCAGATGTCGTTGCGCAGCAGTGGTTGTGGCGCGGCCAGGAGGCCCGCGAGGTACGTCTTCGACTCCGGCGTCCCCGGCAGGACGCCGAGCTCCTGCTCGAGAACGCCGACAGAGACGACATCGGTGACGTCATGGTCGGAGTCACCCAGCAGGACCACCCCGAAGCTTGCGCCGGCCAGTTGGCAGGCGGACAGGAGGATTCCCCTGAGAACAGGAACGACCTCATGCCCCGCGGGCCCGTCAAGTCGGCCTTGCGCGAGCATGTGAGAAGCCTTCTGGCCGGGCGCCGTGCCGGCGTCCCTGTTGGCCATCGTCCAATCGTAGAAGGTCTCTGCGGATAGGTCGCGGTCTACATCGAAAGCCTGCTCAACTGCCCAGATTGCATAGGCTGGCGCCCTTCGGCAGGGATCGGTCCGGTCCGGTGGGGATCGGGACTCCAGCTGCAGCGTGGTGGAACTGCCGGGCAGGGCCGAGGGGAGTCGGTGCGAGATGGCGAGGTTCGGGTCGCGAGGGCGGCAATGGCGACGGCTCGCCAGTCCGATCGGGTTCGCGCTTGTTCTGGTCTGCTTTTCGTTCCCCTTTGTCACGGTCTCCTGTGAGGCGGAGACCGGAGTGATGACCGCCGACTACACCGGGTGGGACTTCGTCATCGGTGGCAAGCCGCACATCACGACCGGGAAGCCGGGCGAGGCGGGATCTGATCCGCCCCGGTTGCCGCCGGACCAGCCTTCGCCGGACGAGAACGCCGAGCCCGTCGCGATCCAGGCACTGGCCCTGCTCACTGTCCTCGTCGTCGCCGGCGGCGTCGCCCTGGTTGCCCGGCCGAGGGTCTCACCGCTCGTCCGCGGCGTCGTCGCGTGCGTCGCGGTCGTCCTGCTCATCGCCAACCAGGCCGTCGCTCAGGACCACCTGATCGCCAAGCTGCGGGACTCCGACGTACCGGCCGACGTCGCGGACGGGCTCGTCGACACCCGGTACGGGTTCTCGCTCGCCCTGTCTCTTCTGTTGGCGGTGGCGGGCTACAACGTCGTCGAGATGCGCCTCGAACGCAGGGCCGCGCCCCGGACTCCGCCGCAGGAGGACACCCGCCCACTCCCGCCGGAGAATTGGTCTCCCTCGCCGGATCGATAGCGTGATATCTTGCTATCTATGGTCAAGGCGACAAAGAACATGCTGCTCCGGCTCGATCCCGAGCTGGCGGAGCGACTCCAGGCGATCGCCGAGGTCGAAGGTCGCTCGGTGTCCGACCTCGCCCGCGAAGCGATCGCCGAACTCGTCCAGCAACGCCGCACCGACAAGCGCTTCGCCGCCCTGCTCGAGGAGAGCCTGGCGCGGCACCAGCGCACGCTCGATCTGCTGCGGGAGGACGACGAGTGATCCACCTCGACCTGCCGGCCGCGCTGGCCATCGCCGCACACGTACTCGGGTGCTCGTCCGAGACGATCGTCGAGCTGGCAGACGTCGACGGTGTCGAAGAGACGCTCGTGGATGCGCGAGCACCGCACACCGGAGCAGGCGCCGTACCCGCTGCGGCGAGTCTGCTTGTCGGCCTCGTTCGGCGACGTCCGTACCCGCGGCGCAACCGCCGCATCGCGCTCGCGACGACGCTGCAGTTCCTCGCCCTGAACGGATGGGACCTCGACCTCGACGACGTCGCCGGCGTCAACCGACTCCTCGACTCGATCGCCGCCGGAGCGTCGTCCGAGGACATCACGAAACGGCGCATCGCGCGCGTGGACAACCAGCTTCGCGCGCTGCTGCGGCCACTTCGTACCGGCCGTCCTCGCACGGGCACGGAATCGAGGATGAGTCCGGCCGAGCTGGGCGAGTTCGATCCGCAGGTTCATGCCGTACGGACAACCGAGGGGAGACGTGGCGGGATGTTCGAGAGGTTCACCGACCGCGCAAGGCGGGCAACCGTCCTGGCCCAGGAAGAGGCCCGGATGCTCAACCACAACTACATCGGCACCGAGCACATCCTTCTGGGCCTCACCCACGAGGGCGAGGGCGTGGCCGTCAAGGCGCTCGAGAGCCTCGGCATCACGACGGAAGCCGTCCGTGCCCAGGTCGAGGAGATCGTCGGGCGGGGCAAGCACGCACCGGGCGGGCACATTCCGTTCACGCCACGAGCGAAGAAGGTGCTCGAGCTCGCCCTCCGTGAGTCGATCCAGCTCGGCACCAACTACATCGGCACCGAACATGTTCTGCTCGGCCTGATCCGTGAAGGGGAGGGCGTCGCCATGCAGGCGCTGGTGAAGCTCGGCGTCAGCCTCGACGCCGCCCGCGCGAAGGTCCTCGAGCGCCTCGAGGCCCACCGCGGCACCGTTCCTCCCAGTGGTATGGAAACGGCGCTGGAGACGGCATGGGAGGAAAGTGTTGCCGATATGGTGCGCGAGTCCGTACTCGGGTCCGACAAGCCCGGCGGACGGCGAAACCTGATCCTGCGCGAGACAATGGCGATGCTCGACGACAACGACCGGCTCCGGGCCGAGACAGAACGCCTTGCCTCCGAGGTCTCCCGCCTCCGGGACCTGCTGCGCCGACACGACATCAACCCCGACGCGTAGGGCCTGGCCCGGCCGCACTGGCCGACGCTGCACTGGCCGACGCTGCACTGGCCGACGCGGCACTGGCCGCTGCGGCACCGGCCGACGCTGCACCGGCCGACTCGAGCTACTGCCGGGACCCGGTTCCGTCGGCCTCGGCAATGATCATGCGCGGGAAACCGGTGGTTTCTACCGGCGCTGACCACCGCATTCCCGCGCATGATCATGAGTGCCGGCCGATCCCGCCAACTTGCGACGGAGATGTCGGTGGGCGGAGGGAAGATCATCCGCGTGCCCAGTCCTCCCCACCTTCCGCCCGCGTTGCGTGGCCAACCGTTTCGACTCCTCGATGCGCGGCGGCACGGCCTGTCCGCGGACAGCCTCCGCAGCGGGCGCTTTCGCCGCGTACTTCGATCGGTCTATGTCGGCGCCGACGTGCCGGACACGCTCGGCCTCCGACTCGCGGCCGCCCGGCTGGTCTTGCCGGAGTCCGCCGTGTTCAGCCACCAGACGGCGGCGCAGGTCATGCACCTGCCAATCCCGGGCGTAGGCGTACCTCCTCTGCACGTCGCTCTCCCGCGCCACGAATCCAGGCGGGCTGTCGCCGGCGTCGTGACTCACCAGTCGCCGGCCGTGCCGGCACGGAACTTCGATGGTTTCCCGGTCACCACGCCCGAGCGGACCTTCCTCGATCTCGCCAGCCAACTGTCGCTGGTCGACCTGACCATCCTGGCCGACGCCATGGTGCGACGCGGATTCACGACGACGGAGGCGCTCGCCGATGTCACGGGTTCGGCGACTGGCCGTCGAGGGATCGTGCTCGCCCGGAAAGTCGCCGCCCTGGCACGGCCACGGGTCGACTCTCCGATGGAGACGCGGGTCCGTTTGCTGATCGTCCTCGCCGGGCTGCCATCTCCGGATCCTGGCTCGCCCGTCCTTGACGACGACGGCCAGTGGGTGGCGACAGTCGACTTGCGGTATCGGGCTCAACGCATCGCGATCGAGTACGACGGAGAGCTCCACCACAAACTCCGAGGCAAGTGGCGAAGGGACCTGACCACCCGCGACCTGCTCCGCGAGCTTGGCTGGCGCGTCATCGTGCTGACGTCAGAGGACATCTTTCATTCGCCACACCTCACGCTCCTGCGGATCCGCGACGCCTTGGTGGCACGAGGGGATCCGGGGGTCCCGGCCGAGCTCGACCACGGCTGGGAGACCCACCTCCTCCCTCGTTCCCTGGCAGCCTGACCCGCGAGGAGGAGCTGACGCTTTCATGATCATGCGCGGGAAACCAGGGGTTTCTACCGGCGCTGACCCCGCTTTCTCGCGCATGATCATGGACTCTTCTCTGGTCTCACAACCGTCGCCCGGCGTCGGGAACGTGGCCGCCGGCGCTGGACCGGAGACCCGGCGCTGGACCGGAGACCTGGCGGTGGACGGTGCCGGGCGTGGACGGTGCCGGGCGTGGACGGTGGCGGGCGTGGGTGGTGGCTGGCGGTGGACAGAACCTGGCGCCGGACCCCCGGCGCCGGGACATACTGCCCCTGGACGCGAGCAGACCGGGCGATGCGGGCTGGGAGGCGTAGGGCGTGGCGGCGAGCGGGTCAACCGGCGGGACCATCCCGGCAACACACGGCTTCGCGGACCTCCCACCGCCAAGGATCGAGCCCGGTGCCCGCCAGCGGATCCGCGCCTCACACGCCAAGCACGGCCGCCGGATCGCGGTCATCGACGACGACCCGACCGGCTCGCAGAACATGCACGGCGTCGCCGTGGTGACAGTCCTGGAAGACACCGAGTTCGCCTCGGCGCTCGACGCACCCGGCTCCTGCGCGTTCCTGCTCACCAACAGCCGCAGCATGCCCGAGCCGGAGGCGGCGACGCTGAACGCCGCGATCGGCCGTCGCCTCCACCACCTTGCCGCGCGGCTCGGCGCACCCGTGGAGATCGTCAGCCGCAGCGACTCGACCCTGCGCGGGCACCTCAGGGCCGAGGTCGGTGCCCTGACGGAAGCCCGCCGGGAGGTGACCGGCCGTGGTTACGACGGCGTACTCGTCGTACCCGCCTACTTCGACGCGGGCCGCTGTACGGCCGGCGACGTCCACTGGGCACGGGTCGGCGGGGAGCTCCTGCCCGTCGGCGAGACCGAGTACGCACGGGACGCGACGTTCGGCTACAGCGCGTCGAACCTGTGCGAGTGGGTGGCGGAGAAGAGCGCCGGCACAGTACGCCCGGCAGACGTGCACAGCCTCAGCATCGAGGACATCCGGCTGGGCGGACCGGCGAGGGTCGCAGAAGTCCTGACCGCCGTGAGCGACGGGGCGTTCGTCGTCGTCAACTGCCTCGAGGACGCCGACCTCGACGTGGTCGTCCTCGGACTGCTCGACGCCGAAGCGGCCGGCCGGTCGTTTCTCCACCGCACGGCGCCGTCGTTCGTCCGCGCGCTCACCGGACTCGATCCGCAACCTCCGCTGACATCCGCGCAACTCCGGGATGCCGGGCGCAAGGCCGGCCCGAACGCCACCCATCCCACCGCGACGTCCCACGGTCTCGTGGTCGTCGGCTCCCATGTCGGCCTGACCAGTCGTCAGGTGGCGGCGGCCCGTGGGCGCGGGGGGTTCAAAGAGGTGGAACTGGACGTCACGGCTGTCATCGACCCGACGCGTCGTGACGGCCACGTCGCCACGGTCACCGCGCGGGTGGTCACCGCGCTGCAGAATGCCGACGTCCTCCTCGCCACCAGCCGTACGCTCAGCCGCGGTCACGACGCGCTCTCCAGCCTCGACATCGCCCGCACCGTGTCCGCCGCGGTCGTGGACGTCGTACGCGGTGCGCGGGCAGCCGCCGCGCCGGCGTGGTACGTCGCGAAGGGTGGCATCACGTCCCACGACGTCGCGGTGCGGGCGCTGGAGATCCGCCGCGCCGAGGTGGCCGGCCAACTGTTCGACGGGATGGTGTCGGTGTGGCGGCCGCTGCGGGCCGCACCCGAGGTCATCGAGGTTCCGTACGTCGTCTTCGCCGGCAACGTCGGCGATGAGAACACGCTCGCCGAGGTCGTCGACACCCTGCGCGGGAGCAGGTGAGCCCGCGAACCGCGAAGCCGTAGGAAATGCGCCACACAAGCGCGACGCCACACGAGAAGAGGTGCACATGACAGACGTCGGATGGGTCGGGCTGGGTGCGATGGGGTCACCGATGGCGTCATGCCTGGCGGCGGCGGGGCACCACGTGACGGCGTATGACATCGACCCCGCTCGCGCCGAGGCCCTCGCGGACGCGGGCGTACGCACCGGAACCTCAGCCGCCGCCGTGGCCGACGGGGCGGAGGTGCTGGCGATCATGGTCGCGACGCCAGACCAGGCCGAGTCCGTGCTCTTCGGCAACGGCGACGGCGACGGCGATGTTGCGGGCACGGGCCAGGCCGGCGGCGGCGCGGCAGCGGCACTCGCAGCCGGTTCGGTCGTACTCGTCCTTGCCACGGTCGGCCCCGCGGCGGTGCGGTCGTGGGCACACCGGCTCGCCGAGCGCAAGCGCGGCGTGGAGCTGGTCGACGCACCGGTCTCCGGCGGCACCGCCCGGGCGGCGGCCGGCGAACTCGTCGCGATGGTGAGCGGACCCGAGGCCGCTGTGACCCGCGTACAACCGCTGCTCGACGTCCTCGCCAGCCGGGCGCCCCTCGCCGGTCCGACGGCGGGAGACGGCCAGAAGGTGAAGCTGGTCAACCAGCTGCTTTGCGGCGTACACATTGCGGTCGCGGCTGAGGCGTTGGCGTTTGCCGAGGCGATCGGGCTCGACGCGGGCGCGTGCTGGGAGATCATCCGGCACGGCGCGGCGGCGTCGTTCATCCTCGACGACCGGGGCGAACGCATGCTGCACGGGCCTTTCGACCAGCCCAGGAGCGCGCTGGACATCTTCGTCAAGGACATGGGCCTCGTCACTGACGCGGCACGGGCGGCCGACTACCCGACACCGCTCGCCACCACGGCCGAACAGCTCTACCTCGCGGGCCGTCGGGCAGGGCTCGGCCGACTCGACGACTCGGCCGTGATCGAACTGCTGCGCGGCAAGCACGAAGGGGGCGGCGCCTGACGGGACGGCGCTTGGGACGGCACCAACGGCGTACCCTACGGCGCACCTCAGGCGTGCGATCCTCCCCGGACGGGGAGGAACCTGGCATGACCAGGCAGCTGACCGAACCCCCGGGTGCACCGGCGGGGCCGACCGGCAGGGTCGCCCCGGTCGCCGCGGCGGCGGCGCTCGGCGGCTTTCTCTTCGGTTATGACACAGCTGTCATCAACGGTGCGGTCGGTGCGGTGCGCGACACCTTTGCCGTCAACC